>NZ_JALQCK010000012.1:0-203898 GCF_030464835.1 Paraburkholderia sp. WS6
CCGCACAGGGGCAACGCTAATAGACCACTAACAAAACAAGGAAAGGCCAAAGCCCAGGCAAACAGACAAACAAGCGCCGCGCAGGCAAAAAAACCATTTCACTCCCCGTTCTAAGAATCAGCCAAATACTTGGTTGCCCACCCCCTTCCCCTCCCGTACCGTTCTCAGATTGCGCTCGGCGCCCGGCCCGCTCTGGAGAACTCATGCCAACATCTGAATCGCACGCATCCCCGAATCCCACCACCGCAGATGCAGCAGACCCGTTCGGCGAAAACGAACTAACCCAACGCTTCGCACCTGTATTCGCCCGCATCGCCGAAGGTGCAGTAGAACGCGAACAGAATCGGGAACTGGCCTACGCGCCGGTGGAATGGCTGCGCGAAGCCGGCTACACCAAACTGCGCGTGCCCAGGCGCTTCGGTGGCGAAGGCATCTCGCTGAAAGCGTTCTTTGCGTTAGTCACGCGTCTCGGCGAAGCGGACTCGAACCTTCCGCAAATCCTGCGCGTGCACGGAGGATTTATTGAATCGCTGCTGGAAAACGGCGATGAATCGTTGCGTGACCGATGGTTCACGCGTATCGCACAAGGTCAGATTATCGGCGGCGCCGTTTCCGAACGCACCGGCGTGACCAACAACAGCGTGCGCCTCACCCAAACCGACGGTGCGTGGCATCTCGACGGCGAGAAGTACTACACCACAGGCACGCTCTACGCTGACTGGGTCGACGTTACCGCGCATGACGGCGAAAGCGACGTCCGCGTACTCGTCAAAACCGATACGCAAGGCCTCGCCCGCATCGACGATTGGGATGGTTTCGGGCAGCGTCTGACCGGTAGCGGTACGGCACGTTTCGATCACGTGCCGGTCTCACTCGACAATCTGTACCGCCGATATAACGCCTCCGAACCACGCCGTAACAGTCTGCTTACTGCGTACTATCAGGCACTGCATGTCGCGAACCTTGCCGGTATCAGTCGCGCGGCGTTGCGCGATGCGGTGGCGTTCACGCAGGGTAAAACGCGAACCTTCGGCGTTCCGGGTGAATCGAGCCCGCGCGACAATCCCTTGGTGCATCGGGTAGTCGGCCGGCTTGCAAGCCTTGCGTACTCGACGCAGAGCATCAGCGCTTCGCTAGCCGGCGCGATCGATGAAGTGTCGGTCGCGCGGCAGGAAGGCCGCACTGACGAACAGACCTATGTGCGCCTCGACATCCAGACTTTCCAGGCGCAGCAGATCGTCATCGAACAAACCCTGCAAGCGGCGACTTTGTTGTTCGAAGTGGGCGGTGCATCGGCGACCAGCGAGACGCGCCGCTTCGATCGGTACTGGCGCAATGCGCGTGTGCTGGCGTCGCACAATCCGGCAATCATCCGCGAAGCCGCTATCGGTGATTTCTATCTGAATGGAACTGCGCACAAGGAAAGGTTTGGCGTGGCGCGGAATCCGGAAGTCTCCACGGCGGCGGCTCAGTTGTAAAAAGTTTCACATCGAGAGGTGGCCGCCTATGCCGCGGCACACCCGGCGCGCTAAAACGACTAAGGCCGCTCACGCGGCCTTAGAACTTTTTGCCCGGCAGGAATCTGGTTCGACGCTGGATCCAACAGGTTCCTCAGATCACTTCGCCGAGGGCGTCCAGATACGGATGTCCGTCGCTTTCAAGGTCGCGGGAATCAGCCCCGCGGCGCGATACGTGTCGGCGATACGCTGCTGTTCGACCAATTGATCGCGTTTTACCGGCACGATGTCATAGCTGCGACGGCTATTCGCCAATTCGACAGTCGGTTCAGGAATATTGCCCCACACTGGCCCGAGAATCTGTGCGGCTTCCTGGGGATGCGCCTTGACCCACTTGCCCGTCGTGTTCAATTCGTCGAATACGACGCGCAGCACATCCGGATGCTTGTCAGCGAAGGTCGTTGTCGCCGTATAAAAACGGTTGTATTGAGCGACGCCGCCGCTGCCGTCCGCGATCACGCGAACATGTGCCTCACGCTGCTGGGCCGCGAGAAACGGGTCCCAGATGGCCCATGCATCGATATTGCCGCCGCGGAAAGCGGCGAGCGCGTCGGGCGCCTCCAGATAGCGCACCTGTATATCGTTGATCGTCAGACCCGCTTTAGCCAAAGCGCTCAGCAACAGGAAGTTGCAGCCCGAGCCTTTGGACACCGCCACGCGTTTGCCCTTCAGGTCCGCCACCGAATGAATCTGCGAATCCGGCGGCACGATAATCGCCTGGGCGGTTGGCGCAGAGGTCTCTTCGGCGTAGTAGGTCAGCGGCGCATTGGCGGCCTGCGTAAAGAGCGCAAAGGCATCCGCGACATCCGCATGCAGATCGACGCTGCCCGCGTTGAGCGACTGCAGCAGGCCAGTCGAGAACTCGTGCCAGCTCACGTCATAGCCGAGCGCGTTGAGCTTCTTCTCGAGGGCGCCAGTTCGCTTCAACAGAATGAACAGCGTCGATGAGCGCTGGTAGCTGATCGACACCGTTTCGTTGGCGCATGCCACGTCGGTCGACAGCACGCCGCCGATCAACGTCAGGCATACGCAGAGGCGTCGCAGGCTTCGGGAGCCGGAGAAAGCGAGGGGCATCGATCGAGATCCATGTGAAGTGGGTATGCGGAATCGCTGAATATATAAAAGAACGACACACGGCCAAAGACTGATTTCATCGATCGATATGGGTAGAAATTGGAACGCGTGGCGGCGGTATCGCTCATCATTCGAAGTTTGATGCGAGTTGAAGCGCACGCTTTCACCGTGGAGATTTCTGCGTTATGTCGACACTCCCTCCCCGCTTCGGCGTCTGGGCACTGGTTCATGGCAGCCGCGCCGCGCTGCAGGACCCCGATGAACCGTACGACGCGTCGTGGGCGCGAAACAAAGCCCTCGTTCTCGAAGCCGAGCGGCTTGGCTACGACTCCGTGCTGGTCGCGCAACATACGATCAATCCGCACAATCCCGACTTCGATCAGCTCGAAGCGTGGACCGCCTCGGCCGCGCTCGCGGCGCTAACCGAACGCATCGAGATCATCGCCGCCATCAAGCCGTATCTGTATCACCCGGTGGTGTTGGCAAAGATGGCGCAGCAGATCGAACACATCAGTGGCGGGCGCTTCGCGATCAATCTTGTCAACGCGTGGAATCGTCCTGAGCTGGAACGCGCCGGTATCGGCTTCGCGGAGCACGACGCGCGTTATGCGTACGGTCGCGAGTGGATCACAGTGGTGGATTCCTTGCTGCGCGGCGAGCGTACGCGTTTTCGCGGCGAGCATTTTAATGTGGATGACTATCTATTGCGCCCCGCGGATCCGTTTCGCAGCCGTCCGCGCATCTATGTGGGCGGCGAATCGGAACCGGCGCGGGAACTGGTCGCCGACAAGGGCGACGTGTGGTTCATCAACGGCCAGCCACTGGACGCCGTCAAAGCGTTGATCGCGGATGTCTCCGGCCGCAAGCGCCCCGCTCCGCACGAGCCGCTGCGTTTTGGTTTGTCGGCCTTCGTCATCGCTCGTGAGTCCGGCGAGGCCGCCGATCAGCACCTCGCCCATCTGTTCGCACTGGCCGCAAAAGATGCCCCGCTACGCGAGCAACAGAAATCGAACATCGACCCCAAGGCGGCGATGTTCCAGACCTTCGCGCAAACGCCGCGCGTGGGCTCGAACGGCGGCACGGCGGCTGGACTGGTCGGCAGCTATGACACGGTCGCGCAGCGGATCGCCGATTTTCATCGTGCCGGGATCGAGTTATTCATGTTGCAATTCCAGCCGTTCGAGACTGACATGCGCATTTTTGCCGAAGAAGTGATTCCGCGGGTACGTCACCTGCTCGGCTGATCCGGGCGAGGTCCGCGGCTTTCGGCGCGTCGCACTCATGTGGCACAGTATCGTCAGGCGCATGCGCTACGCTTGCGATACTGGACAGCCCCGATGAGCGAGATGAAGAACCCGACTGCCTACGAGCCCCCGGTCGACGAAGACCAGCTTCTGCTGAAGTGGATCCGGCGCGCGCGTGAATCCCAGATGAGCCATTACGACATGGCCGACCTGCTATCGGCGCGGGACCGCAGCGTCGGCTGGCTGGTCACCGCATTGACCGCGTTTGTGGGGACGGCCGTGTTTGCGTCGCTGACTTCGACCGCCGTCTCGCCGGCGCTCAGGATCTTCGTGGGCTTCGTGAGCGTTGCGGCGGCGGTCTCAGCCGCGCTGCAAACCTTCCTCAGATATGCGGAGCGTGCGGAAAAGCATCGCGCGGCGGGGGCCCGCTATGGCGCTGTGCGGCGCAGGCTGGAAGCGATCTTCGCAGGTGACGCCGATGCCCGCGATGGCCACTATCTCACCGCGATCCGCGACGAACTCGACCGGCTCGCGGAAGATTCACCCAACGTGCCGCCGCGCATTTTCTATCGCACCCAGCGAACCCTGTCCGCCGAACCGCGACGAAGCCGCGATGCCTGAGCGACCCAGTTGACTGTAGTTGTCGAAGAATGCGGGGGTCGTCGTAAATGTTCTGTGTCATTTGTAAATGGCATTAACTTCAATTGAAGCAACGCGGCCGCTGATGTATATGCGCGGAACCCGCAGCATGTCATTTGTCCATCCAGTTTCAATTGCTGGAATCGACCACAATTCCTGTTGAGGCGCCTGACAGCCTATAAGGGCCGCGCCTTGCGGCCCTTAAGGGTCACTTAAGCGTCACTTAAGGACATTGCCTGCACAATGCTCGGTGGTGAGAATACCCCTATCCATAGGTATGTTTTTCCACCACTGATTCCAAACACGATAGTCCCGCCCGGCCTTCCGGTATTTACGTCTTTCCGGGCCTTTGCGTCCGCCCGATTATGGTATCGTCCGACCTGCGCTTAAAAGCGCATTGCCACACTCAATCGGGAAGCGCAATCGCTCCCTAAAAAAAAGATTATGGAAGTCCAAAACGCCCGTCGTTGGGCACCACGGGGAACCCGCGTCTGGCTCACCGCGGCCGCTGCATTGGCGATCGCGAGCGGAGTACGCCTGTTGCTCCATCCGCTGCTGGGACCGATCATGCCGGGCACCGCGTTCTATATCGCGGCGGCGCTGGTCGAGTACTTTTGCGGGCTGGCCCCGGCGCTTACCGTCATGGTGCTCGGCCTGGGTATCGCCGACTATCTGTTCGTCCCGCCCTACGCAACCATCGACGTATTCGATCGCGCCGACCTCGTCCTGCTGGTCTCGTATCCGTTGGTGACGCTGCTTGTCATCGTGCTGATCGAACGCCTGCGCCGCTCGCAGTTTCGTGCCGAACTGATCGCGTCCGTTGCGCAGTCGCGCTATGAAATGCTGCTGCGTCACGATAACGAACGCATGCTGGCACGCCGCGGCGTCGACGAAACACACCGGCTGCTGCGCCACCTGTCCCATCACCACAGGACGTTCATTTTCATTCAGGCGCTCGAGCGCAACGCGTTACAGCCGGGCAACGACGTCAAGCCGCAAGGCGTGCTGCCGCGCCTGCCCAACCAGATTGCACCGGGCCCGCGCTTCGCCGATGTCGATCCCGACGACATCCAGCGGCTCAGCAAGGCGCTGTGGCCCGGCAGCCATCGCGTGCACCTGAAAAGTGGCGATGGTCCGTCGAAGCTGACCGAGTGCATGTGCGAACGGTTCACCACCCACGCCGGCGAGTTTCTCGTCCTACGGATCGGAGCCTGATCCATGAGTCAACCGACGAGTCTCTTCTTACCCGGCGACGATCATGCCGTGCTGATGTTGCACGGCCTGTCGAGTTCGCCGCTCGAATTGCGTTTTCTCGCCCGCTATCTGAACGCCGAGGGCTTCACCACCTGCGCGCCCGTCCTGCCGGGCTACAGCGCCGGCTCGGAAGAAGAAGCGATGGAGGCGTGGCTCGAGGCGGCCGTGCGCGAGTACGACGCGTTGGCCGAGCGCTTTGCCCGCGTCTCGATCTGCGGGCTATCGATCGGCGCGGCCCTGGCGCTGGCTCTGGCGCATCGCCGTCCAGGGGCGCAGTCGCTCGTGTTGCTGTCGCTGACGCTCTCATACGACGGCTGGGCGATCCCCTGGTATCGTTTCCTGCTCAACTGGGCGTACTTCACGCCGATGCGCAAACGCTGGCGCTACCGCGAGGAGGCGCCGTTCGGCCTGCGCAACGAAGCGCTTCGTGCAAAGATCGCCCGCGCGATGCAGCGCAGTGACTTCAGCGAAGTCGGTCCGTCGACGATTTCATTGCCGGCATTGCACCAGGCGAGCCGCCTCGCCGCGAGCGTGCGCACGCAGGTACGCGACATCAAGACCGATTGCCTGATTGTCCATGCGATCGACGATGAGACGTCGAGCCCACGCAACGCACGTTTTGTCGCCACGAATATCGGCGCTGCCTTTTTACGCACAATCTGGCTGGATGATTCGTATCACATGATTACGTCGGACAACGAGCGCGAAATCGTCGCGCGCGAAACCACCCTGTTTCTGCGCGAGAGCGAAGCCGTCCATAGCGGCGACGACGGCAAACAACAGGTCGTCTCGAAGGCTCTGGCGCGACGCCTCAGGCAACTCGCGGCGCTTGGCAAGGAGCGCGCATGACGGCGGATACCACGCTGAGGTTCGGCAAACCCGCACGCATGTCGCTGCTGCTCGCCGCTGCGCTCGGCCTTTGCGCTGCGCGCGCTGCCTACGCGGACGATGCAAGTCCGAACGCGACGACTGACGCCAGTACCGGCGCGGCCACCGACAGCAAATGGAAAATCGGCGTGGGTCCTGGCGTGGTGATTACGCCCAAGTACCCGGGGTCCCGCCAGTTGAGCGTATTCCCGTTCCCTGCGCTGGACATCTCATACGACGACCGGATTTTCTCGCAAGGCCCAGACGTGCTCGGCGTGAACGTGCTGCGCGGTCCTGCCTATCACGTGGGCGCTGCACTGACTTTCGATTTCCAGATGCGCAAGGAGTCCGACGATCCGCGCCTGCATGGACTTGGTGATGTGAATGGCGGGCCGAAACTGAAGCTCTTCGCCGACTATACGTGGTGGGCGTTTACCGGGTCGGTGGCGTTGTACCAGGATATCGCCGGGCATCACCAGGGGACGACGGTCAGCACGGATTTCGTCGCATCCGCGCCGGTTGGCGGCTGGTTGTTCTCGGTGGGACCAGGCTTCACCTGGGCGAATGGTACTTATACGCGGACGTTTTTCGGCGTGTCCGGGCAGCAGAGCGCGGCGTCAGGATTGCCCACGTATAGCACCAGTGCGGGTGTGCGGGACGTCCATATGAACGCCATGGTGACTTACGACTTTTCGAAGCACTGGAATGGGTCGGTTTCCGCGACTTTCGGGCGACTGGAGCACGACGCGGCGAATAGCCCGATTACCGAAAAAAGATTCGAGCTCAATACGCTCGCTTCGGTGAACTACAAGTTCTAGTTTCTGGTTTCTCGCGCGCTCGCAGCGTGCGAGAAACCAACCGCCAATCACCAATCGCGTTTCAATCCCCCGTACCCAGCTCTTCAACTTCAATCCCCAATTCGGCAGCCATTCGCCGCACCACCACCCGAAGCCGGCTCACCTCGTCGGCAAGCCGCTTCTGTTCAGCTTTGACCGCCTCGAACGCCGACAGCGGCACGACCTCGTCGTCCCCGCCCGGCTGGGCAAGATCGCTTGCGCTGACTTCGCCGCATAGCAGATGCATCCAGCGATTTTCGCGCTCGCCCGGCGTGCGGGCCAGCTTCACCACCCGCGGCGGATCGTTGGCAGCCAGTTCGTCGAGAAACGCCTCGACCGACGAGATGTCGGCAAATCCATGCAGACGCGCGCTGTTCAAGCGCAACTCGGCTCCGGTCTGCGGACCGCGCAACAGCAACGTGGTCAGTAACGCTGCCGACTGGCTCGGCAACCCCAACACCCGATTCATGTTGTGTTCGAAACGCGGTACACGGCTGCTGCTGCCTTCCATCACCAGGCTCAGCCGCTTCAATCCGTCGATGGCGGTCAGCACCTCGGCTTCGGTCGCATTCATCACCGGCGCGCGGCCGGTTTTCTGATTGCAACCCAAGGTCAACGCGTTCAGCGAAAGCGGATAACTATCCGGCACGGTGTGCTGCTTTTCGACGAGCACACCAAGCACGCGCCCCTCAAGCAAGGTCAAGGCGCGGATGGAGGGACGGGAAACAGCGTCGGGAGTGGAGTTCATAGAAGATGTCGCGGCATGCGCCGCCGGGTCTCGTGATTGGTGTGCCTTACCGTTGCACAGCCTGGCGGCGGGTTTTAGTTGGTGGCCACTATGATAAACGGCCCGGCCGCTCGCAGTGTACGAATCTCCGCAATGGCGAAGCGTGCCCGGACCGTGTTCGCATCCGGTTCGGCGCATTTTTGTTTCGTTGACGAATTCCCATATTCGAGATAATTTCCCGAATATGGAAAACACGCTCGCCGACGACAACGCCATCGATCGCCGCATCGCCCAGCGTCTGCGCGGATTACGCGCCGAGCGCAACTGGTCGCTCGACGATCTCGCCAAGCTGAGCAACGTCAGCCGCGCCACCCTCTCGCGCCTCGAGAACGCCGCCGTGAGCCCCACGGCGAGCGTGCTGGGCAAGCTCTGCGTCGCCTATGGCTTGCCGATGTCGCGTCTCATGCACATGGTCGAAGATGACTTCGCGCCGCTGTTGCCGCGCGACGCGCAGCCGGTCTGGGTCGACCCGAGCGTCGGCTTCCGGCGCCGCTCCGTGTCGCCGCCCGCCCAGGCGCTGAGCGGCGAGGCGCTAGAGTGCGAACTCGATGCCGGCGTACGCATCACATACGACGCGTCGCCGAGAGCCGGCCTCGAGCATCATCTGATCCTGCTTGAAGGGCAACTGCAGATCACCGTCGACGGCCGAAGTCACGATCTGCAACCCGGCGACTGCCTGCGCTACCAGTTGTTCGGCCCCAGCGCGTTCGTCACGCCCTCGCATAGCGCGGCGCGCTACATCCTCTTCATCGTTTGAGTTCGAGCCGCCATGAACGCGACTACCATCACGACCTTTTCCGCCGACGGCCTCGTTCGCCATTTGCCCGAACTCGGCGCGCTGCTGCGTGCCTGCGTCCATGACGGTGCGAGCGTTGGCTTTGTATTGCCGTATAGCGTCGAAGAGAGCGAGGCGTTCTGGAGCGGCAAGGTGCTGCCGTCGCTGCGTGCGGGCGCGCTGGTGCTTTTTGTTGCTCGTCATGGTGAGGCGATCGCCGGCACCGTGCAACTCGATTACGACACGATGCCGAACCAGCGTCATCGCGCCGAGGTGCGCAAGCTGCTGGTCCACCCCGCGTTCCGCCGCCAGGGCATCGCCAAAGCGCTGATGGCGGAACTGGAACACCGTGCGCACCAGTTGCAGCGCAGCCTGCTGACGCTCGATACGCGCACCGGCGACAAGGCCGAGCCGCTCTATGCCTCGCTGGGTTATCAGACGGCCGGAGTGATTCCGCAATTTTGCCGCGACACGCTGGAAGAGCGGCTTGATTCAACCACCATCATGTACAAGACGCTGTGAGCGTGACGCAGGCAGGCCGCCTGTGATGCACCACGAGCATGGTGGTCGATACTGACCGATGCTCGGCGAGGAAGGCCGCGATGCAGACTCAGGCGAGTCTGCATCGCGTGGCTTAACGGCGTGAATCGAGCGCGATCCGTACGGCCAGACCGGCGAGCACGGTGCCCATCAGCCAGCGTTGTACCTGTAGCCAGATCGGCCGCCCAGCGAGAAACCCGGCGATCGAACCTGCCATGGTCGCAATCAACGCGTTGATCGTGACGGAGACGACGATTTGCACGCAACCCAGCGCGATCGACTGCGTGAGCACGCTGCCGTGCTCCGGTGAAATAAATTGCGGCAGCAGCGACAGATACATAACCGCGATCTTCGGATTCGCGAGGTTCGTGACGAGCCCCATGGTGAACAGTTTACCGCGGCTGTCGTGCGGCAGGTCGCGCACCTGGAACGGCGAGCGGCCGCCCGGCTTGACCGCCTGCCACGCCAGATACAGCAGGTAGAGCGCGCCGCCGAAACGCAGCGCGTCGTACGCGTAGGGCACCGTCAACAGCAGTGCGGTGATACCGAACGCCGCGCAAAACATGTAGAACACAAAGCCGAGCGCGACGCCGCCGAGCGACACGAGCCCCGCACGCCGCCCCTGGCAGAGCGATCGGGAGATCAGGTAGATCATGTTCGGGCCGGGCGTGAGCACCATGCCGAGCGAGACCAGGGCAAAGGCAAGCAGCGTTGTGGCAGCGGGCACGGCGTTCTCCTGTGGGAATTGAAGTCGGGCAATGCCGCCAAATATAGCCGACGCCGCCGGTTCAAGCCTTAAACCCCCACATAAAAAGTCCCTATAGGCAGTTGAATGGCTTTGATTGCGCCAGTGGGGCGGACGCGCCGTTGCATATGGCACCGTACTGTGCCGATTGCGCGCTGCATCGAAAGAAACACTTGCGGTGAAATTTATTGCCCGGTATCGTCGAGCCGTTCTGCAATGCAGCGCGGGAGAGATCGTCAGAGGATTGTGACGACGCCGACGGAGCAACCGCCCCGGAAACTCTCAGGCAAAAGGACCGCGCAGCTGGAACATCTGGAGAGCGGCGCCACGCGCGCCCACCGAAGGGGATTCCCTGCATACCGCTTGCATCGCAAGCGATATGCTCACAGGAAGAAACTCTCAGGTACATGGACAGATGGGGCATCAACGCCGGTTTCGACACGAAATCGACACCGGTGATGCTCAACTACTCTGGACCATGTCATGTCACGAATCGCCATTATCGGCGCCGGCATTACCGGCGTTACGACTGCTCACGCCCTTGCGCAGCGCGGCCACCATGTCACCGTGTTCGAACGTCATCGCTATGCGGCGATGGAGACCTCGTTCGCCAACGGCGGCCAGTTGTCCGCCAGCAATGCCGAAGTCTGGAACAGCGCGGCCACGGTGCTGAAGGGCTTGCGTTGGATGCTCACGCGCGACGCCCCGCTGCTGCTCAATCCGATGCCCACGTGGCACAAGTATTCGTGGATGGGTGAATTTCTGCGGCAGATCCCGCATTACCGCACGAACACTGTCGAAACGGTGCGGCTCGCGATTGCTGCGCGTGAGCATCTGTTTTCGATTGCCGAGCGCGAAGGGATCGACTTCGATCTGGAGCGGCGCGGCATCTTGCACATCTACAAGACGCGCAAGGAATTCGATGCGGCCAGCAAGGTGAATGAACTGCTGCGCGAAGGTGGGCTGGACCGGAATCCGGTGACGTCGAGCGAGTTGCACACGATCGAGCCGACGTTGCATGGCGATTTTTTTGGTGGGTTTTTTACGCCTTCCGATTCCACTGGCGATATTCACAAGTTCACGCGCGGGTTGGCTGATGCTTGCGTGCGGCATGGTGTCGAGTTTCACTACGACGCGGAAATTACGGCGATCGAGCAGCCGGCTGAGGGACGGTTCTCGTTGATGGTCAATCTGGAAGGTGAGTCGCAACAGTTTGCTTTCGAGCGGATCGTGGTGTGCGCCGGTGTGAAGAGCCGCGACTTCGCGGCGATGCTTGGCGATCACGTGAACGTCTACCCGGTTAAGGGGTATTCGATCACCGTATGTCTCGATGATGAAGTGAGTCAGCAGAACGCGCCCTGGGTAAGTTTGCTCGACGACAGCGCGAAGATCGTGACGAGCCGGCTTGGCGTGGATCGGTTCCGGGTTGCGGGGACGGCGGAGATCAATGGGTTCAATCGGGATATCCGGTCGGATCGGATTGCGCCGCTGGTCGACTGGACTCGACGGTATTTTCCTGAGGTGTCGACTTCGAAAGTGATTCCTTGGGCGGGGTTAAGGCCGATGTTGCCGAGTATGTTGCCGAAGGTCGGGCGCGGAAAACGGCGCGGCGTTTTTTATAACACCGGGCATGGGCATTTGGGGTGGACGTTGTCGGCGGCTACGGCGCAGGTTTTGGCGGGTTCCATTCAATAGGGCTTGTTTGCGTGCGCGGCGCTTACTGCCATACTTGCGGCGGCGCTGCGCGCGCCGCCGCGGTTGTTCATCGAACCGGCCGCCGCCCTTTTGCGATGAGGCTTACTAGCCTGGACTCGATCTGACAGGTGGTCCGGAAGCGTCGCCAAAGGCAAATCCAGCGACATCTGCTAGTGTTGTCCAATCGGTGTCCACTCTCGAGGGAATCTCCATGACCAGATCCCGCTCCGTCACGCGCAGCAACCCAAGCATGCGGCTCACTGATGAACAAATCGCCGCAGAAGCCACGAGACGCTTGGCATGGGATACGGCCGTCCCCCCAAACACCCTGCAAGTCAAAGTCTCACACGGACGCATCACCCTGCTCGGTGTACTTCAACATAACGAGCAACGAGCTGCCGCACTCGAAGACGTCTCTCGCCTGTTCGGCGTCACCGGCGTCTCTGATCACGCCATCATCAAAGCTAAGTTGCCCTAACCCGCTTCCGCTCGCAACAGCGTCCGGCAATGTCTTGCGATCTGCTTCTCCTCCTCGGTGTGAATCGCCCTCACCTTCCCTACTGAATCCCCTTCCGACAGCCCCAAAAACGCAAGCCCCTCGCACACTCGCTTACGAATCTCCTCACTGTGTTCACCGATGCCACCCGTGAACACCAGCAAATCGATCCCGCCCAGCAAAGCCGCATAGGCGCCAATCGTCTTGCGCACGGCGGTAGCAAACGCATCCAGCGCCAGCGATGCATTCGCATCGCCCGCCGCAGCGCGCTTTTCCAGCGCCTGCATATCGCTCTCGCCATCGGCGTAACCGGCCAGGCCGCTCTGGCGATTCAACAGCGTCTCCAGCGCATCGGCATCGAGCTTCTCCACGCGCATCAAATACAGCAGCACGCCCGGATCGAGATCGCCGCTGCGCGTGCCCATCGGTATGCCACCGGTCGGCGTGAGCCCCATCGACGTATCGATGGATTTGCCGTTCTGCAATGCACATAAACTCGAGCCGTTGCCCAAATGGGCGAACACCGTGCGCGGCGGCAAGTCAGCGCCGAGCCGCGTCACCAACGATTCATACGACAGCCCGTGAAAGCCGTAGCGAATCACACCAGCCTCCGCGTAACGGCGCGGCAACGCAAGCTGCGCCGCGCGTGCCGGCAGCGTGGAATGAAACGCCGTATCGAAGCAGGCGAAATGCTCTGCGTCGCCGAAAATCCTGCTTGCCTCGTCGATCAATGCCAGCGCCGGTGGAATGTGCAAGGGCGCAAAGTGCACGGCGTCCTGCAAGCGCTGCCGGACTTCAGCCGTCAAACGTTGATGAGTTCGCAGATGCGGCCCACCATGCACCACGCGATGCCCCACCGCAGCAGGACGCCCGTGCTTCTGCTCCGCAAGCACGCGCGCGAGCTTCTGCAACGCGTCGGTCTGCGACTCCAGTACATCCTCTTCTTGCACCAGCACGCGGCCGTCAGGCGACTTGATTCGCAGGCTTCCGTCGCCTCGCCCAATACCTTCTGCACTCCCTTCCAGCAGCAATGTTTCATCGCCGCCGGCGTGCGCGCAGCGCGTAAACAGTCCGAATTTCAGTGATGACGAACCGCTGTTCAACACCAGAATCGTCGGAGCCTGGTCGCCGGTCTTCTCATGAGTCTCCATGACACGCTCCGCTCAGCCCTTCCACGTCCAGTTGCGGATCTCTTCCTTGTCGATGCCCTCGGCATGCGCATAAGCAAGATGCTCGATGATCTGCCCACGCAACCACTCTTTCGCGTGATCGCCGACACCGCGCAGCGCCGGCACACGATCGATCACGTCGATCGCCAGCGAGAAACGGTCGACCTGATTGATGATCGCCAGTTCGAGCGGCGTATTGATGTTGCCTTTCTCGTGGTAGCCGTGCACGTGCAGATTGCCGTGATTGGTGCGGTTGTACGTGAGCTTATGCACCAACGACGCATACGAATGGAAGTTGAAAATCACCGGCGTGCTGGTAGTGAACAACGAATCGAAATCGCGATCGGACAGACCGTGCGGATGCGCATGTTCAGGCATCAGGCGGAACAGATCGACCACGTTGACGAAGCGGATCTTCAACTCGGGAAAGCGCTCTTTCAGAATCTGCACGGCGGCAAGCGCTTCCATTGTCGCGATGTCGCCCGCGCACGCCATCACCACGTCCGGCTCGACGCCTTGATCCGTCGACGCCCAATCCCAGATGCCGATGCCCTTGGTGCAATGCGTGACGGCCGAATCCATCTCGAGATACTGCAGATGCGGCTGCTTGTCGGCGACGATCACGTTGACGTAGTCGCGCGAACGCAAACAATGATCGGCGACGCTCAGCAAACAGTTCGCATCGGGCGGCAGATAAATACGCACCACGTCCGGGCTCTTGTTGGTCACGACATCGAGAAACCCCGGGTCCTGATGCGTGAAGCCATTGTGATCCTGGCGCCATACCAGCGACGTGATCAGCAGGTTGATCGACGGCACCGGCTGCCGCCAGCCGAGATCGCGCTTCGCTTTCTCCAGCCACTTGGCGTGCTGGTTGAACATCGAATCGATCACGTGGACGAACGCTTCATAGGTAGCGAAAAGCCCATGACGTCCTGTCAGCACGTAACCTTCGAACCAGCCTTCGAGCGTGTGCTCGCTCAGCATCTCCATCACGCGGCCGTCCACCGAGAGTTCACCGCCGTCTGCGTCGCTTGCCATGGTTTCGGCGAGCCAGGTTTTCTCGGAGGCCTCGTAGATGGCCGTCAGCTTGTTGCTCGCGGTTTCGTCGGGGCCGAACACGCGGAAGTTCGTCATGTTGTTACGCATGACGTCGCGCAGAAACGTGCCGAGCACCTCAGTGGGCGACGTGTACGAGCCGCCAGGCTTTTTCACCGCTACCGCGTAGTCGCAAAACGCCGGCAGGTCGAGCGTTTTGCACAGCAGGCCGCCATTCGCATGCGGATTGGCGCTGATGCGGCGCGTGCCTTCAGGCGCGAGTTCGCGCAGTTCCTCGACCAGACGCCCTGCTTCGTCGAATAACGATTCCGGTTCATAACTGCGCAGCCAGCTCTCGACGAGCTTCAGGCTCTTGCTATTCGTGACCGGATCGAGCACCGGCACCTGGTGCGCGCGCCACGAGCCTTCCACCTGATGGCCGTCGACTTCCTTCGGCCCGGTCCAGCCCTTCGGCGAGCGCAGCACGATCATCGGCCAGCGCGGCCGCGTTGCATCATTGGCTTCACGAGCATGTTGCTGGATCGCGCGGATTTCACCGATGCATTGTTCGAGCGTCGCGGCCATCTGCTGATGCATGGTGTCCGGATCGTCGCCTTCGACGAAATACGGCTTATGGCCATAGCCGGTCAGCAACGATTCGAGTTCCTCACGGGGAATCCGCGCGAGGATCGTCGGATTGGCGATCTTGTAGCCGTTCAGATGCAGAACCGGCAGCACCGCGCCATCACGAATCGGGTTGAGGAATTTGTTCGAGTGCCATGAGGTGGCCAGCGGTCCGGTTTCCGCCTCGCCGTCGCCGATCATCACCGTGACGATCAGGTCGGGGTTGTCGAACGCGGCGCCGTAGCCGTGCGACAGGCTATAGCCGAGTTCGCCGCCTTCGTGAATCGAACCCGGCGTTTCGGGCGTGCAATGCGAGCCGATGCCGCCGGGAAACGAGAACTGGCGGAAGAAGCGCTGCATGCCGGCTTCGTCCTCGCTGCGGTCAGGATAGATTTCCGAGTAGTGGCCCTCGAGGTAGCAATGAGCCAGCGTGGCAGGCGCGCCATGGCCCGGTCCGGCGACATAGATCACGTTCAGATCGAGCTTTTTGATCAGCCGGTTCAGATGCACCAGCAGGAAGCTTTGCCCAGGGTCCGAGCCCCAATGGCCCAGCAGGCGATTCTTGATGTGTTCGGGTTTGAGCGGTTCACGCAATAGCGGGTTGTCGCGCAGGTAGATCATGCCGGCCGAGAGGTAGTTGCAGGCACGCCAGTAGCGGTCCATCTTGCGCAACGTTTCGGGCTCCAATGTTTTCGGCGGGGACGGACGGGAGGTTGCTTCGGCCATGGTGCCACTCCTTGAAAAGGACTGTCAGGCTGGTTAGCGGGTGCTGCAGCGATTGTTCGCGACGCGATCAGTGAAGAAAAACCGGCAATGGCGGCCGTCCTGTCATGCGCATGACATAACGCAAGCGTAGGGAAAAGGTCCGTTGTGCAAGGTTCCTGGGGTCGGGCCGGCGATCGTCAGGGGTGTGACAGGACATGCGCGTCATGGTTCGGCGCGATCGTCCAAAGCTTGATCCTGCGACGCGTGTGCGTCGCTTTCGTGTAGGCGCGGGAAGCGCCGATAGGGAAATGGCCGATCCGATTGCCGGCCCGAACGTTGGCTAACGCCCGTTCGATTGTTTGTTCGTTCGTTTGCGGGTGTTCAGTTGAAGGCCTTACACCGGCTCTTTCTCTTTCCGTTGTGGTGGCTGGTAGCGCCATTTGCTGGCATTGGGATCGTTGCGGGTGTCGTCGCGTTCGCGTTGCTCGGCGCGCGCTTCGTCGGCGCGGCCGAGTTCGGCGCGCCGGTCGCGCACGGCGCCAGGCGAATCGGACTGACGCAACGGCGACGGCGAACGTCGCGGAGCAGGTATTGGTGACATGGTGCCTCCCTTTTCGAGGATGTGTGACGAATCAACGTTTCTTGCCAGTCCAACGGTGGTCCGGGCGGTGCAGGAGACGAAGCTGACGCAGGTACATCGAAGCGCCGAACATCAGCGCCATGCCTGCTACGATGCCCCAGATTGCGGATGTCATGATTTTTCCTTGGCCCGCCGGCCGCACTGCGTTTGATCGCCTGCGACGTGAAAGTGGGCATCCGATTGAGCGCGCGGCCGATTTTGAGCAAATCTGCTTACGACGCGCGCCAAGCAAGGATCATGCGCTCAATTGGCCGCCGTGTCTGTACGGTGTTGGACTGTCCGGCTGACGGGCGCCGTTGGCGCGGCAGAAGCCGCCGGTCTTGCGCCAGACTTTAAGTGGGCATTAAGTGAATGCGATTAAGCTCTTCATGCTAAATGCGCGACGGCGGGCCGCATCTGGCGCATCCTCTGCTGCTCGCCCTCTATCTGAACGGCCACCATGTCGACACCCAGCCGCCTCAAAGGGCCCCTGATTCTCCTTCTCTCGCTTGTGCTGTTGTGCGCCGGTGTCGCCGTGCTGGTGGGCGTGTTCGGCTTGCTGGTCAAATTGCTGGGCCTTGGCTAGCAAGCCACCCGGTGGGCGGTGAAAGGCAGAAAATCTAGGCGCCCCCTACCGTCCCGCCGCTCAGAAGCATATCGACGTCGATATCAGCCAGCTCCCCAATCCTCTCGATAGTCACATCCGCGGGCGGATTGCTGGAAATCTCCTTGGGATCGAATGCGTAGTGCCCTTGGCGAGGGAAAACCGTAGTCAGCGTCTCTCCCCAGGCCTTCTTCATGGCGGTCAGAATCCGCAATTTGTCGTCCACCATCACATAGTGCCGGGCTGGATAGCACTCCATCACCTGATCGAGCATCTGTTCCTTATGGATGTAGATCAAAACCCGTCCCCCCACCTCTTCCCATAGGCCCGAACGGGAAATCTTGCGCGGCTGGAACACCACATCGCCGTCGGACAAAATCACCGCAGGCCCCCACTGCGACACATGTTTGATCGCATCCAATGCCCCCGGATACAGCCGGTTCGCAAACGGATAATCGATCAGAAACGCCGACATCAACAACAGGCGTGTGTCCCGAGGGTTCTCCAGCCGATACCGCTGCAACGCGCCGAGGTAATCGGCGTAGCCAAGCTCCGCCCGCAGACCTTCGAAAATTTCCCAGTACCGCGCACAGTTCTGCTCGCCGAACTCCCGTTTCATCTGCGCGCGTAAATCCGCCAGCACATGATCGTTGTCCAGCAACGTGTTATCGCAATCGAATAGAAAGACGACGTCGTGAGGCGTGGTATTAGAGGCTTGCATTGCGGCTCCCCGGAATTAGCTCTTGTGTCCATCGGCCGGCGTGGCCGCTTTCTCGACGTGACCGCCGAAGTCGTGCCGCATGGCCGACAACACCCGGTTCGCAAA
Organism: Paraburkholderia sp. WS6; assembly: GCF_030464835.1. Taxonomy (NCBI): domain Bacteria; kingdom Pseudomonadati; phylum Pseudomonadota; class Betaproteobacteria; order Burkholderiales; family Burkholderiaceae; genus Paraburkholderia; species Paraburkholderia sp. WS6. The sequence goes on from NZ_JALQCK010000012.1 coordinate 18,055, forward strand.
ATCCGCGTCGCCCCGCGAACTGAAACGCGCGAATAGCGCCGCGCTCAGCACCGGCGTCGGCACGCCTTCGTCGATCGCTGCCGCCACCGTCCAGCGCCCTTCGCCCGAATCCGATACGCGCCCTGCGTAGCTCTGCAGATCGGCGTCGCTGACAAGCGATCCTGCTATCAGGTCCAGCAGCCACGAACCGATCACGCTGCCGCGCCGCCATACCTCGGTGACCTCGGCGAGATTCAGTTCGTATTGGTAAAGCTCGGGACGGCGCAGCGGCGATGTTTCGGCATCGGCTTCGCGCGCGTGTTTGCCGGCATCGGCGTGACGCAGAATGTTCAGGCCTTCGGCATACGCGGCCATCATGCCGTATTCGATGCCGTTGTGGACCATCTTCACGAAGTGCCCCGCCCCCTGCGGGCCACAATGCAGGAAGCCCTGATCGGCCGTGCTGCCGGCTGCGCGCCCCGGCGTGGCAGGCGCTGCGCCCGCACCCGGCGCAAGCGTCGAGAAAATCGGTTCGAGCCGTTTCACGACTTCAGTCTCGCCGCCGATCATCAGACAGTAGCCGCGCTCACGTCCCGCGACGCCGCCGCTCGTGCCGACGTCCACATAGTGAAGCCCGCGCTGTGCGAGTTCGGCGCTACGGCGTATGTCGTCGTGGTAATAGGAGTTGCCGCCGTCGATCACAATGTCGCCGGGCTCCAGCAAGGGCACGAGGTTCTCGAGCGTTTTGTCGACCACCGCTGCGGGCACCATCAGCCACACTGCGCGCGGTTTTTGCAGTTGCGCGACCAGGTCTTCCAGCGATGCGGCACCCGCGACGCCGTCCTGTTTCAGTTTTTCCACCGCCGCCGGTTGGACGTCGTAAGCGATGCATTGCTGACCGCCCTTCGTCAGGCGCCGCACCATGTCCGCGCCCATGCGTCCCAATCCAATCATGCCTAGCTGCATATCTCGCTCCGGAAAGTGTCTCGTTGCGCTGCTCGATCTGGCTCGGTGTGCTGCGGCCATGCCGCCCGCTCCGCAGGCGGCAAGTGGCTCTCCTAACTGTAGTTGCGTTTTGTGTGATCCGACGGACACACGGTAGCAGCCTCGCACCGTCCATGCAGTGAATCGGGCATCCCCGTCTGCATCGAACGACGATACGCTTCTTTGCTGAGGTTTTGCGCAGTCAGAAGTTCCGGACGTGCTTCGGTATGCGCTGCAGTCAGGACGTAGGCTTCGATTTAGCTAACTGCCTTCTTACACTTCTGGCACGGGATAAAGCGCGACGCTTTCGCGGGCGCCGCCACATGTGGGCATGGATCGGATCGGTTTGAGCGCGCCAAGGGCGTGGCAAGTACGAACTGCAAGCCCTATTGCCGGCGCGCCTGGACCTTCTCGTATTGTGTGAGCGCAAAACGCCGCACCGCGCGCCACATGAGCGGATAACGATAACCCGGCACGGCAAACAGCACCAGCGCACAAAGCGCCAGCAATCCGCAGAACAGGAACGTGCCGCGATAGCTGAATGCCTCGACCAGCAAACCCGACAACACGCCGGATAGAATCGAGCCGACCCGCGCTGCGTTGAAGAATAACGCCGTCGCGCGCCCCGGCGCGTGCGGCATCAGATCCTGCACGTAGACCATGCCGAGGCACGAAGTCACCGCGACGACGAACGCGTTGAGTATCTGCATCGGGATCAGCACATGGACAGTCCCCGCCATCGACATCGCGACGAAATACAGCGCGTGAACCGCTGCGCAGGCGGCCAGCCAGTTCGGCTTGTGCAGCGTCGACGACTTCGCGCCGAGCGCGAGCATCATCGGAATTTCCGTCAAGGCGCCAAGGCCGAGCATCACCGACACGTCGAGATGCGTGCCGTTCAGGCCGTGCACGATGTAGAGCGGCAGCACGATCATGGTGGCGTTCGCGGCGAGACCCAGCAAGGTGAGCGCGGCCACGGCACGGCGGATGTCGTTCTGCGAGGCGACGCCCGGCAAGTCCTCGTGCGCATCTTCGCCGGGTGCGGTCAGCGGCGGCACGGTGATCGAGGCCGACGGCTCCGAGGCCGTGTCTTCGACCGTGTGATCGCCCAGATGGCCTTGCGGCTCCCGCATGCGCCAGACGATGGTCGCGCAGGTCGCGAAACTTGCCGCCGCGAACAGGAAGAGCCCATAGAAGCCGGCGCCGGCGAGCACCAGTGCGCCCACCGACGGCCCGAACACCCACGCCGCCGAGAGGATGGTCCGCAAGGTGGCGCTGGCGAATGCGCGCTCCGCGGGGTCCGGCACCGGCAGTGCCGCGCGGCTGAACGAGAACACCATCGAGATGGCCGAGCCGCCCGCGCCGATGAAGACAATGCCGACCGCCAGCAGCAGCCGGTAGTCACGCACTACGCATAGACAGAGATAACCGAGAGCGGCGGCCACCAGTGCCGCCAGCAGCAACGGCCGATGCCGTCCGCTCGCGTCGCTCCAGCGGCCGGCGAAGGTGCTGGCGAGCACCCCGCTGGCAGCGATCAGCGTCATGAAGATGCCGAGCCTGAGCGGCGTCATGCCGGCGCGCTCTACGCCGAACAGCGACAGATACGGAGCGGTGAACGACATCGCCACACCGAGCATGAGGGTGGCGGCGGCCAGCGGCTTGAAGCCAGGGATGTGCAGCAGGTCGAAAAAACGGGAGGTTTTCAACACGGGTGGCGGTGGGTCAGGGAAAGCGAGTCTGCGACGCGCGATGCGCGGCGCAGACTTCGTGGCCGGAACGAACGGGGCATTATCGGCCTGGCTTGCCGACGCGTAAACCTGCGCCCTCGCATCCCAATTCAGGGGATCTGCTCAGGGGGACGTGCGTGAGTGGCTTGAGCCTCAGCACTATCCGCTCCCGCCGGACGCACGACGACGTATCCGCGCTGCTCGAGCGTCCAACGGTGCCACTGGTTGCCATAAACGCCGCACGCAACGCCGAACAGCACCGACAGTACCAGCCCGATCGTGCCGATCGTTTCACCCCACAAGCCCGAGAAAAACAGCAACGTGTTGACCGCCAGCATGATGAACGTGGCAAACCACATTCTCTTCGACATGGCCCAGACGAAGCCCAATAGCAACGCGCCCCAACTGAAACCGGTGGCGACCGCGACCGTTTCATCCTTGCCGGGGTGCCGAAGGTAGATCTTTTCTGCCATGTCCTTTCCTGAACGCGATGGTGCCTCGAGGGCGAATCATGACGTTTAACATGTCACGCTGACAAGAATATGCGTTTGTGTGAATACAGGCACTGGCCGAGGAACAACACGTTAGCGTTGAGGACTTTTTCCAGAACCCTCCAGGTCAGGATGCTTTGGCGCTGGCGGTAACGCAATGCGCGAGGTAGCAGGTTTTGTGCTTCGGCTGGCATTGTGGGTTTGCCTGCGCACAGGCAACTGCCACCCGCGCTGACGATCCTGACCATAGCTGCTACTCTTACAAAAATCGACGGGCAGCGAGACTCCGCGACAGTGGAAAGCCCTGCCGGCACAGGTAAAAAAGCACCGGAGCACTCATGGCAACCCGAACAGCCTATTCCCCCAAAGCGCCCGCACGAGCCGAAGTCGACGCCTTCCCGGGCGTCACGGTCATAGAATTCGGCACGGACTGGTGCGGCTACTGCCAGGGCGCACAGGCATCGATCGCAAAAGCTTTCGAACCGCATGCCGGCATCAGGCATCTGAAAATCGAAGACGGTCCCGGCCGCCCGCTGGGCCGGTCCTTCAAGGTGAAACTGTGGCCCACGCTGATCTTCATGCGCGACGGCGCCGAAGTCGCACGCATTGTGCGCCCGGCTAACGCCACCGAGATAGCCGAGGCGTTCACTTCGCTCTGACTAGACTTCATCCGCTAACCGGATTACTGGGAGCACACTTCATGGACACCCGTAGCGAGCTGCAAGCCACCGTCGATGCGATGGCCCAACCCGGCAAAGGTCTTCTCGCCGCCGACGAAAGCGGCCCGACCATCGCCAAACGCTTCAAGACGATCGGCCTCGAATCCAGTGAGGAAAACCGCCGCGCCTATCGCAATCTGCTGCTGACCACGCCGGGGCTCGGCGAATTCGTGAGCGGCGTGATCCTTTACGAAGAAACACTCGGGCAGAAAGCGGACGACGGTACGCCTTTTCCGCAACTCTCCGCGAGGAACGGCATCGTGCCCGGCATCAAGGTGGACCTCGGCAAGATTCCGCTCGCACTCGCCCCGGGTGACGAAATCACCGAAGGCCTCGACGGCCTGGCCAGGCGTTTCGTCGATTACAAGCGACAAGGCGCGCGCTTTGCGAAATGGCGCGCGGTCTACAACATCACGGCTAGCTTGCCGAGCCGCCTCGCCATCGAAGCGAATGCCGACTCCCTTGCGCGCTACGCGGCGATCTCGCAGGAAGCGGGCATCGTGCCGATCGTCGAACCGGAGGTACTGATGGACGGCGATCACACCATCGGACGCAGCGCGGAAGTGACCGAGGCCGTGTTGCACGAAGTCTTTAACGCACTGCACCGGCATCGCGTGGTGCTCGAACACATTCTGCTGAAGCCGAGCATGGTGCTGGCGGGCTCTGAGCACGCTCAGCAATCGTCGACCTCGGACATCGCGGCGCACACGGTGCGGATACTGAAGCGCACGGTGCCGTCGGCGGTGCCAGGGATCGTGTTTCTATCCGGCGGGCAAACGCCGGAAGAGGCAACGGCCAATCTCGATGCAATGAATCGCCTCGGGCCGCTGCCGTGGAATCTGAGTTTCTCGTATGGCCGCGCGTTGCAGGAACCGCCGCTGCAAGCATGGAAAGGACAAGCGAGCAACGTCAAGGAAGCCCAGCAGGCACTGCTCAAGCGCGCCCGCCTGAACAGCGCGGCGGCGCTCGGCAAGTACGACGCTTCGCAGGAAAAGAGCTAGTCCCACGGCGAGCCGTCCACGCGTGCCGCGCTTGCCAAGGCGGCCTTACGGTTCGCAAACAACCAGCGCGTGCAGCTCGTCGATATTGAAGGGTTTGGCGAGTATCGCTACGCCGAGCCGGCGCGCCCGTTCGAGCTCGTCGGCGTAGCCGGTCATCAGCGCGATCTTCTGCGCCGGCCACGCGCTGCGTACTTTTTCCGCAAGGTCGATGCCGTTTAGCTTGCCCGGCATCTGAATGTCGGACAGCACGAGTTCGAACTTCGCGCCACCGCTCAGCGCGTCGAGCGCCAGGTCGGCGGTCGGCTCATGCCGCACTTCGCAGCCGAAGGTTTCCAGCACGGCGGCTACGCCCGCCGCCACATCTTCGTTGTCTTCGACCAGCAACACGACGCCCATTGGAGCCGGTGCCGGCTGTTGCGCCGTTTCTACATCGGGCACTATCGCCTTCTGCCGATCGCGATAGCGCGGCAAATACAGTCTGACCGTTGTGCCACTGCCCGGCACGCTGTCGATTTTGGCTGTGCCGCCGGCCTGTTCACACATGGCGAGGACCTGGGCGAGGCCTAGGCCGGAGCCCAAGCCGCGCAGCTTGGTGGTGAACAGCGGATCGAACGCGTGACGGGCGATGCCTTCGGGCATCCCTTCGCCGTCGTCGGAACAGGCAATCAGCACGTATTCGCCGTCGGGCAGCAAGGTGTCGCTACCCACCAGACGGTTGTTCTGGCAACGGATCACGAAGCGGCCACCGCGCGGCATCGCATCGCGCGCGTTGACCGCCAGATTCATGATCGCGAATTCGAGGTCGGTCGGGTCGGCCAGCACCTGCCAGACATGGTCGACCATGTTCAAGGCCATTTCGATGTTGTCGCCGAGCGCCGCGTCGATGAGTGGCGCGGCGCTCGGTAACCATGTGGCGAGGTTGACCGGTTCCTGCTTGAGCGGCTGTTTTTTCGCCACGCTCAGGAGCCGCCGTGTCAACGATTCCGCCGTGGCGGTGGCGCGCTCGACGGCCTGCACCTCTTTTTCCAGGTTGTTATAGCGCTTCAAGCGCGCGAGTTCGGTGTTGGCCGATACGACCATCAGCAGATTGTTGAAATCGTGCGCGACATTGGCGACGAGATTGCTGAGCGCACCCATGCGCTGCAATTGCCGGCTCGACGCCTCGGCAGAAAGACGCATCGCCACTTCGCCTTGCCAGCGCTCCCACGCGCGGCGCTCGCCGGCAAGCTGGCGCAATGAGAAAAACACCAGCAGCCAGATCGCCACGCAAGGCACGGCCGTGATCGCCGCGATCGCCATGAAATGCTCGCGCCACGCGGCGCCGATCGAGCCCGCTTCATACGCGCTCATCACATAGAGCGGGTAGTCGCCGACGCGGCGAAACGCCAGCAGCCGTTCAACGCCATCGACCGTTGACGTCAGACGGATATGGCCGAATAACTGTTTGTCGCGCAATGCCGCGATGAACGCGCTTTGCTGGGTAGGCTTGGCGCCGCTCGGCCACGCCGGATAACGCACCAGCAAGCTGCCGTCCTGACGGTACAGACCTAGCGAGAGCGACGTATCGCCATTCGTCAGTTCACGGTAGAAGCGCGAAAAGTAGTCGGTGCGCAACGCCACAGACACCACGCCCAGGAATTGCCCATTCTCGCCCGAGCGGCCGGTCGCAGTGTTGAACACATTGGTTTGCGACAGCGGCCCGAATAAGGGCAGTGAGAAATAGGGTTGCGGCCGCATCGCCTTGGCGGCAGTGAAGTCTTCACGTTGACTATTCGACATGACCGGCGCCGGATAAGCGCGACTCGACACCAGCAGTTTTCCATCCGCACCGAGCAGGTAAATCGACGCGACCTGCGGAAAGTCGCCGCCGATTTGCCGTAGACGGTCGTGCAAGCCGGCTTCCTGCGCGCGAATCTGCGCGTCATTGTCGTTGCCGAGCAGGTCGACGATGCGCGAGGCCATCTGCTGGTTGAGGTCCAGCACCTTGACGGCCTGTTCCTCGGTGACGCGCGCGAGCCGGTCGATCATGTCGTTCGAATCGGCAATCCGGCGCTGGTAATCGAAATACCCGTAACCCGCGAGGCAGGCCAAAGGAAACACAATCGAAACCGCGAGCACGATCAGAAGCACGCGCCGCGTCACCGCGAAATTACGCGACGGCATGGGGAAATCGACTGCAACACGTTCGGCACGTTGCACGGTCACGATCTCCATGAAAGATGAGTACGGGTCGGGGTGGTCGTGCACGACGCGTCCCGCGTTGTCCGTGCGCTTTTTCCGCTCCCCGGAATTTACCGCACTTCCGCCGTTCTCCATAGCGTGGCTCGTGACGGAAACGACGCACGTGTGGCGGCCGTTAGTCGGGCACACGCATTGCGCACGTAGGGCGTCCACTGATAGGCCGTTCACCGCGTGTTGCAGCGCGGTGAAGAACACTCAGGTGAGTTGGTTCCGGGTAGGTCCCATTTAGTCAGACGTAACGGGTCACGTTCCCGCCGGGCGTTCGTTTTCGTCAGTGGTAAGTTGTTCTTCCAGGCGATCAAACACGCGTTGCGTCGCGCGGCTCGGCGCGTCAAGTGCGAACAGCAGCAATGAACGGCCGGTCACCTGATACGCGTCGCCGGCGCTGAATTGCGGCAACTCTGCGCGCACCGGCATATTCGTATCCAGCAGACAGGTCCACTGATCGCCTTCGGGAATGTCGGGCAGCGTGAAATTGACCACGTCGTGATGCGCGTTCAGCACCAGCAGCAAGGTCGCATCGGACGCGGGACGTCGAATGCCGCTCGCCTGAGCGCGTCCGTCGATCACGAGGCCGAAGCAGCGCATTGACGGATCGTCCCACTGTTCCTGCGAAAGATCGGTGCCGTCAGGAGAAAGCCAACGCGCGTCGGTCACGTCGAGCGCCTCGTTATATTCGCCGGTGAGAAAGCGCCCGCGACGCAGTACCGGCAGACGATGGCGCAGCGTGGTCAGATTCTTGACGAACTCGGTCAGTGCACGGCCGTCGTCGTCGATGCCTTCCCAATCGACCCAACTGATCTCATTGTCCTGGCAATACGCGTTGTTATTGCCCTTCTGCGTGCGGCCGAATTCGTCGCCCGCGAGGATCATCGGCGTACCTTGCGAGAGCAGCAACGTGGCCAGCAGATTGCGTTTCTGGCGCTCGCGTTGCTGCCGGATCTCCGCATCGTCCGTCGGCCCTTCGATGCCCATGTTCCATGACTTGTTGTCGGAGTGGCCGTCCTTGTTGTCTTCGCCGTTGGCCACGTTGTGCTTGTCGTTGTACGAGACCAGATCGTTGAGCGTGAAGCCGTCGTGCGCGGCGACGAAGTTTACGCTGGCCCACGGACGGCGCCCACGATGGTTGAACTTGTCGCCCGAACCGGTCAGGCGTTTGGCAAGATCGGGGACCTCGCCTTCGTCGCCCTTCCAGTAGCCGCGCACCGTATCGCGAAAGCGATCGTTCCATTCGGCCCAGCCGGGTGGGAAGCCGCCCACCTGATAGCCGCCGGGGCCGCAGTCCCACGGCTCAGCAACCAGTCGCACGGCGGAGAGAACCGGGTCCTGCCGGCAACTGTCGAGGAAGCCGCCGCCTTCGTCGAACCCGTGCGTTTCACGGCCGAGAATCGTGGCGAGGTCGAAACGGAAACCGTCGATCTTCATCTCCGTCACCCAGTAGCGCAAGCTGTCGGTGACCATCTGCAGCACGCGTGGATGGGACAGATTGAGCGTGTTGCCGGTACCGGTATCGTTGATGTAATAGCGCGGCTCGTCCGGCATCAATCGATAGTAAGACGCGTTGTCGATGCCTTTGAAGGAGATCGTCGGACCACGCTCGTTGCCTTCCGCGGTGTGGTTGTAGACCACGTCGAGAATGACTTCGAGGTTGGCATTATGAAAACGGTCCACCATCTCCTTGAATTCGCCGACCGAGTCGATCGACGAAGCGAAGAAGCGCGGGTCGGCCGCGAAGAATCCGATCGTGTTGTAGCCCCAGTAATTGGTGAGGCCTTTGTCGAGCAGATGGCTGTCGTTGACGAAGGTCTGAATCGGCATCAATTCGACCGACGTGACACCGAGGCTCCTGATGTAATCGAGCACCACCTGCTGGCCGAGTCCCGCAAAGGTGCCACGCAAATTCTCCGGTACTTCGGGATGACGTTTGGTAAATCCGCGCACGTGCGTTTCATAGAAGATCACGCGCTCCCAGGGCAGCGCATTGCGTTCCGGATGACTCCACGAAAAGTTGGCGTCGACCACCTTGCACTTCGGCACGAAGGGCGCGCTGTCGCGCTCGTCGAATGACAGGTCGCCCTCTTCCGAATCAAGCGTATAGCCGAAAATTTCCGGCGCCCATTTGAGCTCGCCGATATGCGCTTTGGCGTAGGGGTCGAGCAGGAGTTTGTTCGGATTGAAGCGATGTCCTTTTTCCGGTTCATAGGGTCCGTGGACCCGATAGCCGTACACCGCACCTGGTTTCAGATTCGGCACGAACACGTGCCAGACCTCGTCGGTGTACTCCGGAAGCTCGATGCGTTCGATTTCTGTCTCGCCGGTTTCATCGAACAGACAGAGTTCGACTCCGGTTGCATGCGCTGAGAACAGCGCGAAGTTCACGCCGCTTCCGTTCCACGTCGCACCAAGCGGGAAAGGTGTGCCTTCCGCGATGCGCGTCGAATAGCTGGCCTGGGATGACATAGGGATTCCTGTGGAAGCTGAAGGCGCTTGCGCACGTGTTTTAAGCGCGCAAGCTTGCTGCTCCAGCAAATTATGGACCTGAGTGTTGCGCACGCAGCACAAGGCGTCCTTCAGGCAACTACGGAAAAACGCACGGACGTCGCAGTGCAAGCACTGCATACGATGCATTCGCCGTGCATGAATGGAGACAGGAATGACGCGGGCTAAAGAGTGTCCGCTGAACCGGCTGACCGGTGAGAACTTCGCAGAGGAATTAACGCATCGGGCATAAATACGCCGTCTTTACTGTGGTCCCACAGTATGCAACGCGGCGGCAGACTCGAGCACGCGCAAGAGGCGCTCCGGTGTCAGGGGTTTGGCACAATGCGCATCGAAACCAGCGGCCTTGGCGCGCACCTTGTCTTCGCGCGAAGCAAAAGCCGTACAGGCCACCAGCAGCATGTCCGAAGTCAACGGATTGGCCCGCAGGCGGCGAGCCAGCTCAAGACCATCGAGGCCGGGCATCTTGATGTCGAGCAGAACGGCGAACGGCTGCCATTCACAGGCCATGCCGCACACGGCGAGCGGATCGCACAGCGCGCGGCACTCGAAGCCGTCGGCGCTCAGCAGCATCTGCAAAGCTTCGGCCGCCTCGCGGTAATCGTCGACCACGAGCACGCGACGGTTTGATGCCATCGCATACTGAATAGTCCGCCAAACCACGACGTCATCGCTCTCGTCCATTCTGTCGTCGAACGTCACCCTGGTCTCCCGGCTTCTTTCTGGTGCCACGTTTGGGCATCGAGGAACATGCGTGCAAGATTCGCTCCCACCGCGCGGCAAGCGCTTATCGCTCGCCAGGCATACGCTTCGGTTTTCGCCACGCCACGCTCGATCCGCCGCTGCACACGCGCTACCTCATCACCATACCGTACTGGGCCGACTACCGCTTCCTGATTTATGCTGTCTTGACGCCTCCGGACACATCGTGCGCAAGCACGCAATATTGCGTTGAAATACGGATGAAACGCACTTCCGCCGTGCATGCCGCCCTTGCTGCGTGCATTGCGCATGGCTTTATATTCACCTTTGCATCATCGGCCCGTTGTATACGAGCGAATATAGTCACTGCGAGTTGGGGAAAACACGCAAACTTCAGTTGAAGGAAAACGCGAAATTTCGTCGGAAAACGGCGTCGCATTGAGGATTCCTGCTTGCGGGTTATCCCGCACAGCCGGGCTGAGACCGCCGTCGCGAACCGGGCATGCCAACGATACGAATGACTTTTCCATGTCGGCGCGCAGCCCAGGCCTCGCGGCGAGACTGCGGTAACATTCCGCATCGATGCCGGGCCTGGCGTATTCCCTACCCATCCCGGCAGGCCACAGGACTCGACGATGAGCGTCACGAAGCGCAACAACGTAAAGATTTTCGGTAGCGGCAAGCGGACCATGATGTTGGCGCATGGTGTCGGCGACCAGCGCATGCAACGCCACCTCGCGCCGCTGAGCCTGTAAGACGATGCAAAGCACGCACCGCCCCTTGCCGTCCGCCGATACCTTGTTCGAGCACGCCGCCTGCGGCCTGCTCGTGACCACCCCAGACGGCTGGATCCTGCGTGTGAACGCAACCTTCTGCAGTTGGCTCGGCTATAGCGCGCCGGAGCTTGCCGAGGTAAAGCACATTCAGGATCTGCTGACAGTCGACAGCAAGGTGTTCCATCGGACGCACTGGTCGCCGCTGCTGCAAATGCAGGGTTCGGTGGCCGAGGTCAAACTGAACATGCTGCATCGGGACGGCCACATGGTGCCGATGCTGCTCAACGCGGTGCGCCGCGATCACGGCGCAAGCAGCTACCTCGAAGTGGCGGTGCTGATCGTCGCGGATCGTCACAAGTACGAGCAGGACTTGCTGCTTGCGCGCCGCAACGCAGAAGCGTCTGTCGCCGCGCATCAACTCGCTCAGAAAGAATTGCAGGAAAGCCGCGACGTGCTGAGCCTCGCCATGCGCGGGGCGCGCATGGGTGCGTGGTCGCAAGAGTCGAAGTCAGGCAAATTCTGGTGGAGCCGCGAACTGGAAGCGCTCGCGGGCTACGCCGAGGGACGGTTTGCCAAATTGCCCGGTGGCTTTTTCGAACTGATTCATCCCGGCGACCTGATTGCGCTCAACGAGGCAGTCGATCATGCGGTGAAAAGCGGTGACGACTACGTCGCCGAATTCCGCTTCCTGCATGCAAGCGGCGACTGGTGCTGGATGGAAGGCCGTGGCCGCGCCACCTACGACCGCCAGGGCGAGCCGCTGACAATCTACGGCCTCGGCATCGACATCACCGAACGTAAGGATGCGCAGACCGTGCTGCTGCGCCAGGCAGCGATTTTCGAACACCTGAGCGACGCGATCGTTATCACCGACCTGCGCGGCAACATCACCGATTTCAACGCCGGAGGCGAGCGCGTGCTGGGTTATCGCCGGCGCGAAGTTCTCGGCAAGCCGATCGCCATGTTCTATCCGCCGGAAGACGCGTTACGCATCCACCGGGAAGTGCTCGCCGCCCTCGCCGCGGACGGCACGTGGCGCCGCGAACTGACTTTCGTGCGGCGCGACGGCACACGCGGGGTCTGCGAAACGGTGGTCAAACCGCTGGCAAACGCGCGCGGCGACATCTATGGCGCGGTCAGCGTGAGCCGCGACATCACCGGGCGCAGGCGTGCCGAACAGCAATTGCAGCGCCTGAATCTGGAACTCTCAAAAGCCGATCGCCGCAAGGACGAATTTCTCGCCACGCTCGCGCATGAGCTGCGCAATCCGCTCGCGCCGATGCGCAACGTGCTCGAAATCCTGCGTCTGAAGGAATTCGCCGACCCGCAATTGAGCTGGTCTCGCGACGTGTTCGACCGGCAATTGCAGCACATGACACATCTGGTCGACGACCTGCTTGAAGTGTCGCGCATCACCCAGGGCAAGCTCGAATTGCGCAAGCAGCGGCTCGAACTCGCGCGTGCGATGCAATCCGCCATGGAAGCGGCGCGGCCTACCGTGCAAGCGTCGGCGCATCATCTGAGCGTGACGTTGCCGCGCGAGCCGCTCTATCTCGACGCCGATCCCACACGCCTGTCGCAGATGATTCTGAACCTGCTGAACAACGCGGCCAAGTACACGCCGCCCGGCGGCAGCATCTCGCTCGCCGCGGAGCGCGAAGGCGATGAAGCGGTGATCGTCGTGCGCGATTCCGGCATCGGCATTCCGCGCGAGCATCTGGACAGCGTGTTCGAAATGTTCTCGCAACTCGCCCCGGCGCTGGAGCGCTCGCAAGGCGGTCTCGGTATCGGCCTCGCGTTGGTGCGCGGTCTCGCCGAACTGCACGGCGGCACGGTCGCCGCATTCAGCAGCGGTCCAGGCACCGGCAGCGAGTTCGTGATCCGCCTGCCACTATCGAAAGCGACCCCGGAGCAGTCGGAGAGCGCACCGGCCGAGATGCCGCGTACGGCAGGTTTGCGCGTCGTGATCGTCGACGACAATGCGGACGCCGCCGATAGCCTCGCCATGGTGCTCGAACTCGAAGGCCACGAGGTGCGCACAGCCGGCGACGGCATCGCCGGGCTGGAACTGATCGGCGAATTCGCACCGCAGGCGGTGATTCTCGATATTGGCTTGCCGCGTCTGAACGGCTATGAATTGGCGCGGCGCATTCGCCACGATCATCAGGACGCCGACATTCTGCTGATCGCCGTCACCGGCTGGGGTCAGCAGCAGGACAAGCAGACCGCTGAAGAAGCAGGCTTCGACCATCATTTCACCAAGCCTGTCGATCCGCGGGAATTACAACGCGTATTGAGCCGCTAACGCACAGAAACTTCAGCCTATGCTCGATGATCAGGTAATCAGTGCCCTCGCCGCGCACGACATCGTTCCCGATGCAACTCAGCGCGATGCCATCGCGGCGCTCGTCACGTTGCTGGGCGCAAACGGGACAAACGGGCGACGCACAAAGTCCGGTTCCACGCCGGCACATCAGGGCGTCTATTGCCACGGCTTGCCCGGTCGCGGCAAAAGCCTGGTGGTCGATACGGTATTTGAGCTGGCAAGCTGCCGGAAGCGGCGCCTGCATTTCCACGAATTTCTGCGCGAGATGAACCGGCGCCTGGTGAATGAGCCGCGCGGCGACGACCGGCTGGGGTCGGTCTCGCGACAATGGCTCGACGGCGTGGAGCTGCTGTGCTTCGACGAATTTCACGTGCACGATATCGCCGACGCGTTCCTGATGGGCCGGTTTCTCGATACCGCGATCGGCCTGGGCACGCGCATCGTGCTGACCTCGAACTACGCACCGGACGCCCTGCTGTCCGACCCGGAGTTTCACGAGCGTTTCCTGCCGACGATCGAACAGATCAAACGTTGCTTCACGATGATTCACTTCGACGGCGCACGCGATTATCGTTTCGGCGGCGAAGAAGCCGCGCTGTCGCATTTCTTTGCACCGCTCGACGCGGCAACTGGCGACGCGCTCCTGGAAATTTTCGAGCGCTATGAAGGCAACGAGACGCTGGAGCCTGCCACCGTCAGCGCGGCAGGCCGGCCGCTCGCCGCGCGCGCCGCAGGTGCTGCGTTGCTATGGGTGGACTTCGACAACCTGTGCGTGGCGAGCCGTTCACACCTTGACTATCTGGACCTCGCCGAGCATTGGCACGGTCTGATTCTCGACCAGGTGCACACTGAATGGCTCGCCAAAGCGCATACGCTGCAGCGGCTCATATGGCTTGTCGATATCTTCTACGACCGCAAATGCGCGCTGTTCATCGCGTCCGATCAGCCGATCGAGGCGGCGCTGAGCGGACTCGAAGGCGCGCACGATCTGTCGAGAACGCTGAGCCGTCTCGCCGAAATGCAATCGCGCGGTTATCGCAGCACGCTCGACAACACTGCCGGCAGGATTGAGATCGCTGCAGCGCAGACGGTCGTTCAGCCATGACAGCGGCGTGAACGACCGTCTGCAGACACACCCTACGCCTTGCTGCTCTTACCCTTCACCCGCGCAATCTGCTGTTTCGCCGCGTCATACACATGCTCGGACGTGAAGCCAAACCTCTTCTTCAGATCGGCGAACGGCGCGGACGCGCCGAACGTATGCATCACCACCTGCGCGCCGTGCCGCCCGACATAGCGGTCCCAACCCAGCGTTGCCGCCTGCTCGACAGCGACGCGCGCATCCACATCGGGCGGCAGCACGGAATCCTGATAGGCCTCGTCCTGTTGCTCGAAGATGTCCCACGACGGCATCGACACCACTCGCGCTGCGATCCCTTCACTCTTGAGCTTCTCGTAGGCGTCGGCGCATAGCGACAATTCGCTGCCCGTGGCGAGCAGAATCACTTCAGGCTTCTGCCCGTCAGGCGCATCGGCGAGCACGTAAGCGCCCTTCTGCACGCCTTTGGCCGACGCATAGCGCGTGCGGTCCAGGGTCGGCAACGCCTGACGCGACACGACGATGCACGACGGCCGCCGCGGATGTGACATCGCCACGCGCCACGCTTCGGCGACCTCATTCGCGTCGCCCGGGCGCAGCAGGGTCAGTCCCGGCACGCCACGCAGCGAAGCCAGTTGCTCGATCGGCTGATGGGTCGGACCATCCTCGCCGACGCCGATCGAATCGTGCGTGAACACGTAGATCGCCGGCACTTCCATGATTGCGGAAAGGCGAATCGGCGGCTTCATGTAGTCGCTGAAAATCAGGAAGGTCGAACCGAACGGGCGCATATTCGACAACGCGAGCCCGTTCACCGCCGCGCCCATGCCGTGCTCGCGAATCCCGAAGTGCAGGTTGCACCCGCCATAGTCGTGGGATTCGAAGCTGCCCGCGCCTTCGAACTTCAGATTCGTTTTGGTGGACGGCGCGAGATCGGCCGCACCGCCGATCATCCAGGGCACGCGTGCGGCAATCGCGTTGAGCACCTTGCCTGAGGAGTCGCGCGAGGCGATGCCCTTCGGGTCTGTATCGAACGTGGGGATGTCGCTGTCCCAGCCCTCCGGCAATTCGTGCGCTTCCATCTGTGCGAATTCGCGTGACAGTTCCGGGTATTGCTTGTTGTACGCGTCGTACTTCGCCTGCCATGCCTCGCGCGCCGCCTTGCCGCGTGCGCCGATGCCCTGCGCGAAGCGTTCATGCACGCCGTCCGGCACGTAGAAGAACCTGTCTTCGGGCCAGCCATAGAACTTCTTGGTCAGCGCCACTTCTTCGACACCGAGCGCCTCGCCATGCGCAGCGGAGGTGTCCTGCTTGTGCGGCGCGCCCCAGGCGATGATGCTGTGGACCACGATCAGCGTCGGCCTGTCCGTGATGCTTTTTGCTTCGGCAAATGCCGCTTCCAGCCCCGCGGCGTCGTTGGCATCGTTTACGTGCATCGTGTGCCAGTTGTAGCCGCGGAAACGGCTCTCCACGTCGTCGCTATAAGCGAGGTCGGTGTGGCCCTCAATGGTGATGCGGTTGCTGTCGTAAATCCAGATGAGATTCGACAGCTTCAGATGCCCTGCGAGCGACGCCGCTTCGTGCGAGATGCCTTCCATCATGTCGCCGTCTCCGCATAGCGCGTAGACGCGGTAATCGAACAGCGGCGCATCGGGCTTGTTGAAGTGGCTTTCGTGCCAGCGTGCCGCCATCGCCATGCCGACGCTATTGCCCAGCCCCTGGCCGAGCGGACCGGTGGTCGTCTCCACGCCGCTGGTCATACGAAATTCGGGGTGGCCAGGCGTCCTGCTGTCGAGCTGGCGGAAATGTTCGATGTCATCGAGCGAGACGGCGGGCGCACCGGTCGGCTTGCCGTCGTGGTCCACGGCCTTGACGTTCGCCAGATGCAGCAGCGAGTACAACAGCATCGACGCGTGCCCCACCGAGAGCACGAAGCGGTCGCGATTCGGCCACAGCGGCTCGTCCGGATCATAAACAAGGTGGTTTTGCCACAGATGGTAGGCGACCGGCGCCAAGGCCATCGGCGTGCCGGGGTGACCGGAATTAGCCTTTTGCACAGCGTCCATCGACAGCGTGCGAATCGTGTTGATGCACAACTGATCGAGGGCGGGATCGTTTTGCATGGGGACACTCCTTGTTCGGCGGTTGGAGACATCGCCGGGACGCGTATTGAAACGGCGTGGTCGGCGACCGGTGTTCGTCTGGAAGAACGTGGAAGAACGCTTGAGGACCACAAGGCTCATCGATGATGCGCCGATGCGCGTAAATCTGCACGGCGCGTTACATCCTGTTCCGGGTTGTGCTGATGATTGGAGGCAGTTCTTTCAAACGGCTTGCGGCATTGCCTGGCGCGTTACTTCTCGGGAGCCGCACGGTCGGCGGCCACGATCTCGCGGCCGTAGTCGATCGCCGCGCGGCGTGCCTCCAATGGCAGCAAGCTGCGCACCGGCGACCAGCAATACCTGTTCCACCCGAATCAGGATTGGCTCAACGCGAGAATGGTGGGAGTAAAACAGCGCGCACTGGAAATCCGATCAATTCGGTTCCAGTGCGCTTGGGCAAATCGACATGCGGTTGTTGCCGCAACGGGTTGCTGCGGCCGTCGTACGGACGGCCGCTAAAGCTGCGTTAAAACTGATGCAGCATCCCGACATACGCGCCGGTTTGCGATTCGCCGGCGAGTGGACTCGTGTTATTGGTGGCGTCGCGCGGCGACGCTTCAAGCGAAAAATTCGAGTTGCTGCCGTTGCGCACGTAGCCTACCGTGCCGTACACGAAGGTCCGCTTCGAGAGGTTATAGGTGGTGCCGAGCACGTACATCATCGCGTGGCCGGACGGGTCGTGCGCGGCATCGCTGCTGCCGTCGCCGACCTTGATGTAATAGCCGCCCGCCGTCACCGCCCAGCGGGACTGGATGTTGTACGTCGCGCCGAGCCAGTAGTGATCGGCAGTGTCGGCCACGCCCGCCGGTGAATCCGGCGCTGAGTAATGCGTATACGCGCCCTGGATCTTCCACGCATCGAAATGCACATTCGCACCGGCGAAATATTCGCGCGAGGCCTGGAAGATATTGCTGAAGCGGCCGTTGCTGTCACGCAGTTCGTCGTAGATGCCGCGCACGTCGAAGAGTGGCGAGTGATACGTCAGCATGATGCCGTCGGAGCGGCCGAACTCGCCTGATGCACCGCTGTTGAATGCGCCCGCCTGATTGCCGAAAGCGTATTGCGCCTGCACGTCGAAGCCCCAGAACACCGGGCTGTGATACTCGACGTTGTTGCTCGTCTGCTGCCAGTTGCGTCCGCGCACGAGCGATGCCGACGAAAACGCCTCCTGCACGAACGGGTCGAATTCCCACACGCCGTCGCTATCGATAAACAGATTGCGCCCGGCCTGCAGCGTGCCCCACTGATCGCTCTTCAGGCCGACAAAGGCACGCCGTGACCACAACCGTCCGCCACCAGTGGTGCCGTTCATGATTTGCAGACCGGTTTCGAGGTTGAAGATCGCATTCAGCCCGCCGCCCAGATCTTCATTGCCTTTGAGGCCCAGCATACTGGTGCCCCAATCGCCGCCTTCAGCACTCCAACGGGTCGAACTGCCGCCCGCGCCATTATTGATGTGATTCAGGTATTCCACGCCGCCGTCGAGACGGCCATATAACGACACGCTGGTTTGACCATAGGCCAGCGGACTGATCACCGCCAGGGCGGCCACTAATTTTGTATGTAGTCTCATCATTGTTTTGCCGTGAGTTTCTTTGTCGAGAATAGAATGTTGTAAAACTACACGTTTCGCGCCGAACTATAGGTGATCGGTGCTTGCTGGCCTATCCGTTTGACGCAATAAGCATTTGCGGACTGCGCGCCCGGCATTGAAAATCCGCAGTGGAATTGGCGCGCCTCAAAAGAAATCCTCATCGATGAGATCGAAAGGTACTCACGATAAGATAGTCGGTCATTCGGCATCAGCCAAATAGAAACGCATTGATCGTTTGCCCATTCATCCTTTGCCACTCGCCATGAACGTGCCTGAACTGACCGAAGACGAAAACCTTGGCCTTTACCAACGTGCGACAGAAAACGGCGCGGAATGGTGGCGCGTCAGCGTGGCGGACCGGCCGGAAAACTATCGGCTCGAACATGGCGTCGATGACGGCAACGGCACCGGATCGGTCGATATCGATCTGGTGGTCGATGCGGAAAACCTGCGCGCGAAGCTGAAGAAGTGGCGCCGCGAAGGCTTTGCGATTGATACGCCCGATGCCGCGGACGAAGCAGGCGCGGCAGAACGGGTGGCCTTCATGGCGGAGTTGCAGCGCGTTGCGGCGCTGGCCTCGGCGGCGAAGCGCCATCTGCAGGTGGAGGGTGAGGGCGAAACCGTGCGCATCGGTCGTGTCGACGTGCCCTGCGGGGTCGACAATCCGCTCGTGCCGCGCATCAATCCGGCCTATCTATTTTCCGAGCGCTTTAACGACATCGTCGAAGATATCGTGGAGAACCGACGCGTCATGCTGATCGGTCACACCGGCGCGGGCAAGACTAGCCTGATCGAACAGGTCGCCGCGCGCTCGCATCACGGCGTGTTGCGCTCGGACATGAACGGGCAAACTACCGTCGGCGATTTTGTCGGCTTCTGGACCGTCAAGGGCGGCGAGACGATCTGGGTGGACGGCGTGCTGCCCACGGCGATGCGCGAAGGCCTTTGGCTGATCGTCGATGAAATCGATTTCGCCGAACCGTCGATTCTCGCCGCCCTCACCGCCGTGCTCGAACCGCACGGTCGTCTCGTGCTGAAAGAGAAAGGCAATGAGATCGTCGCGCCGCATCCCGCGTTCCGGCTGTTCGCTACCGCGAATGCGGTCGGTGCAATGAGCCAGTTCCGTCATCTGTATCAGGGTGCGAATCTGATGAACGAGGCGTTTCTCGATCGCTGGCGCGTCTACATGCTGGACTACCTGACGCCCGCCGAGGAAGCCGACGTGCTGATGCGCACCCTCGCCCCGCATATGACACACGCGCTCGCCACCACCCTCGCCGCGATTGCCGCCGACTGCCGCGCGGCGTTCGCTCGCGAAGACCTGTCGAGCGCATTCTCCACGCGGCGCCTGCTCGACTGGGCCGAGCTGATGCTGCGCACCGGCGAACCCGAACGCGCCGCCGGTCCTGCGATCTATGCGAAGGTTAACCCCGAAGACGCAGCGCTGATTCGCGGCATCGTTCGCCATCACATTGCGCCGGCTGCCTGACGGTCAGTGACCACGACACGCGCCATGAACGCCATGCACGCAATGCGCGACACGCGAGGCTTCGCGTTTGAATCGACGCTCAGCAAAGTGGCGCGCGTGCTGACCGGGCAATACGGCGTGACGGTCGCCTTCAGTCCGGATGGGCCCCGCGTGGAGCCCGGCCGCATCGTGATTCCCGATTACGAGTTGAGCGGCGGCGTCGAGCGCGACGTGCTGATCGGCTATCTGGATCTGCTGGTGGCACGCGCCAAACATTCGTCACTCGCACAGATGGACGCGCTGCCGCCGGGCGTGGCGGCGAATCTCGCGCAGGTGATCGAGGATCGCCGCGTTTCTTCGCAACTGCTCGACGAGTATCCGGGCGCACGCTGGTTCATCGGTAAACTGCGAGCGCATGCCGCTGAGCAGGCGCGGCAACGCTGGCCGAAGCTGCATTGGCGCGACCGGCTGGTCTGGCTGGTGGAGCGCGCGCTGTGGGACGAGCAACCGACCCGGACCGAAGCGAGCCATTCCCTGCTGGCCGCGCTGCACGCCGCCCAGGATCTGCTGGACGAGTCGCGCAGAAGCCGTTCGACCGCGCATAGCATCGCGGCAGCGCAGGCCCTGGTGGCGCGCGTGCGGGCTTTGTCGGCGGGCGATGTCAACAGCATGGTGTTCACCGCGGATCCGGTTGAAGACATCGACACGGAAACCGCCGCGTCTTCCTCGGCGCCACTCGACGATGACGACACGGCCCTCCCCGACCAGGACAATGCAGCCTCACCGCCGTCAGATAAAAGCGGTGGCGCGCAAGCGGAAAATGCGGTGGGCATGGGGCAATCGCTAGCCGATGCACAGCAAGCGTCGGCCCGTTCCGATGGAGAAGCCGGTACGCTTTCAGACGCCGCTCGCACGCGGCTCTCGATTCCGCTCGCCACCGAATTCGACGAGATCACCGACGTCACCGGTCAAGGCGACAGCGCGACATGGCGCGAGCTTCGCGCGCAAGCCCGAGCGGACACCGCGCCGCTCAAGGAGAAACTGGAGCGTGCGCTGAGCGCCGACGAACGCATCCGTTGGCGTCGCGAACAGGAACGCGGAGAGATCGACCGCACCTCGCTCGCCAAACTGGCGACCTCGCCCGGTTACCGCACGCCGTTTCGCACGCAGCGGGCAGCCAAAGGGCGCGACGTCGCGGTGACCTTGCTGATCGATCGCAGCGGTTCGATGGCCGGGCGCAAGATCGAGCTCGCGCGCCTGTGCGCGACCGCGCTGTGCGATGCGCTGACGCAGTTGTCGTTCGACTGCGAAGTGCTTGGCTATTGCTCGCTCGAGTCCGCGCCGATGAAGCAACTGTATGAGCGACAACTGGCGGCCGGCGCGGATTTGCAGCGCTATAACCGCTTTGTCGAGCGACTCGATCTGAAAGTTTACAAACGCTTTGGTGCGACGGATCTGAGCGGGATCGCCACGATCGATTGCGGCCACGAAAATCCTGACGGCGAGGCGCTCGCTTGGGCCGCGACGCGGCTCGCGGATCATCAGGCCGAGCGACGCATCCTGATCGTGTTCTCCGACGGCTATCCGTCGACCGGCGACGGTGACCCGCAGGTACTGCGCCACGATCTGCGCGAACGCGTCGCGGCGATCCAGAAGCGCGGCATCGAACTGCTGGGAATCGGCGTGCTGACCGATGCGGTCGAGGACTTCTATCCACACAATGTGGTGGTGAGCCGCCTTGCCGAATTGCCGTCGACGGTGTTCTCGGTGTTGAGTTCGATGCTGCTGACGCGCTAGTGTCGCGAGTTAGAAGTTACTGAGCGAGTGCCATGGTCTTCGAAATGGCGGTGATCACCGCAGGCCTCGCAGAGACATCCGAAAACCACCGAGCGACATTTGGCGTCTGCTCAAGGCTCGCGCCGACCGACTCGTGCCGCCAGATCCAGCCAAAGTGCGCGATATCCGCGATCGAGAACTCGCGACCGGCAACGAACTTGCCCCGCTCCAGCGCACGTTCAAGTACACCCAACGTGCGGTTGACCTCGGCCAGCGCCCGCGCTGCTGCTTCCGGTGCCGCAGATGCCTGGAGCTTCACCAGGAAGGCCTGCAGGAACGCTGGGCTCAGCCCGGAGGCATGAAAGAATAGTTGTTCGAATACCAGGGCGCGCTCGACGCCTGCCTTGGGAAGCAATTTTCCAGTCGCCTCGGCGAGATAGACCAGTATGGCGGCCGACTCGCTCAGCGCAATGTCAGCTCCACCCAGGATAGCTTGATCCACCAGGACAGGGACCTTGGCATTTGCGTTCATGGCCTTGAAGGCATCCGACTTCTGTTCACCCTTGCGCAGGTTGACCGGCACGAGTTCATAGGGGACGCCCATTTCTTCGAGGGCGATCGGTACCTTGACGCTGTTTGGCGTTGCGTACGCATGTACTTTGACCATTTGAAAGTTCCTTTGATTTGAATTGTTTCCTGGCATGCCACCCGTTGAGCGCAACCCTCGCTGCGTCGCGATCAAACACCACGTGAGCGTTGCCAGGGTTAGGTCGGAAGAGCGTCGAGGAAGACGTAGAGTGCTGCAATCTTGCCGTCACGAACGATGATCACGTCGATGCCGGTGTAGTCCGGCGCTTCGCCGGGCGCGCCTGAACTCCATGCGAGACGCCCGGCGTTGTGCAGAGTCTGTGGCTCGCCAACAGGCGTGTAGACGAAGTGAGGGTGCGTCGCGCGCAGCTCCCCCGCAAACTTGTCGAGTGCGTCATGGCCGAGGAAGATGCCCGGCGGAACGTAGAGCGCACAGTCGTCGGTGTACAGCTCTTTGATCGCGGCGCGACGTCGGATTGGGTCCCCTTCGCCGAATACCTCTTGAAGGTTGCGGTGGAGCAGTTCATGAGTTCGGTCAGACATAGCTATTCTCCTTGGTTCATTCTTTCGGAGAGACAATCTTGCGGCGAAGCGCGATAATGCGAAATAGAAATGTTTGAAATCAATCGTTGCAGGATTGTCGATGTCAAAACTACCGGACTTCGAAGGGATCGCGATGTTCGCCAAGGTTGCCGAGGAGCGATCATTCGCGGGCGCAGCGAGAGCAATGGGGGTATCCGTGGCCACCGTTTCGCGGGCGGTCACCCGGCTGGAAGAGCGCCTGGGCGGCACCCTGTTCAATCGAACATCTCGTCGCCTTGCCTTGACCGACTACGGTCACATGATGGCTGAGCGCGCATCCAGGATCTACGCTGACGCCGAGGACGCGGAGAACTTCGCCCGTGAAACCTCCAGCCGGCCGCGAGGGCTCGTCAAGCTTGCCGCGCCCCTTTCCTTCGGTGCCCGCTGGGTCGCGCCCCTTCTGCCAGAGTTTTTCCGAACCTACCCTGAAATCGCTGTCGATCTTCACTTAACCGATGCCCACGCCGACCTGATCGGAGATGGCTTTGACGCCGCGCTTCGGATCGCGATCCTGGAAGACTCGTCCCTCGTTGCGCGCCTTATCGTGCCGGTGCGCCGCTTTGTCGTTGCGTCTCCGGGCTACCTCGCCCGATACGGCCGGCCGCAGCACCCTGAGGATTTGAGAGCCCACCAATGCCTCACCTATGCGAACAGATCCAGGCGTGACGTTTGGCGATTCACGAATGAGGCCGGCGAGGAATGCTCTGTTACCCCTACGGGTCCGCTGCGCGGGACGAGCGTCGAGGCGCTTCTGCCCACAGCCCTCGAAGGCTTCGCGATCACCGAACTCCCTGAGTTCGTCGCCACACAGTATTTCCGCGACAAGCAGCTTGAACCGATACTCACCGACTGGCGCCTGCCTGAGGGCGGTCTCTACTTCGTGACGCCGACGGCCCGCGCCCGTCCCGCCAAGGTGGGCGCGTTGGCAGACTTCCTCATTGCCAGGCTAACTGTCGCGCAATGGAGCGCCGAAGCAATGATGGCGTGGAAGCCACCGAAGCAACGCAGGAAGTAAGCCGTGAGTTGCTCGCGCTCGCTCTCAGTCGACACCCGTTGCGCCGTGGGTCGTGCACACGACGAGGCGGCCCATATTAGTTGAACGAACTTCCAACTCCCGACACCAGCGCATCAAAGCGCGCCTACGCTAGTTGCGGCTTGAACGGATACTGATCGATCTCTCCGCCCCGCGCGACCACGGCCGTGCTCTCCGGAATCTCCTCCCACCAGCCAGGCAAATCCGACAGTGGCTCAGACAACACGAGGAACGCGTCTTCGCCCGCCGTCGCGATGCGCGGGTCGTCCGGATACAGATCGTGCAGATGCCGGAACGAGGTGCTGTGAAAGAGCGAGCGCGACTGCCCTTCGCTCGAATAGCGAACCGCGACGATCTGCTCGCCGTCAGTGGCGCATACGGTCATGTTCAGCGGCTCATCGACACCGTGCTTGCGCCCGACGTCCTCGACAAAACCGACCATCCGCTCGAGCGCGGTAACCGGCGCGAGTTCGAGGCCGAAAGTCAGCGCCAGCAAAAACAACACCTCGGAATCCGTCGAACCTTCGATTGACGGGAACAACTCGGGGTCGATCGCCAGCATCAGATCGCGGCGTACCAACGGAAAGTTACGCACCAGCCCGTTATGCATGAAGAGCCACCGCCCGTAACGGAACGGATGACAGTTGGTTTCCTGCGATGGCGTGCCGGTGGCCGCACGGATGTGCGCGACGAACAGCGGCGCGCGGATCGCTCGCGCGGCCTCGCGCAGATTGCGGTCGCTCCAGGCAGGCTGGATGCAGCGGTAGCGAAACGGGATGTCGGTGGGATGACCGTACCAGCCGATGCCGAAGCCGTCGCCGTTCGTGGTGGTCTGGCCGAGCCGCGAATGCAGGCTCTGGTCGATCAGGGAGTGTTTGGCGTTGAACAGCACCGTTTCGGGTTGCAGCGCGTTACCGGTATAAGCGAGCCAGCGGCACATGAGTTCTCCTCCGGTTGCGACGAAATGCGACGAGATGTCTGACGAACCACGCGCGAGCCTCGACCAGGCGCGCGTGCCGCCAATCGCTATTTGACCACGGGTTGCATCTGGGCGATCGGTATCAGGAACTCCGAAAAACCGGTCAGGATAATCTGCACGCCGATGCACAGCAGCAGGAACGACGAGACGCGCATCGCAACCTTGGTGCCGTCCACGCCGAGATACTTGGCGAACACCACCGCCCGGCTGTAGATCAGATACACGGTGGCCGCCACCAGAAGCGTGATCACCACCGACGCGATGCTCGACAGCACGAACGCCGAGAGTTTATGCGTGCGGTTCGCGGTCAGCGCGACCGCGGTGGCGATCGAACCCGGCCCGGTGGTGAGTGGAATGGTGAGCGGGAAGAACGCTTTCGACGTGGCGTTATCCGCGTCCACACGCTTGACCGCCGGCTGCTCGGCCGGCTGCGTGTCGGGCGCGTTGAGCATCTGCCAGCCGCCGACGGCGACCGCGAGGCCCCCGCCGATGCGCAATGCCTCCATGGAGATGCCGAAGAAATGAAGAATCGGGGTGCCGACAAAGAAGGCGACAAGCAACACGCACATAACGTTGAAGGCGATTTTCTTGGCGAGCGCCGTGCGGTCTTCCGTGGTGAGCGATGCTGTCCGGTCGAGAAAGACGAACGCCATGCCGATTGGGTTGATGATGCTGATCAGCCCGGTAAAGCCAAAGAGGATGTCCGAGATCAGACTTTCGACCATATGCGATCCGTTTCGGGCAGCGGCGCGGGCGGACTGATCGACTGACTGCCCACCGGCGCGCCACGCCAGGTTGAAGTGCCGGACGCCTTCGGGCGGTCCAGATTGATGCTCGCGTTGCGTGGGTCAGATGATATCGCGGCGCGGAACGCAGATTGGCAAAAAACGGGGCGATGCACACAGCGCGCGGCGCTGCACCGCAGCAGACGAGCGCCGAAAGATGCGCGCACAACTTTCGGAAAGCCTACACTTTTTTGACTTACTTTACGTAACCGAAGCATCAGGCATACAGTCCCCAGCGAAGCCGCACTTTCAACGAGACGTACTTACCGGTTCGAGGAGCTGCCCCCATGTTGCTTCGTGTACTCGCCGCGCTGCCGTTCATCGGCATTCTGCTCGGCGTCCCGTTTGTGAATCGTGTCGAGCCGCTGGTGCTCGGCATGCCGTTCGTGCTGGCCTGGATCGTCATGTGGGTGGTGCTCAGTTCGATCATCATGGCGATCATCTACCGTCTGGACCCGAGCAACCGGCAGCTTGCAACTGATGCCGAGGAGGTCCGATCATGAGCGCACTCGTCATCATTGCAGCCATTACGCTGTTTGCGCTGTACCTGGGCGTGCGCGCGCGGCGCGGCCACGACATGAGTCTCGAACAGTGGACCGTGGGGGGCCGCAGTTTCGGCACTGCGTTCGTGTTCCTGCTGATGGCGGGCGAAATCTACACTACCTTCACGTTCCTCGGCGGCAGTGGTTTTGCTTATGGCAAAGGCGCGCCGGTCTACTACATTCTTGCCTACGGCACGCTGGCGTACATCCTCTCGTACTGGATGCTGCCGCCCATCTGGCGCTACGCGAAGAATCACCATCTCGTCTCGCAGCCGCACTTCTTCTCGCGCAAGTACGACAGCCCGGCGCTCGGCACACTGGTTGCGCTGGTCGGCGTGGCCGCGCTCATTCCGTACCTCGTGCTGCAACTCAAGGGCCTCGGCATCATCGTGGCGACTGCCTCGTATGGCGCGATTTCGTCGACGGCCGCCATCTGGATCGGCGCCGCGGTGGTGACGTCTTACGTGACCATCTCCGGCGTGCGCGGCTCCGCGTGGAATTCGGTGGTGAAAGATACGCTGATTCTGGCGATCGTGCTGTTCCTCGGCACCTATCTGCCGTTGCACTACTACGGCGGCTTCGGCGAGATGTTCCACGCCATCGACGCCGCGCGCCCGGGCTTCCTGACCTTCCCGGCGAAGGGTTCGAGCGTGACCTGGTTCCAGTCGACCGTGCTCCTGACCGCGCTGGGCTTCTTCATGTGGCCGCACACGTTCGGCTCGATTTTTACGGCGAAGGACGAGCGCATTTTCCGGCGCAACGCGATGGTGCTGCCGCTGTACCAGTTGATTCTGCTGTTCGTGTTCTTCGTGGGCTTTGCGGCGACGCTGAAGGTGCCGGGCCTGAAGGGTGGCGACATAGACCTGTCGCTGTTCCGTTTGTCGTTGCAGACTTTTGACCCGTGGTTCGTCGGCGTAATCGGCGCGGCCGGGATTCTGACGGCGCTGGTGCCGGGCTCGATGATCCTGACATCGGCGTCCACGCTGCTCGCCAACGACGTGTATCGCGGCATGGTGAGCCGCAAGGCGTCGGACGCGACGGTGGCCAAGCTCGCACGCTTCCTGGTGCCGGTGGTGGCGCTGGTGGCGGTGGGTTTTACGCTGCATGGCGGCGAGACGATCGTGGCGTTGCTGCTGATGGGCTACAGCTTCGTGACCCAACTGTTTCCGGCGGTGATCTGCAGTTTGCTGCCGCACAACCGGGCGACCAAGTACGGCGCGTTTTGCGGGATTCTTGCGGGCGTCGCGGTCGTCACGCTGACGACGACCATGCATCTGAGTATCGGGCAGTTGATGCCGTTTTTGCCTGACGCGTTGAAGGACGTCAATATCGGCTTCCTGGCGTTGGCCGTGAACGTGATTGTTTTTGCCGTGGTGAGCGCTGTGACGCAGCCGCGGTCGGTCGAGCAGACTCACGCGCCGGTGCATTGAGCGTTTCTTCGCATCTTTCTGCATAGCGGTTGAAGGGGTTGGTCGCTTAAGGCGCCAACCCCTTTTTTCGCGAATCGCGCTAGACTTCGCCCGAATTGAAGTCGATCGAATCGAATGAGTATGCGGAGCGGATGAATGGACTATCGTCTTTACTACTCGCCGGGCGCGGCAAGCATGGCCGTTCACTGGATGATGATTGAAATGGGCATCCCGTTCGATGTCCATCTTGTCGACATCGACGCCGGCAATCAGCGAAACCCTGACTATCTGCGGCTGAATCCCTCGGGCCGTGTTCCCACGCTGGTGGTCGACGGAACGCCGCGCCACGAGTCGGCCGCGTTGCTGATGCTGCTCGCCGAGCGGCATCCTGAAGCCGCCCTCGCGCCGGCTCCGGGTTCCGCCGACCGGGCCGCGTGGCTGGAACTGATGATCTATCTGGCCAACACGCTGCTGCCCGCCATGCGCGACTGGTTTTACGCGGACGTCGACGGCGATCCGGCGGGCGCCGAAGCGGTTCAAGCACTCGCGCGGCGACGCATCGAAGAAGCCTGTGACCGCCTTAACGCCGATCTCGCCGACGGACGTGACTATCTGGTCGGCGGCAAGCTCAGCACGGCCGATTTCCTCGCCGTCATGCTGATGCGCTGGACACGCAACATGCCACGCCCCGCGCTCGGCTGGCCGCATCTCACGCGCTATATCCGCGGGCTGCGGGCTCTGCCCTCGTTCATTGAATTGAATGCGCGAGAGGGGCTTACCGAATGGCGCAACCAGGATGATTGATGCGCGCGCAACTAATTTTCGCTCGTCGGCGGTTGGCGTGACCGCCTGGTTGTGAACAACGTCAGTTAGTTCGAGTTCGCGCGCGTGCCGACGATCACGATGCCGCGTGAAAGTCCGCTCACGTTGTCGACCGCTTGCGCCCCTGCATACAGTTGCGTGACCGGTACCCAGACGGCCGGATACTTGTAGCGCGCCACATCGAGAAGCAACGCGCTGTCGCTCGCCGCGTCGTATGCGGCAAGTGGCGACCAATGGCCGCCCCCTGCTTCGCCTATCTCCACCCGCCTGAAGTTCAATAACGCAAAGCGGTCGCTATGGCCCGTCGTGTCACGAATCAGATCGCGAAACTGACCGAGCGTCAGGTCGCCGGCATGGAAGCTCCTCACCTCGACAGGAAATGCGCTTAGGACCGTGCTGAGCTGGTCGAGCGTCATGCCCTCCTTCGATACTCGCGCGGCGTTGGCCACCTGCGGATCGACGCTGCGAAAAAAATCCTCTTGCGAGAAGAATGGGAAATCCGGGTACTGCGTCGACTCGGGACGGCGAATGCCCAATGCATTGAGCGCCATCACCGAAGTCGCGACCGAACAGTAGGCTTCGTTGCGCTGCGTTTCGAAGTACTGCGAAAGCGGCCAGTACGACTGGTTATTGGCGTTGGCCATCAAGCGCTTCTGGCCAACTGGCTGCGTCAGCGCGATCAGGTTCGGTGGAACGGGCAGCGGCCCGTCGGCTGCGCGCGCCGTGCCCGATGCGGGGGCTTGATGCGTATCTTGATGCGAGGTTTGATCCGTGGCTTGATTTGCAGCCGGTGGCAGCGACGCGCATGCCGCCAGTGTCGCCGTCAGCACAACAACAATCCACTCAGGCCGGCTTACGCGCTGCATGGCGCGCATCAACGAATATCTGGACATTAACCCTTCCGCTGCGGATGACTTGGGAACGACTTCGGCCAAGCCGACGCATTTCATCCCGCATCGGCGAACCCCGATTTTTTAACACGAAACAGCTCGGCGTGTGAATGTGCGGCCCGGAAGCCGGCGAACTGAACCGCGTCCGTTCGATCTGATAATATATACCCCCCTAGGGTATTTTAGGGAGCATTCATGGGCCACACGATTCGGGAAAAACAGAAGCTTCTCAACCGCGTTCGCCGCATCAAGGGGCAGATCGAGGCCATAGAACGCGCACTCGAAGACGAGCGCGGCTGCGCCGACGTTCTCCAGCAGATCACCAGTTGCCGCGGCGCAATGAATGGTCTGTTGGCGGTCGTGCTCGAGGACCACATCAGAAATCACCTGGTGGATGCACATACTGACGAGGACCCCGTCGGCAGCGCCACCGAACAACTCATCGAAGTTGTTCACAGCTATTTCAAGTAAACCGGAGCAGGACATGAGTGACTTTAGAAACGCCGCCTTAGGCGCGGGACACGATCATATTTTTCTGGGCGCCGCCCATGAAAAGAACGAACGCAGAACATGGGCGGTGATCGCTTTGTGTACCGTGATGATGGTTGCCGAAATCGTCGGCGGCAGCCTGTTCGGTTCGTTGGCGCTCGTGGCGGATGGCCTGCATATGTCGACGCACGCGGGGGCGATGCTGATCGCGGCGCTCGCTTATACGTACGCGCGCAAGCACGCGAGCGACTCACGCTTTGTATTCGGTACTGGCAAGCTGGGCGACCTCGCGGGATTCACGAGCGCTATTGCGCTGGCCATGATTGCGCTGCTGATCGGTTACGAAGCTGTGTCGCGCTTTCTCTCGCCGGTACCCATCCATTTCAGTGAAGCGATTCCGATTGCAGTGGCCGGTCTGCTGGTAAATCTGGCAAGCGTGTGGCTGCTGCGTGGCGATCATCACGGACACAGCCATGGGCATGGTCATGGGCACAGACATCATGGTGACGAGCATGAAGAACACGCTCACGGGCACGAGGATCACGCGCACGAGGATCACGATCACGCAGAGGGTCACGCCCACGACGCTCACGACAATCACGCTCACGCGGCCCATCGCGATGCCGAAAGCGCGGCCCAACGGGATCACAACATCCGCTCGGCCTACATTCACGTGATCGCGGATGCCGCGGTCTCGGTACTGGCCATCATCGGCCTCGTTCTCGCGCGTGAATTCGGCTGGCTCTGGATGGACCCGCTCGCCGGCATCATCGGCGCGCTGGTGATTGCAAACTGGTCATACGGACTGATGCGCGACACGGGTGCGATTCTGCTCGATATCAACCCCGACCAGCGCATGACGGAAAACGTGCGCCACGCCATCGAAGATAACGGCGACAAGGTGCTCGACCTGCACGTCTGGCGCGTAGGCCCCGGTCATATGAGTGCGGTAATATCCGTCGCGACCCGGGAAACGCGCCATGACTCGCGTTTCTATCATGCGTTGCTGAAACGCTTTAACGGACTGTCGCACGTCACTGTCGAAGTCAACCCAACGGAACAGATCGCCTGAAGATGGCAATTCAATCACCCTGCATCGACATTTGCAAAATCGACGGCAAAACAGGCTTCTGCATCGGATGCCTGCGCACCCGGGACGAGATTCGCGAGTGGAAAAACATGACCGACTACCGGCGCCATCAGGTTATCAATGACGCCTCGCGCCGCAAGGCCAAGGTAAAACCGGAGGTACCGGAGACGCCGGAGACGCAAACGTCTTAGAGACGCCTGTCAGTTCGCCGGATCAGCGAACGCATAACTGTTCTTGCCACTGCGCTTGACCCGGTACATCGCCTCGTCGGCCGCAGCCACGAGGCGACGGTAATCGCCGACGAGATCCGGAAAACTGGCGATGCCGATGCTGGCGCGAACCAGCCCGACCCCCATCTCCTCGTCCGTCTGAACCACGCAGGCGATGAGCCGCCGGGCGATTTCGCCGAGCTCCGCATTCGTTGAAAATTCACGGACCAGAACGGCGAATTCGTCGCCGCCGATCCGGGCGACGACATCGACTTTACGCACCGACTCGCGAAAACGTTTCGAAACCGCGATCAGAAACTCATCGCCGACGCGGTGACCGAGCGAGTCATTGACCTGCTTGAATCCATCCAGATCGATATACAGCAAGGCAATCTTGCGCGGCCCGGTGCGCGCGGGCACTTTCGTCGCCGCCGTTTCGAGCGTGGCAAACAGCTTGCGCCGGTTCGGCAAGCCGGTCATCGCGTCGTGCAGCGCCGCCCATTCGAATTCGTGCGACTGTCCTGCCAGCAGACGATTCCGTTTGGCATACATCCCCAGCGCGGTGATCAGCATGCAGAACAGCAAGGCCGCCGACGCGATCAGCGTGCGTGCGACATGGGCAATCCGCACGCGCACATCGGCGCTGTCGGCATCGCGCTGCGCCCGCCACCAGGCCGACACGGTACCGAGCACGGCGTCGGTGTCGCGCAGATCGGCGTCGGGTGTGAGCGAAGCTGGCGGCAGACGCGGTGCCGCCGACGGGCTCGCATTCACAAGCGCCGCGAGCAACGCGAGGCGATGGGCAAGTTCGGTACGCGCGTGCCGATACCCGGCGGCACTGGCATCCGTGGCGTCGGGCAGTTGCTGCCAGACGCCGACCAGATTCCGGGCGCTTTCCGCCCGTTCGACCGCTTCGAGAACGAGCCCCGCGTATTCCTGCTTCAACTGATCGGAAAAGATCGTCCGGATTTGCAGCGCCAGGTACAGAAGGCCGATCAGCAGACAAACCAGCGCGGTGGCGGCGATCGCAGCCGGGCCCGGCCTGAAGCGGATCGCGAGAGCGCGCCCACGAGCGGCGCGAGGGGGACGCGCCCGCTCAGGGATGGGAATAGATGTCTTGCCGGCTTCCATTGTCATGCTGCCGGTAACTTACGCGACGAAAGAACGAACCCATCCGGGCGAACAGACTGTCTTTGTGCTTGGCATTTGCCGCCGAAGCAGCGCGACGATCCTGCTGCGCGAGGCGCGCGTTTCTACCTGGCCGGCCGGACGCCAACTGCTGCGGAGCAGAGTTGGATGGGGGTGCCGCGCGTTGAGCGGCAGGCGTGGAAGACGCGGCCAAACCGGCGGTTGTTGCGTCGGCCCCGCCGGTTTGGCTAACCGTATGCGCCGGGAGTCGCGTCACTGGACCAGACCAGGAGGCCAGTTTTCCGCCTTCTTCTCCGTCCGGCGCTGCCGCTGCTGCCTGCATTCGTGCTGTTGCCGGTGGATTTACTGTTGCCTGCGTGCCCGTCGTCGCCGACGCAACTGCTGTTACCTGCGCTCCCGTTGTCACCGCTTTTACTGAGGGTGCTTGCATACCGCCCGCTGTCCCCTCCGCTGCCGCTGCCGCCGTCGCCGATCGCGGCGTTGCCGCGAAAGTGGCCGATCGTGGCGGTGCAATCGATTTCGCCAACGCCGGCCCTGCAGCGGCTGATGCAGCCGTGCCGAGCGCCTGGCGCGCGCGCGCCATGGCGTCGGCATACGCTTGTTGATCGTGGTTGAACCAGACACCGTACGCGACCGTACCCACTACGCCAAAAGCCAGCGCGCTTGCCGTCGCGACACACAGGACAAGACGTCCAAATCGCACAGGCGGTGCCGCAGCCGCCGGCTCAGCGCCAGCATCGAAGCCAGTATCCGGACTCTCTACGGCAGATTTTGAAAATTCGGTATCGTTGAACATCGCAATACTCTCCGGAATCCTCACATGTCTGACACGTCGGCAGACATTGTTAATACGATTCAGCGGGGTCGATCTGGCGTTGTTGGTGGAAGAATTTATCCCGCTCGCCGGGTAGCGACAACACGGTAATGCTGCGCTTTAAACGCGCGCTTTGCGAGTCCGCTTTGCGTCGATGAGACAGGTAAAAAATTCAACGCCGCGCCTATCCACGGGCTGGGCCGCGAGCGCTTGCAGGACGCTTCCACGTGAGGGTGGAGCCAGTGATGGGGACATGCACGGCAGCTCTGCGTCAGGCAATAAACACGCCAATCTGGAGCGTGCTTATCGGCAGCGACGGCTTAAAACTCCATGCATGCCTAGTGGGGCGCAGGACGCCCCACACCCGATCCGTCACCTATTGCACGGTGATCGTTTCTTTCATATTCGGGTGGATGCCGCAAAACACCTTGTAGACGCCCGGCTTATCGAACTTGAACTGGAACGAGTCGTTCTGATCGAGCGCGGCGGAGCGGAACATGCCCGCATCGTTCACGACCGTATGCGGCTCGCCGTCGAGATTTTTCCACGTCACCGTCGAGCCGGCTTTGACCGTCAGCGCCATCGGCGAAAACATGAAGTTCTTGATCACCACGGCGCTGGGCGTTTCCGCTCGCGCAACGGAAAGTCCGGCCGATGCCGCGATGAGCGTTGTGCTCCCGAGCAGTACAAAGAACGCGCGGCGAATAGCATTGTTTTGCATAAGTGATCTCCTGCGAAAAAAATTCTGGAATCAAACGAGTGTCGTATCGGCAAGCGTCGCCTTGCGCGGATGACCCACGATCTTGATGCTGGTCACCCCTAGCATCTTGGGGAGCTGATCGCTTGCTACCGTAAGCGGCCCGGGGCCGGGACCGTTGCCGGCGGTCGGCTGCGGATAGGCTGTCGAGCGGGCGGTATGGAAAGTGATATTGCCTTCGACCTTCGACACGATCTGATGAATATGGCCGTTCAACACGGTCACCGAGCCGAAGCGCTTCAGATAGCTCATGGCCTGACCGGCATCGCCCGTGCCCCACCCCCACGGTTCGTAGATCGTCCACATCGGCATGTGGGCAAAGACGACGATCGGCGTACTGGACGAGCGGCCCTTCAGGTCATTTTCGAGCCAGGCGAGTTGGTCGTCGCCGAGACCACCCAGGCCGTTAGGCTTGAAATGCATCACGTTGACGAGTCCGACGAAGTGCACGCCGTTGTGGTCGAAGCTGTAATAGCCTTTGTTGTCCGACGCCTTGCCGAACCGGCTGAAGTATTCGGTTCCGGGGCCGTCCGTCACGTCATGCTCGCCGGGCACGGTGTGGAGTTCCGTGATATTCAGACCCGACATCAACTGCGCCGCGAGATCGAACTCCGCCGGCTTGGAAAGATGCGTGATGTCGCCCGTGTGGATGGTCAGCGCGGGCTTGACCGGCATGGCGTTGACGTAGTCGATCGTCTGTTTGAGCGTGCCCGCGACGTCCGGGTTGGCTTCTTTGTTGAAGCCGATATGCGAATCGCTGATCTGCAGGAAAAGGGGCACGCCCATGGACGTCGCGGATGATTTCGCGTCGGCCGCGAGGGCCAGTTCCACCGGTGTGAGTATGCCGCCGGCAAGAACGAACACCGTGCCTACGCCGCCGAAAGCGAGACATTTCAGGGCACCACGGCGTGACGGGTTGAATGCAGGATCGGATGAATGATGTGACGACATGTTGACCTCACGATAGGGATTCGCAGGCAAACCGCGGGATCATCCGGCGGGCCACACGACTCGGTTCATCAGGAAGACTGGCGTGCCGACGGTTTTATTCCAGGAAAAAGAAAATTTGTGCCAACTGATGAATCCAGCCGCACAGGCTTACATGTGCGGCACCTGAACAAAGGGGAAATGGGAATAGCCGCGCCGCGGCGGCGGTCATGCAGGTGAGAGCACCTGAAAGGAGTAGCAAAAATGGACATCATCGATATGGCCCGTGCCTCGGGCATGGCGGTCATCCTCGACGGCAGGATTGGCCGGGAGGAATACCAGAGCGTGTGCGGCTCGCTATCCGCGCTGCAGCGATTTGCCGAAGCGGTGCGCCAGGGTACGGTGCAACCGAGCGGACATCGGAAGCGCACCGCCGCCCCCACTCGCAGGGCGTGAGGGGCGTGAGGGGCGGAGGAACTCGAGACGGCCGGCGCGGCCGCATGCTCGACGCGGTTCGACTACGGCCTCCCATGCCGCTTTCCGAAGCATACAAATTGAAAGGAGAATAATGTGCGCCCGGAATTGTTGCCCGTTCTGCGCCGCCTGCAACTTGGATCGGGCGTGGTGCTGCTTATTTATCTGTTTTTGCACCTGGTCAATCACGCGCTCGGCATCTGGTCACTCGATCTTGCCGGGCGCGGACTCACGTTCGCCCTGTGGATCTGGCATAGCATGCCCGGCACGATCCTGCTGTACGGTGCGGCCATGCTCCATTTCGCGTTGGCTGTGCGCACGATTTACGGGCGTCGTCACTGGGCGCTCCCGCCCGAAGAATGGATCCGGTTGTGGGCCGGACTCAGCCTGCCCCTGCTGCTCATCCGGCATGCGGTAGCAACGCGCCTCGCGACGTCGTTGTATGGCTTCGAGCCGAACTACGAGCGGATCGTGATATCGCTGATCACGAGCGGCACGCAGGGTCTGCAACTTGCGCTGCTCGCGCCAGGCTGGATTCATGGCTGCCTCGGCGTGTGGTTTCGATTGCGTCACTATCCGGCGATGCAACGAGCAAGGCCCGCCCTGCTGGCCCTGCTCGTTGGTTTGCCATTGCTATCCGCCGTGGGTTTTCTGCGGATGAAGCAAGCCGTCGTGGCAATGCATGTTGTTCTCCCTGCGCCTGATTCGAAACTGCTGATGCACCAGCTTGCACTCGATACGTGGCGTCACAGTCTCGTTTCGCTTTACCTTGCCGTGATCGTCAGCGCGCTTCTAGCGGGTCTGTTGCGGAATTGGCTGGAGCGCCGACCGAGTTCGGCATGAGCGACACGAGCATTCGACCGCTTATCCAAGCGGATGCAGATGTCAGAGCATGGTAGAAAACGCTGCGCTCGCTCGATGCAGCAGACGTGCCGTGGCCCGCATCGCATGAGGATGCGGGCCACGGCCCTGCCTTTTACTACGGCCCATACAGCTACGGGCTTTCCGGGCTTATTGCCCTTGCTGCGCTTGCGGCTTCAGCTTGAACTTGCCCTGATAGCGGATCGTCGGACGCAGCGACTGTGTGGTCGGCGCGGTCATCAGCAACTGACGCGCCAGCGGCGTAGCCGTCGGGCTGAGCGAGCCAATACTGGTTGCCCGCGACGGATCCGCCAGACCATTCTTCACCAGCAGCTTGGCCTCGAGTTGCAGACTGGTCAGCAAAACCGGATCCTTCAGCGCGTTCCCCTGCGCCAGCAACTGACTCCACGCGTTGTTGCTGTAGTTCGTCACGTAGTAGTCGAGACCGCTCGGATCCGCGAGCACCGCGGAACAGCCGTTAAGGCGCACCTGCATTTGCGTGTCCTTCATCGCAATCGTCTTGCGCGATGTCAGTCCGTCGCCGTAGGCGAGCGTCAACGGAATGGTCCATTGCGTGCCGGGGTACTGGTTCTGGTTCGGGAATGGCGACTGCTTCAGCGTGACCACGGTCTGATTGGTCGTCAGATCGCACTGGGTGTCGAGCGAAAGCAAAGGCACGCCGGTTTGCCGCACGAAACTGTCACCGATCGCGACCATCGGCTCGCCGCTTGCCTTGGCCAGTTCGTCCCACAACCGCTTCGGCGTGCCGTTGCCGAGCGCATAGTCGGCCAGATACGACTGCAGCCCTTTGCGCAACACGTCCTCGCCGAGATAATTCTCCAGCATCTTCAGCACATGGCCGCCCTTGTCGTACGTAAAGGCGCTCGCGCTCAGCACGAAGTCGTTCGAGGCCCAGCCGTTGAAGTTCGGCTGCACCGGGAACGAAGTGGATTTCAGATCGGCGTTGATGACCGCATACTTGTTCTTCACGTCGTCGACCCAACTGAAGCGGTCCGGGAA
This sequence comes from Paraburkholderia sp. WS6, assembly GCF_030464835.1. Lineage (NCBI taxonomy): Bacteria > Pseudomonadati > Pseudomonadota > Betaproteobacteria > Burkholderiales > Burkholderiaceae > Paraburkholderia > Paraburkholderia sp. WS6. The sequence continues at coordinate 55,019 of NZ_JALQCK010000012.1, forward strand.
GAAACGCACCTTGGTCTTGTTCTCGAAGAACGTCGCGAACGATTCGTTCAGCCACACGTCGTCCCACCAGTCGAGCGTGACCAGATCGCCGAACCACTGATGCGCGGCTTCATGCGTCAAAACCGTCACGCCATAGTCGGACATGGTGGTGCCAGGCGCCGGCAGAATATCGTCGGCGAATTCGAGAATCGCGCCCCAGTTCTCCATCCCGCCGAAGTTCAGATCCTTCTGCTCCTTGAACGCGTCGTTTGCGGCGATCGTGTCGAACTTGGTGAGCGGCAACGGAATGCCGGTATAGCGATAGTAGTAATCGAGCGCCTGCTTGGTCTGCTGCATGGCCGGTTTCGCCCAGTCGCGCATGCCGGGCGGCGTGAAGATGCGCAGATGGAGACCCTTATGGTCAGGCAGCGGGCTCGAGAAGTCGTCTTCGAGAATGTCGAACTGGCCACCACCGAAGAAGAGCAGATACGAAGGCATCGGCGGCGTCTTTTCGAACGACACCAGTTTGTAGCCGCTGTCCACATTCACGGCCGGCTTTTCCGCCGCGTTCGAGACGACGTTCCAGTTCTGCGGGACTTCCGCACTCACCTCGTAGGTGGGCCGGAAAGCCGGTTCGTCCCAACCCGGGAACCATTGCCGCGCGAGGTCCGATTCGCCTTGCGTGAGAATCGCGCCGCTCGTCGTGCCATCGGTCGACTTCAGGTCGACGCGGAACACGCCCTCCGCCGCGGAGCAACCCGGATAGGGATCGTTGCCGCAACTGCCGCCGGTTTTGGCGACCGGATCGTCGTAGGTCTTGAAGTTGATGATGCCGCTCCACTCCATGTGCAGCGAGTAGTTGCCGGCGGCGATCTGCCCGCTCACGGGCCGGAGCTGGTAGAAATCGCCGTCATCCTGCGGCGTGGCGATCAGTTGGATGTTGCCTGGCTGCAGCGTGATCGTGCCGTTCGTGAACTTGACGCGATGCCCGGCAATCGTGATCGCGTTGACGGCCTTCAGCACCTTGATCTGGACGTCCGCGCGGCCGTCGAATGAAGAGAGCGCCGGGTTCGGCCGGAACCACAGCTTGTAGTTGATCGGTGTGACCGTATCGGGCAATTCGACCGGCGGCACGCTCTTGTTGATCGATGCGTCCGCAACGATCGGCGCAGTGGGCGGCGCAAGCGCCACCTCGGAGGCGGCGGCCGGCGCCTGGGCGGACTTGCTCGAGAGCGTCGACGAGCTGTCTGAACCGCCGCAGCCCGCCAGGACCATTATTCCGGCTAACGCCAGGCACTGTATCTGCAATCGGAAATTTATACGCATAGTTAATCCTCGACTGACAAAATCGGCATAAAGAAAGTGCGATGAGTGCTTAAGCTGTGTTTCTCTGTTCTTTCAGCAAAAAAGGTCTCCCGCACTAGCGCCGGATTGCTAGCGAGAATATATGGACGTGTTACTGCCTCAGCACTTGTGGCCGATTTTCGAATTACGCCTCCTAATTATTACAATACTTTCAGAGCGACGACGTAAGCCGTTTTTTGTGCAGTTTCATGCGATCGCCTGACTGACGGGCAAAGCGGCGGCTTACCTGCGTCTCCGGGTAGGTGGATAGAAACAGGATCAGTTTTTAGCGACAGTGCGTAGCCTAGATTGGCAAACGTTCTCGTGTCAACTTCCTTTCATAATCTTTCCTGAATGAGTGCACTACGTATGCAAATCGAATGGATGAAGTAATCGGCAGAGTTAATACTCTAAAGGCGGGATACGCGCACATTTCTACGAGAAACTTTATTTTATTGCAGTGCGGAGTGTGCTATTAGACGTGGCGACAGCCAATGTTTTTAAAATTAACTAGCTGTTGAGTCCACGAAAGAAAATAAACCATTAACGAATGAAGTGGCCGCAAATCGGCATCGCACTTAGGCGCGCATAGAACGACGACTGTCCGCCGCGGACATCGGCGAATTGATCGGCCGCCAACGCGGAGCCGGCAGCAGCGCCGATCGCAATCAACACGATCGCGATTCGGCGCAGACGCCCGGCACGGCCGATCAGCGTGCCCGACACGCTACGCCAACTGGCGAGCAAAGTCATGGCGACTGCAACGATCGCGCAGCACATAGTCGTGCCTTCAGGCGTGGAGCGCAGCGTTCGCAGCGGAAGTGCCGGAAGTCTCCGAGCGCACCGGAAACGGATTGCGCCATGCTTCGATGGTGTTCAGCTGATCGTGCCAGCGCTGTATTTCCGGAAACTCAGCGAGCGGCATGGCGGCTTTTTTCGCATAAGGCAGCGCGATGGCAACGGAAAAATCCGCGACGCTCAGGCCGTCTCCGAGCAGCCATTTGCGACCTTTGAGTTGCTGGTTGAGCACGCGGGCAGACTTGCGAAACATGCCCTGCTCTTCAGCGACTTTCGACGAGTCGGGTCCGCCGAGTGCAAACATCGGCTTGATGATGGACTCGAAGTAAAGCGCGCCGGCGTGCGGATAAAAATGGTGGCTGTTCCAGCTGAACCAGCGCAGAACATCGATCTGCCGGTCATCACGCGGCCAGAGGTCGGACTCCGCACGCTGCGCGAAATGGCTGATGATCGCGTCCGCTTCCCAGATGATTCGCTCGCCGTCGACGAGGCACGGCACCTTGCCATTCGGATTGATCGCCAGATAGCCCGGCTTGCTCTGCTCGCCCTTCGTCAGATCGACCAAGGCATAGTCAATCGGCAAGCCTAAATATTTCGCTACTGCACAGGTTTTCCGTGGAGCCAGTGTTTCAGCGTAATAGAGCTTCATATTCAACCTCGGTATGAGTTGAGTTCGTTTCCGATGCGCGTCAGCGTCAGTCGCCTTCGTCTTCCAGTTGCGCCATGAATGCGTCGAGCTTGTCCAATGCAGTGCTCCAGCCGGTCTGATGAGCGTCGCGTTCGGCCTCGTCGAAGAACTGCGCATGCGTGAGCGTGAGTTCGGTGCCGTCTTCAATGGGGCGCAGCCTGATGGTGACGAGCGAGCGCCACTCAGGGGTGGTAACCCATTCCCACGTGAAGACGAGCTTGCGATCTGTTTCGACTTCCAGGTATTCGCCGCGGCAGTCGTGCGTTTTGCCGTCCAGTGTCTGGAACACCACGCGAAATTGGCCGCCCACGCGCGGATCGGCTTCGGCGCTGAGCACTGGCCCCGCGTCAGGCCCCCACCAGCGCGCCATCAGTTCGGGTCTCGTCCACGCTGCATAAACTCGGGCTGGCGGGGCTTTGATGCGCCGCACGATAGTCAGGCTCGGCTTTTCCTGGGTCATTCCTCGTGTCCCTCCACAAAATCGGCAAGCCGGTCGAGGCTCGCGGACCAGAAGCGCTCATAGCGCCTCAACCATGCCATCGCCTCCTCCATCGGCCCTGCGACCAGATCGACCGAAACGGTCCGTCCGTTCTTGGTACGCGCCACCAGACCCGCGTCGCTCAGCACGTCGAGGTGCTTCATGACCGCCGGAAGCTTGAGCGGCAGTGGCCGCGCGATTTCCGTAATCGACAGGCCGGGCTCCCGCTCAAGGCGAGCGAGGATGGCCCGGCGTGTCGGGTCCACGAGGGCGGAAAACGTACGATCGAGTTGACTGACTGGAGACTTTGCCATATGGTGAACTATAGGCAGTGAACGAACGGTGTCAAGATTTTTTGTGAGCGAGCCACGGCGCGCGCACTCCTGTTTGCGGCCCGTCGCCAGTCCGTTCTAGACTGCGGATCGGTCACATTCGAGAGGACAAGCCGGTATGGACCTTCTTCAAGCGATGGCAGTGTTCAAGCGTGTCGTCGATGCATCGAGCTTTTCGAAGGCGGCCGATTCGCTGGAGATGCCGCGCGCGTCGGTGTCGACGCTCGTGCAGAATCTGGAGAGCCATCTGGGGGTACGCCTGCTGAATCGCACCACGCGCAGCGTGCAGGTCACCGACGACGGCGCGCTCTACTATGAATACTGCACGCGCATTCTGGCCGAGGTCTCCGACGCCGAGTCCGCGTTGTCGAACAAGCGGTTGAACCCGCGCGGCACGATTCGGGTGGACACGTCCGCCACTTTTGCCGCTAACGTGCTGCTGCCCGCCATGCGCGATTTCTATGCGCGCTTCCCGGACATCACCGTGAAGCTGGGACTGGGCGACCGCAACGTCGATCTCATGCAGGAAGGCGTCGATTGCGTGATCAGGATCGGCGTTCTCGACGATTCGAATCTCGTCGCGCGACCGATCGGCAATGTCCGCATGAGCATCTGCGCCGCGCCGGCGTATCTCGAGCAGATGGGCGAACCCGCCACGCCCGACGACCTCGACCGCCATCGGGCCGTCAATTACTTTTCCGCGCGCACGGGGCGTACCTATCCATTAGAGGTTGAAGTGGACGGAGCGCGGGTCAGAAAACCACTGGACGGCATACTCGCGGTCAACGAAGGACTGGTGTATGTGATGTCCGCAATCGAAGGATTGGGGATGATTCAGGTTCCGCGCTTCATGGTCGCAAAGGCGATCCAGGCCGACGCGTTGCGCGAAATCCTGTGCGCCTACCCATGCCCGCCTCTGCCTCTTTCCTTGCTGTATCCGCATCGTCGCCTGAGCATGTGCGTGCGGGTATTTAGCGAGTGGGTTCACGAACTCGCGCAGAATAATCCGGACCTCAACGGTTAGCCGCACGCTTAACCGTGCATCGCGCCCGCGTTACGTCCGCTCGATCAATCCGCAACGCTCCAGCTCCGCCGACAACGCTTCTGCACTGACAAACTTGTATCCCTGCAGACCGGCGTCGCGTGCGCCGGCCACGTTGGCATCCGTATCGTCGACGAAGAGCGTTTCGGCCGCTGGAACACCGAGTTGCTCCACGCAGCGAAGATAGGTTTGAGCGGCCGGCTTCGCTGCGCCGAACGCGGCGGACGCATAGACGTGCGGACCGAACAGTTGCGCGACGGGTGGATTCAGAAAGCCGATATGGTCGGTGAGCAAACGGCAGTTGTTGGTGAGCACGGCGATCCGGCGATGTTCGGCAACGCGTTCGGCAAGCGCAAGCACTTCTTTATTCGGCGTGATCGATGCGTGGCGCGCGCTCAGCCAGTCTTCCCGACTGACGGGATAATTCAGCAGTTCGCCGAGCGCGGCCAGATAGTCGCCGTCGCTGATCTGCCCCGCGTCGGCACGAGCTTCGAGCCCGGAACCCCAGATCGCGTGCCGTACAGCCTCAGGCGTCTGCCCGGAAATTGCCGCCAGACGATCGACCCGCGCCGAACGGTCGTAGTGGGACAGGACGCCCTCCATGTCGAACAGGACCAGCGTGATGGATGCAGTCATGCTGTCGGCCTCGCATCGAAAGCTTCTAGAAATGAACCTGCCATCCGACTGTAGGCCATCGGACGACGATCGGTTTCTATTGTGCCTCGGCTGGCCGGCGACGCCATGCGCCGCATGAACGAAAAGAGATCAAGCGTACAGGCGCAAACCGCCGCCAGGCAGAGACCTTGGGCAGCGCGGCAAGTCCACAGCAAAAATTTATCGGATTCACAGTCAGAATCTTTCCTCCGCCTCGACTAAGACCCGCGTAGACTCTTGCAACGAGGAATTTAGCGTGAACGACATCAATTTCGAATGCACTGCATGCGGCAAATGCTGCCACGATTTGCGCCTGGCACTGACGATTGCCGAGGCTATCACCTGGCTGGAGCGCGGCGGCCACACGGAACTCATCTGCGAGGCCATACCGTGGCCCGTCGAGCCCGAGCCGGGCAATGCGCAAGCTGAGTACAAACGGGCGCGTTCTTCGCCTGCAATGAGCGGAAGCCTGCCTGTCCGTATCTCGATCGTTCTCGCCGCGGCGTTCGATGGAGCCTGCCCCAATCTGGGCGCCGACATGCGCTGCGGCATCTATGAACAAAGGCCGCTGGTGTGCCGGATCTATCCCGCTGAAATCAATCCTTTCGTCGTGCTGGCACCGGAAAACAAGGCGTGTCCTTCAGATGCGTGGCAGAAGACGCCGCTGCAAAGACACGGAATCCTTGTCGATGCTACGACCGTCGAACGCGTCGAGCAGTCGCGTCGCGCGAATCAGCTCGAGGCGCCGCTGCGCATGCAGGTATGCCTCGAACTGGGACTGAACCATGCCGCGCTCGCGAACGAAGGCTTTGTCATGATTTCGCCGGATAGCGAGGCGCTGCTGACTGCCCTGCGCCATGTTCACGCGACGCCGGAATCGCAAGACGCAGCCGCGCAGTGGACATTTGTGTCGAATCGGGCGGGAACCCTGGAAACGCTTCTGTCGGTGGGCGCCACCGGTCACCTCGCTGAACCCACCGCTGCCGGCAATTCCCGGTATCACGGATTTTTCCCGCCCTCATAACCGTAGAACCGCCGGCAGCTTCTGGCAGAGAACTATGCTCCGCTGCCGCCCACTGTCTTGATGCTCTTCCATTGTCCTTGCTGGACCTGAAACAGCGTGTACGGCGGCTTGATAAGATCGCCATACGGGTCAAAGGTGATATTGCCGGTCACACCGGCAACCTTCACTTTCGACAGGCTGTCGACGATCTTCGCGCGATCGAGCGAGTCGGCCTCGTGAATCGCCTTGATCATGGCGAGCGCGGCGTCGTACGCAAACGGTGCGTACAGTTCGACATCCTGATTGAAACGCGCCTTGTAGCGCTTGCCGAACTCCTGCGCGGCAGGCAGCTTGTCGAGCGCCGGACCCGGCTCGAGATCCTGAGTACCGTCACCTGCCGTGCCGGCGATCTGCAGGAACGCATTGCTCTTCAGCGCACCCGCGCCGAACAGTTGCGCTTGCATGCCCAGCGAGCGCATCTGCTTGACCAGCATCGCGCCCTGTTCATCCAGACCGCCGAAGAAAATCAGATCGACGTTCTTGCTCTTGAGCGTCGTCAGAATGGCGCGAAAATCCACGGCCTTGTCATTCGTGAACTCACGATCGACGATATTGCCATTCGCTTCCTTAGCGCCCTTTTCGAACGCATCCGCTAGCCCTTGCCCGAATGCCGTACGGTCGTCGATGATGCCGATGCGCTTCGCCTTCATCTGCTCCACCACGAAATGCCCGGCTACGACACCGCCGATGCCGTCATGCCCCATGGTGCGGAACACATTCTTGTAGCCTTGCTTGGTGAGTTGCGGATTGGTCGAGCCCGGCGTAATCATCGCAATGTTCGCCTGGTGATAGACCGTCGACGCCGGAATGCTACACCCCGAGTTGTAGTGACCGATCACGCCGACTACGCCGTCGTCGACCAGTTTCTGCGCGACCTGAATCGCCACGCGCGGGTCCGCCTGATCGTCCTGCACATCGAGCACGAATTTGACCGGTTTTCCGCCGATCACCGGATGTTTCGCGTTCTCTTCATCGAGCGCTAATTGCGCGCCATACTGCAGATCCTTGCCGACCCGTGCAACCGGTCCGATCAACGGTCCGACGAAACCGATCTTGACGACTTCAGGATCGGCCGCCCACGCAGACGGTAGATACGTGACGAGTGCACAAACTGTGGCACTCAACAGCCAATTGCGGCGATTCATGATGCGCTCCTTGCGAGATGTAACGTCGCGCGATGTGTAGGTTGGCCGATCCGATGCGCGACGCGTCGAATCCGTCCTGCGGTGCTAGTCGTGAAACAAGAAAATCGGTGCGGTCAAAACCTCTACGAAAGTCAAAAGCGCGTGGCCGAGTAAGGCGCGAGATCGAGCGGCGGCGCGCGCTGCGCGATCAGATCGGCGACGATGCGCCCGCTCACCCCCGCTAACGTCAGTCCGAGATGCTGATGGCCGAATGCGTAGATCACCCGTTCACTCACACGCGAGCGTCCGAGCACCGGCACACCGTCCGGCAACGTCGGACGAAACCCGAGCCAACTGCTATCCGGCTTATCGAGCGCGGGTAACGCGCGTTTCGAAGAAAACGTCAACAGATCGATCAGCGAGCGGTTGCGCGTGTCGCCAAAACCCGCCAGTTCGACCGTGCCGGCGACGCGCAGGCCGTCGCTCATCGGCGTCATGTAAAAGCCGCGCTCGGCCCAGCCGACCGGTCGCGAAACCAGTTGTTGCGCGCCTGGAAAGCGGACGTGATAGCCGCGCTCCGTGTCGAGCGGAACCGGGTCGCCGCATTGTTTGGCGAATTGGGCGGAGCGCGCGCCAGTGGCAATCACAACGTGACTGAAGCGGCGCGCGGCGCCTTCGATCGTCACGCTCGCGCCGTCAGCCGCAGGCTGCACTGCGTCGACGGTCGAGCGCTGCAGTGTCAGCCCCTGGTCGGCAAGCTGCAGATAAAGCGTCTGCAGAAAGCCATGTGGATTTGAGAAATGCCAACTGTTACTGAACAATACGCCGCGCTCGAATATCGGCGCGAGCGACGGTTCGAGCGCACGGATGTCGCTGCCGCCCAGCACGTCGAAGGCAACGCCTAACTGGCGGCGCAGATCGAGTGCAGGACGCGCGGCATCGAACGACGCTGCGTTCGAGTACAGATAGAGACATTCGCGGGGCCGGACGAAACGCGCCAGTTCCGCGTCTGCAAGCAGCGGCGCATATCCGTCCTGCGCCTGATCGAGCAACGCGGCGAGTGCCGTGGCGCTCGCCTCATAGCGCCGCGGCAGCGAGCTCATCATGAAACGCGCGAGCCACGGGGCGAGGTGCGGCAGGTAACCCCAACGCAATCTGAACGGGCTGTCGTTCGATAACAGAAAGCGCGGCAGATCGCGAAACACGGACGGGTTATTGACCGGAATGCACGCATAGTGCGCGAAGGTCCCCGCGTTGCCGAAGGACGCACCCTGCCCCACGCCGGCCGGATCGAACAGCGTGACTCGATGGCCGTCGCGCATCAGCGCCGCAGCGCTCGCGAGGCCGATGAATCCAGCACCGATGATGGCAATCTCCGGCATCACTTGCGTCCTTGCATTTCGCAGCCGTCGCCCAAGAGCGCGTGCATCGCGACATGCCGCTCACTGGCCAGCGCGCCAGGCTTCGGCGCGGATGAGGCTTGAGGAGACTGCGGAAAACTCATCGGGAAACTCCTGCGGACAGAATCCGGACACTGTCCGGCGACACCTTGGCGCACTCACCACCAGACAAACTCTGGCTATCAGAATCACACAATATTTTTTTGTGTGCAATTAAAACTCACATTGTGTGGCCCTGGCATTTTCCCTGGATGGCCTATGGCGCAGTCCTTGCAAACATGGGCGCACCGGACGCCAACCGTTCCGGAGCGCCGTTTTTAGGCCTTGCGGCGGCGCTTGTCTGGTATAGAATCGGCAAAATTCCGCACAATCGCGGACAAAGTCGATTTTGTATGGAGACATCAGTTCTTATGGCTTCTGGCAAAGACACAGCGCGTGGGGCCAACGGGGCGCCGGCGCAGACGAAGCGTTCCACCTATGTCGAGGTGTCCAGCTCGATCGAGAACGAGATTCGCAGCGGCGTCTATCCGCCGGGCAGCCGCCTGCCGCCGCAGCGGCAACTGGCTACCGAACTGGGCATCAATGTGTCGACGGTCTCCCGCGCGTACAAGGAATTGCAGTTGCGCGGACTGGTGATCGGCAGCAAACGGCGCGGCTCGCTCGTCACCGGCGGCGCCATGCCGAGCGTCGACCCTGCGCCGCCGGCCAGCAACGCGGCGATCGACCTGACCGTCAACCGGCCGGCCACCGGCGAATTCCTGAACTGCCTTGCGCGCACGCTGGCGGAATTGCCGCGCGATCCGCGTTACCCGCAATTGCAGGAGTACCAGCCGCCGCAAGGTCCCGCCTGGGCGCGCGCCGCCGGCGCCCGCTGGATGGCCGCGCCGGGCTTCACACCGGCGCCCGATCACGTGGTGGTCACGAGCGGTGCGCAACACGGCTTGTATGCGGTGCTGAACAGCCTGATCGGCACCGACGGCGTAATCCTCGCCGATCAACTCACCTACTACGGGTTGAAAGCACTGGCTCCGGTGTTCCAGTTCGAGATCGTCGGCATTCCGAGCGACCGCGAGGGCTTGCTGACCGACGAGGTGGAGCGTGCCTGCCGCCGTATGCCGGTGAAGGCGATTTTCACCGTTCCAAATCTGCAGAACCCGACCGTGACGACGATGAGTCTCGAGCGCCGCATGGCGCTCGTCGACATTGCCCGCCGGCACGGTGTAGCGATCATCGAAGACGACGTTTACGGGCCGCTGGTTTCGCAGCGGCTGCCGACCATTGCGAGCCTGTGTCCGGAACTGACGTTCCACCTCGCGGCGACCTCGAAGATTCTCGCGCCCGGCTTGCGGCTCGGCTACCTGCTGAGTCCGCCGGACAGTTCCGCGCTGTGTGCCGAGGCGGTGCGCACCACCGCGTGGATGCCCGCGCCGATGTCGATGCTGATCGCTTCGATCTGGATCGAGGATGGTACGGCGCGCCACATCATGGACGCGCAGCTTGCCGAAATTCGCGCGCGACAGGATCTGGCGCGCGAGTTGCTCCCACAGGAATTGCTGCAGACCGACCCGGCGTGCATGTTCGTGTGGCTTAAGTTACCGCCGCCCTGGCGTGCCGATGATTTTGCTGCGAATGCGAAGGCGCGCGGTGTCGTGGTGATGCCTTCTTCGGCGTTTGCGGTGGACAGGTCGGAGATCGAACACGGTGTACGGATCAACCTCGCGTGCGCGACGAGCCGCGATCAACTCGTGAGTGCATTACGACTGTTGACGGGCACGCTGAAGGATCGTCCTCGGGCACTGTTCGGCACGATCTGATCGACGGACACCCGGGCCGTCCCCTCAGATCAAATCAAATTTTTCAACCGCCAAAGGAATAAACCCGCCACCCAGCACGTTCAATAACCGCAACAACCATCGGTCCTGAGAGAGGTGCGGTCATGAAGTCTGTGCTTACAGTGTTGAGCGCCGTGGTGAGCGGCGTGGCGTTGACGGGTCTTGTCGCGTGCGGGGGCGGTTCGGGGTCGATCAATACGCAATCATTTACTGCGACCACGCTGGTCTCCGATGGCGCGGTTTCCGCGCCGCACACCGACGCCAATCTGAAAAATGGATGGGGCATTGCGTTCAATCCGAAGGGTGTCGTATGGGTCGCCGACAACGGAACCTCAGTCGCCACGCTCTACGATGGCAACGGCGTGCCGCAATCCCTGGTCGTCAGCATTCCGAACGGAACCAGCGGCCCAGCGAATCCGACCGGCATCGTATTCAACGGCACGACGGATTTCACGGTCAGTCAGGGTGGCAAGTCCGGCGTAGGCGTGTTTATTTTTTCCGGCGAAGGCGGCACGATCACCGCATGGGCGCCCGCGGTCGCGCCCACGAACGCGATCGTCATGTTCGACGACGGCAGTGGTGGCGCGGTCTACAAGGGGCTCGCCCTCGCCAGCAATGGCACGGCGAACTTCCTCTATGCCACCGACTTTCACAACAACAAGATCGACGTGTTCGACAAGAACTTCGCGAAGGTCGCCATGTCCGGCAACTTTCAGGACGCTGCGCTGCCGGTAGGCTTTGCGCCGTTCGGTATACAGGCAATCGGCGGAAAACTCTTCGTGACCTACGCCAAACAGAACGCAGTCGCGCATGACAACTTAGACGGCCCTGGGCTCGGCTTCGTCGACGTATTCGATACGGGCGGCAAGCTACTGCAGCGCTTCGCGTCGGCTGGCCCGCTGAACGCACCGTGGGGCGTCGCACAGGCGCCGGGCAACTTCGGCCGCTTCAGCGGCGACATACTGATCGGCAATTTCGGCGACGGCACGATCAACGCTTTCGATCCGGCAAGCGGGCAATCCCTCGGCACCGTCAACCTGTCGAACGGAACCACGTTCGTGCAACAGGGGCTCTGGGGTATCGCGTTCGGCAACGGACTCGATAATCAGCCGACCAACACGCTGTTTTTTGCTGCGGGGCCTAACGACGAAGCGGATGGCGTTTATGGACGGATCGACGTGAAAATGTGAACGACGCCGCGCGCGTTGGCGGCGCGCGCGGCGCAGTGCCGAATGGGCGCTCGCGATTTACCTGACTGCCGCACACGATCTTCGCCTCAAGTGTCACATTTCGGTGGCGCTGTCTTCCCCATACCGCATGCCACGCGCGCCCAGCAAACGGTACAGCGTCGCGCGTGAAATGCTGAGTTCGCGCGCGGCGTCGCCGAGCCGCCCACGATGGCGCAGCAGCGCGAGTTCGATGGCCTGCCGCTCCGCTGTCTCGCGTGCCTGCGCAAGCGTCAGGGGCGCGGTCGCGACGTAACCCGACAGTTCGAGATCGTCCGCGGTAATCGTGCGCCCCTCCGACATCACAATGGCGCGACGAACCCGGTTGATCAGTTCCCGGACATTGCCGGGCCAGTCGTATTGATGCATCGCCGCGATCGCGTCGGGAGAAAAACCGTAGAGCCGGCGGCTCGCATCTTTCCTGTAGCGATCCAGTGTGTACAGCGCGAGCAGTTCGATGTCCTTGCCGCGCGCGCGAAGCGGCGGCTCGTCGATTCTCAGCACGCACAAGCGGTGATACAGGTCAGCACGAAAGCGCCCGTGTTCGATCGCGGCCTCCATATCGACGTGCGTGGCGGAGATGATGCGCACGTCGACATCGATCGAACCGTTGCCCCCCAGGCGGTCGATGGTGCTTTCCTGCAGGAAGCGCAGCAGGCTCGCCTGACTCTCGAACGGCAGATCGCCGATTTCATCGAGAAACACGGTGCCGCCGTGCGCGGCTTCGACGCGCCCTATTCTGCGTTGATTCGCCCCTGTGAAGGCGCCGCGCTCGTAGCCGAACAACTCGGACTGCAACAGGTGCGGCGGAATCGCACCACAGTTGATGGCGACGAACGGCGCGTTGCGACGCGGCGAGTGCGCGTGAATCGCCGCCGCTGTCAGTTCCTTGCCCGTACCGGATTCACCGGAGACAAAAACGGGCGCGTCGGTTGCGGCCACTTTGCGGATCGAGCGGAATAACGCAAGCATGGCATCGCAGGTGCCGATCATCTCGTCTTCTGCCGAGGACGTATCGACGAACGCCGGCTCGCCGAGCGAGATCATGCCGCAGGCATGGCCTACCGTATCGACAATCCTGGCGTTCGCAGCGGGGAGTGTCACGTAATCGAAGCAGTAGTCGCGCACCAGCCTGCGTATGGCGGCGTCATCGAGTTCCGGCGCGGCGGTCATCGCGACCCAGCCGATGTTTGGCATCGCGAGGCAAGCTTCCAGCGCGGCAATGTCACGGGGATCGAACACGCTCGACAGATCGGCCAGCCCGGCCGCCAGCGAGCCATCATCCACGGCCTGGCGTACGTCACGAACCGAGCCGATGACTTCGATCTCCCAATCGCGCTCCTCGAAACTCGCCAATAGATCCGGCGAAGGATCGCGCGTGAAGTAGATGACACGCCGCTTGATGGCCTTCATTTTCTGCATTGTTTTTTTGTTTTCCCGCCGAGCCTGCTCTGAAACCTGTTGCGGTCAGGCCCATCGTCGCGGCATTGTTCTTGTTGCTCCATGGCCGCGGATGCCTGTCCTCGCGAATCAGGCGCGTACCGGGAGCTGCCATTTCATGATGCATCGGGTTTTGGCGAGTCGGCGGTGTTCCAGACGTCGGCTGACGAAAAACCGGATGCGACAACGACGGTCGATCATACGCGGCTGCATGGTCGCCGTGGTGCGTCCTGACCTTATTTGATGATTGAATCGGCAAGCGCACCGCGCGGCGCATCGGAGTCGCTATCGAACTGGCGTCTTGTGCGCCGCCACAGTGGCGTCAACGCACCTCGCGCCGCAACTTCCTGAAAAACTTGCGAATCTCGGCAGCGAGCAAATCAGGTTTTTCCATTGCAGCGAAATGCCCGCCGCTCGGCATGTCGGTCCATTGCACGACGTTGAAGGTTCGCTCGAGCCACGTGCGCGGTGGGTGATTGATCTCCTTTGGGAATTGGGCGAATCCGACCGGCGGCACGACGCGTTGCCCCTCGGCGAAGCGCATCGGCTGCAGACGGTTTTCCCAATACATCTGCATCGCCGTTCCAATACTCTGCGTGTACCAGTAGAGCGAAATGTTGGTGAGCAACTCGTCTTTCGAAAACACCCGCTCGATGTCGCCGTCGCAATCGCTCCACGCGCGAAACTTCTCACCGATCCATGCAGCGAGCCCCACCGGTGAATCGTTCAGCGACGCCGCCACGGTTTGCGGTTTCGTGGTGTGCATATGGGCGTAGCCGCCTTCCAATGCGGCCCATTCAGTCTTCTCCCGCAGATAGGCTTCCTCCGCGGGCGTAAGCGGTGTCTGCGCGGCACCGCTCGCGGGCTCGTATGAGCTCTGCAGGAAGTTGAGATGAACGCCGTCGACATGCTCATGATGCCGCGCCGCGAGTGCGATCGAGACGCCGGCGCCCAGATCGCCGCCTTGGGCGCCAAAGCGCTCGTAACCGAGGCCACGCATCAGTGAAGCCCACAAATCCGCCACCTGAAACGCGGAAGTACCGGGCTCTACGGGAGCCTGCGAGAACGCAAAACCGGGCAGCGATGGAACGACGACGTCGAATGCATCGGCGGGATCACAGCCGAATGCGCCCGGATCGCATAACCGGTCGAGCAGTGCGTGGAACTCGAAAAACGATCCCGGCCAGCCATGCGTAATCACGAGCGGATAAGACGCCGGGCCGACCCCGCGCCGATGCACGAAGTGCACGCGCTGACCGTCGACCTCGGCGAGAAATTGCGGTTGCAGATTCAATCTGCGCTCCGCCTCGCGCCAATCGAAACGCTCGACCCAGTACTGCGCGAGTTCGCGCAGCCAGGCAGAATCGGCGCCCTGCTGCCAGGCAGGGGACGGCGTCGCCGGTGCCCAACGTGTCGCGTGAATCCGCCGGCGCAGATCGTCTATGTCAGCGTCAGGCACGGCAATCTGAAACGGCTCTATCTGCATGTCAGTTCATCCGGCACAGGGGGTGGGGATAACAGGCGCTTCGGATTCGATAGCGCTGTTCACGGCAAACCAGCAAGGGCCAAGGCACGAAGCGAGCATGAAGCGCACGGCGCGCACGAAGCAATCTGCATGGTACACAATGAGCGCGATTCTCGTTTAGCGCGCCGGAGACCTTCATGGTTGCAGCGCTCACTGCTCTACGGCAAACAGGAAAGCCCGCGAAATGCGGGCTTTCCTTACAGCTTACTGCCTACACCAGCCGCTCAGAAGCGGTGACGGATACCCACCGTGCCGACCACCTGCGAATCGGTCGCCGAGCGGCTCACGCCGACGATATCCGCCGTGATGCCCGAGTCCCCCACGCTGCCGACGTGCTGGTATGCCGCTTCAACATACACATCGGTACGCTTGGACAAGGCATAGCCGGTCTGCAACGTGATCTGCTGGTACTTCGGACTCGCGCCGTTCAGACGTGCATCGGTGTACGTGTATGCGCCCGACACCGTCCATGCCGGCGTGAATGCGTAACGTGCGTTCACTTCATAGTTCGTGAAGCGCGCGCTGCCGCTGGTCAGCGCGAAGCCGCTCGTCGTGCCCGAGGCCGACGATCCGATCGACGTTGCGTTGCTCAGTTGCGTCTGCGTGAACACGAGCCCGACGTTGGCCGCGCCGAACGCATAGTTCACGCCCGCGCCATAGGTGCGCTGAAGGCCCGCGTTGAACGTGGAGTCGCCGCTTGCCACGGCACCGCTCGTGTTGGTCGTCGAGCCGCCGCCGTTGAGTTGCAGGTAGCCCGCAGCGAACTTTAGGCCGCCGAATGCGTACGATGCGCCGACGCTGTAGGCGCGGCTGTCCGCGAAGCTGCCCGCTGCATTCGAGAAGCCGTACAACGCACCGAACTTTAAGCCGCCGTAGTTGACACTCTGGAACTTGACCGAGTTGTTGATACGCACAGAGTTGTTCAGGTTGTCGTTGTCGTACGGGTGCGATGCGAGCGTGCCGCCGTATTGCGTGCCATTCAGCGCGAGTGGGGCGAGATAGTCGACCACGCTGTCGTACTGGCGACCCAGCGTGACCGAGCCGAACTGGTCGCTCGACAGACCGACGAAGGCCTGACGGCCGAACTCACGGCTGTTCTGCCCCAGCTTGCCGGTCGACAGATTGAAGCCGTTTTCCAGCACGAAGATCGCCTTCAGGCCGTTGCCCAGATCTTCCGAACCGCGCAAGCCCCAACGGTCGCCGTTCAGGATGCCGCTGGCTTGCTGAAAATTGCTGCTGCCGCCCGAATTGCTGGTGTAGGTCAGACCCGTATCGATCAGGCCGTACAGCGTGACCGAGCTTTGTGCGTGGGCGGCACCCGCGGCGCCGATGAGTGCGAGCGAGAGGCCCGACAATACGAATTTATTCATGGATTTCTCTCCTGATTCGAATAGCGGATGCTATCGAGCGGCCGAGAATATCTCACTAATCGCAAGACTGTTTTTCAGTTAATTACAGCGTTGTGTTTATGCGACGTCACTGATTTTTCAGATTGCCGATCATTTCACGTAACGGCCGGTCTGCAGCCAGAAATTAAATGGGTCACGCTCCTCTCGCGAGCATGCCCCAAGTGCCTGATTTAATGCCTCTCCCGGAGAATCAAGCCGGCGCAAAATAGCATGGAGAATCTCTTCCAACAACGCATCCCGGGCGATTTATATTCCAATTAATTTCAATTGAAATAAATTGGAATATCTTGCCAGATAAACAAACTCATTCAGGCGATTATTTCGGAAATTGAAAATAGTCATTGTTAGTTTTAAAAGCCGCCGAAAAATCGCATTGCACGGACAAATCCAGTTCTGCCCGGCTCGCTGCATCGCTGCGTTAACCAGCGCGCTGAGCAGCGTCACGGACGCGGCGCGCCAGTCATGCTCGGTGCGCCGCCGGGGCCCGCCGGGTCCGGATTGCCGAACGTGGGCAGGCTGCCGTCGGCGCGGGCGCGGGCGATCTCCGCGCGTACCTGCGCGCGGGTTTTTGGCCCGCTCCCGGATTTCAACAGCGTGCTGGCGGCGGGCGCGATCTGAGGTGGCGATGGCGCCGGTATCGCTTGCGGGGTTAGCTGGGCTTGTGGGGCTTGTGGGGTTAGTGGGCCTGGCGGCGCTGATGTCGGCTCTGTTGGCTCTGTTGGCTGTATCAGCCGTATCGGCGCTGACACGGCAGGCGCGTCGATTACGTTGGAGAGTACCTTCGCCTCGGCCGGAACAGAGGATGACGAGCTCGCAGCAGCAGGTGCGCCAACGCCACTCGTTCTCCCGCTCGACAGGCTACCCGCGCCAACCGCGGCTACTGCGGTTTCGGGAGCATGCCGGGTCTTCGAGTCACTGGAGGACGCACGGTTCGAGTGTTCGCGCGTCGCTACGTAGCTTCCGTGCGAGCGGCCTGTTTTCCCGGAAGACGGCGCCGAAGATCGCGCCAATTTCGCCCCGTGTTGCGTCGGCTTCTTCCCATGCACAACGGCCAGCGCCTGCTGCGTCTGCTTCGCGCGCGCCTCGACTTCTCTTTGCAGCGCAAGAACCTGATCGTCGTCCCGATGTGCTGAACGCACCGCGTCCAGTTGCGCCTGCGCGGAAACAAGATCGTTGCGCTGCAGACTATTGCGCGCCGCCTGGAGGTCCCCGGCAATGGCCGCCGCTGAATCGCTGTGTGCAGCGACCGGCCCGGAACTCACTGAACCAGTTATCGTGTCGCCACGTGTGGTGCGAGATGCATTGTCACGCTCCAGGCCGAGTTCGTCCGTTGACAGCCAGCTTTTGTCCGCCTGCGAAATATAAGCCGCGATCGCAACCGCGCCGACAAACAGGCCCGTGAGAACGATCTTCCTGGGTTCGCTAACCATGACGTCTCCCTCTCGAATCGTGGACATGCGCGTTTGCCGTATCGCAAACGGGCCCGAATTCATCAGAGGGTTCGCAGCGAATCAATCGACGCCGCCGCAACGGCCGCGAGTTCGGGCCGGCGCAGTCACGCACGAATAAGAGTGCAAGCTGGATGCGTGCTATCTACTATTTATAGTCGCCAAACGTCGATTCGTCCGCTTGCGTAGGGCGTGTTGTCCGAAAAAGCCAGCTTACTGACCAGGCTTTCCTAGGACGATTGTTTGAACTGCGAAGCAATAAATGCGAGTTTGAATCCGGCGTTTGAATTCGGCGAATGCAGCGCGGAGCTACACAAGCGGACCTTCAGTCTGCTTGCCTCGCACGGCGACCGCAATCGAGCTGCCGACAATCAACGCAATGCCGAACAACGACATGCTGCCGATCGTCTCGCCCCACACGATGTAACCGAACAGTGCAGCCCACACGATGCTCGTGTAGTTATACGGCGCGAGCGCACCGGCGTCGGCCTGTCGAAATGCCATCGTCATCAGCAACTGCCCTGCCGTGGCGAACCCACCGAGCAAGGCCATCACTGCGAGTGCTTCGATCGAAGGCGTGCGCCACGCGAAATATAGCGATGCCCCGGTGACGATCGTGCCGATCACCGTGAAGTACAGCACTGTGGTGCCCGAATCGTCGGTGGCACGAATCCGCTTGATCTGAATGATCGACAAAGCACCGAAAAACGCGCTCGAAATCAGCAGGACCGGACCAAGCCAATTCGAATGCGAACCTTCCGGGCGCACCACGAACAGCACGCCGACAAAACCGACCGCGGCGGCAAGCGCATCGCGCGGCTTGAGCGTTTCCTTTAAAAGCAGCGGTGCAAGCACAATCACCAGCAAGGTCTCCGAGTAAACGATCGCCACCGCTTCGCTGAGCGGCACATAGGGCAGCCCGGCAAAGAACAGCCCCGACGCGCCGAGCAACGTCAGCGCGCGCAAGGTCTGTCCACGCACATCCATCCGCCTGAAACGCTCGATGAGCGGCTTGCCGCGCAGGCAAACCGCCACCGCAGGCATCAAGCCGAACAGCATCCGGAAGAACGTCACTTCATTGGCCGGATAGGCGAGCGCCACGGATTTCGCCAGAGCGTCGACGAGGGCAAAGCAGAACATCGAAACCAGAATCAGCGCGACGCTACGCAACGGTACGGCTCTATTCCGGACGGCGGTGATGGGCGGCATGGGTTTTCCTGGGAACGCGCGAAGCAGCGCGTCGCTTAGGTTTCGCCTCCGGTGAAAGGGAGGCGTAATCGGAAAACGGATTATGCCTGCTGCGCCCCGCTCGATCGGTATAAGCACGATACGGGTCCGGCCAGCATGCATCTGTCATGGTCGAGCCCGGCGGCGCTGGGCCCCGGGGCACTCAAAATCGTGCCGTCGGATTCGCTCGTGACGTCGAACTGAAGGAGGCTTAAGAAGGCTTAATTAGCCGCTCGGCAGCGCGCAAGCTGCCGGGCGGCTGGTGGCAGTCGAATGCCATCGGCTTGCGCAGCGCACCTCGGCGCATTCCTCCCGCATAGTTTGAACCGCCCTCCGTTTTGTGCGATGCTAGCCGCGCCCCAGCAATCACGAGAAAAACACGGGCGTGAGGCAGACCAATCCTGTTGTCCATTCCTCAGGAGGAGACATGATTGTGTCATCGCAATTGCGCCGCATCGACCTCACCCGTCGTCTGACATTCGCCCCTCCGGTGGGCGTTGCCAGTTTAAGAAAAGCAACCGCCGTTTCCAGCTTCGTTTTCCTCACCAGTCTCATCGGCGTCTGTCATGCCGACACCCAGGTCGGCGGCACGCTTCCTCCCGCTCCCGACAAGCTATACGGCGATCTTTTCATAGCCGTGCAAACCGCGCAGATTTATCCGGACCAGAAGACTTTCGTCGACGCAACGCCGAACGCCGATCCTGCCGCGATCGTGCAACTGTACGAACAGCAGAAGAACAATCCCGGCTTTTCGCTGGCGAACTTCGTCAACCAGTACTTCACCCCACCGAGCGAACCTGTCATCACACCCCCGGCGAATCAGACGCTGCGCGAGCACATCAACTGGCTATGGCCTGCCCTCACCCGCACCACGACGAGTGCGCCGGCGAACAGTTCGCTGATCCCGTTGCCGAAGCCGTACGTGGTGCCGGGGGGCCGCTTCCGCGAGGGCTACTACTGGGACACGTACTTCACGATGCTAGGTTTGCAGGAGTCGGGGCATGAAGATCTCGTCGACAACATGCTCGACAACTTCGCCTATGAGATCGATACGTTCGGCCACATCCCGAACGGCAACCGCACCTACTACCTCGACCGTTCCCAGCCGCCGTTCTTCTCGTACATGGTGGCGCTGGCAGCGAAAGTCGAAGGCCGCAGCGTCTATCAGAAGTATTTGCCGGCCCTGCGCAAGGAGTATGCGTACTGGATGCAGGGAGAAACCTCGACGCAACCGGGTCAGGCAACCCGCAACGTCGTCGTGATGCCGGATCGCACGGTGCTCAACCGCTACTGGGATGAACTCGATACGCCGCGTGACGAGTCCTATCTGGAGGACATTCAGACCGCTCAGCAGGCAACGGGCCGCAATCCGAACGAGGTCTACCGCGAGTTGCGGGCGACCGCCGAGAGCGGCTGGGATTTCAGCTCCCGCTGGTTCGGCGACAACATGACTCTCGCGACGGTGCGCACCACGTCGATCATCCCGGTCGATCTGAACAGCCTCATGTTCCACCTTGAAATCACCATCGCGAAAGGCTGCGGCGAGACGCGCGATTTCCGTTGCGTCGGCGAGTTCGCCGAGCGCGCCGCCAAACGGGCGCTCGGCATCAACAGGTACTTGTGGAACGCCAAGGGCTACTACGGCGATTACGACTGGACGCTTGCGAAGCCGCGCGACAACAAGACTGCGGCGATGGTGTTTCCGTTATGGGTCGGTGCGGCGTGGCCGGACCGCGCGCAAAAGACGGCTCAGCAGGTGCAGTCCGTCCTGCTGCAACCGGGCGGCCTTGCGACGACCACCTACAACACCACGCAGCAATGGGATGCACCGAATGGCTGGGCGCCATTGCACTGGGTCGCGATCGAAGGCCTGAAGCGCTATGGCCAGGATGCGCTTGCGCAGCAGATCGGCACGCGCTTTCTGGCTGACGTGAAAGGCGTTTACGCGTCGGAGAACAAGCTGGTCGAAAAGTACGTGGTGGAAGGTGCGGGCACCGGAGGGGGCGGCGGTGGCGAATATCCGCTGCAGGACGGCTTTGGATGGACCAACGGGGTGACGCTCAAGCTGCTCGATCTGTATAGCCCGGGTGACTGATCTGCACGGTGAAGCCATGCAAGGAGGCGCACACGTCGCCAGTAGCGGCGTGTGCGCGGAAGCACCGATCACGAAATCGGCCTTGCGGTTCGCTGCGTGACGAAGCCCGGGCCCACTCAGCGCTTCGCGTCTTCGTCCATCGTCGGGTAATCGATGTAGCCTTCCGCGCCGCCGCCATACATCGTGTTCTTATCCGGCTCGTTCAGCGGTGCGCCGACCCGGAGCCGCTCGACCAGATCCGGATTCGAAATAAAAGGTCGGCCGAACGCGATCAGATCTGCCCGTTTTGCCTTGAGCGTCTTCTGCGCGAGCTCCCTGTCATAGCCATTGTTTGCCATGAACAATCCGTCGAATGCCTGGCGCAACACCTGCAGATCGAAGCCGCCCTCGACGTCACGCGTGCCCCCCGTGTCGCCTTCGATGACATGCAGGTAGACGAGCTTGCGGGCATTGAGTTGCTTCACCACATAGGTGAAAAGGGGTTCGGGATCGCTGTCGGCGATATCGCCGAAGCTGCTGAGCGGAGAAATGCGCACGCCGACGTGCTCACCACCCCAGACGTCCGTCACGGCATCGGCCACTTCCAGCAACAGGCGCGCGCGATTTTCAATCGAGCCACCATATTGATCGGTTCGTTGATTGGTCCTGTCGCGCAGAAACTGGTCGAGCAGGTAGCCGTTTGCCGCGTGGATTTCCACGCCATCGAAACCGGCGGCCTTCGCGTTGTGCGCGGCCAATCGATATTGCTCGACGATGCCCGCCATCTCCGAGGTTTCAAGTGCGCGCGGCGTGACGAGCGGCACAAAGCCGTCGTCGGTATAGGCCTGGCCTTCGGGTTTGATCGCCGACGGCGCTACGGGCAACGCATTACCCGGCTGCAGCGACGGATGAGAAATACGGCCCACGTGCCACAACTGCAGGTACATATGGCCGCCCTTCGCATGCACGGCATCGGTAATATGTTTCCACGCCTGCACCTGGGCAACGTCATAAATGCCAGGCGTGAACACATAGCCCTTGCCTTGCGGTGAAATCTGCGTCGCCTCGGCGATGATGAGACCGGCCGTTGCACGTTGCGCATAATACTCGATGGCCAGTTCGCTCGGCACATCGGCCTCCTTCGCGCGACTGCGCGTCAGCGGCGCCATCACGATGCGATTGGGCAACCGCAGCGGCCCGAGCGCGACCGGCTCGAACAGGTAACTATCGATATGCGCGGATTCGGTAGACATAGTGGTTCCTTGAAAAAGATCCAATGCATCGAAAGGCGGCTAGCTGCCTGGCTCGTAGTGCTTCATCGAGCGGCGTCGGCGGCGCGCGTTGCAACACACGGCGGAGCGGTATCGTCGGCTCCAGGCGCTCTGGCAGTATAGGCGGCTATCTGGAACGCCGAAGAGGTTTTCCGGCATTACCGCGCCCGCTTTTCGCGGGCCGCCATGCACGGCTAGACAACATAAATTTCAGGGTTGTCCACCAACGGCAGAAACTCTCCTGTGCGCCCATCGAGTGCGAGCATCGCGCCGCTTTCGATATTGAAAATCCAGCCATGCAGTCGCAGCGTTTTGTTCGCGAGGCCCACGGCCACCGACGGATGCGTGCGAATATTCGCGAGTTGAGCCATCACGTTGTCTTTGACCAGGGCGTCGAGACGCTCGGCATCTGACGCATAAGTTCGCGATGCGTTGATCGCTTTCGCCGCGTCGGCGTGACGGAGCCAACCCGCCACGGCCGGCAGATGGTCGAGGTTCTTGCACGTGCAGATCGCCGTCATCGCCCCGCAATTGGAGTGCCCGCAGATCACGATATCCCGCACACCCAGTACCGCCACCGCGTATTCGACGGTGGCCGACACGCCGCCTGGCTCCGGGCCGTAAGACGGCACGATGTTGCCCGCGTTGCGGATCACGAACAACGCGCCGGGCTCCACCTGGGTCAATAACTCGGGGACGACACGGCTGTCCGAGCAGGTCACGAACAGCGTGCGCGGACTTTGCGCAATCGACAAACGTTTGAACAATGCGCTTTGCTGCGGAAAGACTTCGCGTTGAAAGCGGATGAATCCTTCTATGATTTCCTGCACGACATTCTCCGGATAGTCAAAGCCTCAGCCTGCCGAGTCCGCGGCAAAGGTCCAAGGTGTGTCTGAGTTCGGTTGCCGCGACTATACCGCAGCGCGAATCGTATGCCCGCAGTGAGGCGCGCTATTTGATTCGTTGCCACACGACTTTCGACGATCCATAGCCGAAGGCGCCAGGCGTGATGTATGTCAGCCGGTCACCGTCGAGCGTAAATGGGCGGCGCTGGACATCCGCGTCCCAGTTCGGAAACGTACTCTTTTGAATGTGAAAGACGATAATCCGCGCCGCCGGGTCCACGGTATACGTGCCGAAATGCGCGACGCTGCCGCGAGCGATCTTTGCGTTTTCTTCCGCCGTGCCTTGCTGCCTCTCCCCTGAAGCGAACTTCGGCAGGTCGGAGTTCAGCACGAGCAGCACGTAGCGCCCATCACTGCCGAAGACGAGTTGCCCTTGCGGATGCGGACCGAGCAATTCCACTTCGTTGCCGCTCCTCGCCACCGTCAACGAGACAAGCGACCACGACCCCACGAGGCTGTCCGCTGCTTGAGCAAAAGCGTTTCGCACTGGCGCGCACCATGCTGCGAGCGCGATCACGATGACGGCGAAGACTCGGTAAGTTGGTTTCATGACGCTCTCCACGCGTGCGAGGACATGAGGTCAGACGAATCCATCGCGCTCCGCTGGTGCTGCGGATTGGGTTCGGGTGCTTTGAAGCCTAGGTGGTTTGCGAATGAAAAGCTATTGGAGCAGGCCCGGCGCGCAGATGCCGGACCGCCCCCCCTAAGTCAAGAATTGGGCCGCTCAGCCCTCAGTTGAAATCCGCGGTTTCGAGCTCCACGGATCGTCCCCCGTTTTTTTCGAGGACCCGCCGCGTAGCGTTTTCAATCCGCGCGCGATTGGCCTCGAAGGTACCGACCAGATCGTGGGCCGATGGTCCCGCGTTGCCGAAATGGTCGTTCAGCGCGTCCAGCGACACGCTGCACCAGACGTCAGCCCCATCGACATTGGCTTCGAAGGCGACGCGCGCCGCTGCCACCACTTCACGGCGTCCGGTGAATTCGATCCTCATAATGACCCTCCATTTGGCGAAAGTAGCGGTGAACGCGCAAAGGCTGTACCAGGCTGCCGCTTTAAAGCCGAATCAAAGCGGCTTGAGCCTGGCCATCGCTGCGCGCGTTCAGAGCGCACATTCTCCGCAAGGTGCATACTCGACATCGGCCGCTTTTGTGCGGCCGCGCTTTTGCGTCGCGGCGTGCATGCCACCTTTCACGCCGTCAGACGCTTCCAACATCCTAATACTACCCGCCCCATGTCCCGCAGCCCGCAATCGTCGCGTCCTTTAGTCATTGCCGCAGTCATGGCATCAATGGCGATGGTCGCCATCGAAGCCACCATCGTTTCCACCGCCATGCCGCAGATCGTCGCGCAACTCGGCGATCTGCATCTGTATAGCTGGGTTTTTTCATCGTTCCTGCTGACGCAAACCGCGATGACCGTGGTATTCGGCAAGCTCGCCGATCTCTATGGACGCAAGCCGGTCATGCTTGCCGGCATCGCCATCTTTCTGCTCGGCTCGGTGCTGGCCGGCTTCGCCTGGTCGATGCCCGCCATGATCGTATTCCGCCTGATTCAAGGCGTCGGCGCGGGCGCGATCCAGCCGGTCACGCTGACCATCGTCGCCGACCTCTATCCGGCGCGCGAACGCGGCAAGGTGCAAGGTTATCTCGCCAGCGTGTGGGCCATTTCAGCGGTGGTCGGGCCGATGGTGGGCGGCTTCATCATTCACAACCTGTCGTGGGCGTGGATCTTCTGGATGAACGTGCCGATCGGCCTTGCCTCGGCAGCCGGCTTCATCGCGTTCCTGCGCGAATCGGAACGGCATGCGCGTCCGTCGATCGACTTCGCGGGCGCGGCGCTGTTCATGGCGGCGATCGCCGCGCTGATGATGGCGCTGACTTACGCCGGCGACGACGACATCGCCAAAGCATCGCTCGCGGGCGGCGCGTTCATGCTGTGCCTGCTGTTGTTCGTGTTCCAGGAACGCCGCGCTACTGAGCCGATGATCTCGTTCGCGCTCTGGAGCCGCCGGCCGATTGCCGCGTGCAATGCAGCAACCGTGCTGTCCGGCATGATCCTGATGGGCTCCACCACCTTCCTGCCGATGTATGTTCAGGGCGTGCTGCACCGCTCTCCGGTGGTCGCCGGTCTTGCGCTCACGATGATGATGGTGGGCTGGCCCGCGGGTGCGACGCTCGCGGCGAAATCATTTCACCGTATCGGCTTGCGGCGCATTCTGATCGGCGGCAGCGCGTTCATCCCGATTGGCGCGGTGCTGCTGTTGTTTCTGCAGCCTGGCGGCTCGCCGCTCATCGCGGCGTTCGGCTCGCTCATCATGGGTTTCGGCATGGGCACGTCGAGCGTCAGTTCGCTGGTGCTGATCCAGGAGATCGTCAAGATGGATGAGCGCGGCAGCGCCACCGCATCGAATCTCTTTTCGCGCAATCTCGGCAGCACGCTGGGCGCGACGCTGTTCGGCGCGGTGCTCAACTTCGGGCTCAGTCACTCGAAGGACGTCGCCGTGGTCACGTCGGATCAGTTGAAGGCGCTGTTGCAGAATCAGGTGGCGAGTCTTGCCGATAGCGACATGATCCGCATGGTGCTGCATCAGTCGCTGCACCTGACCTTTATCTCGATCTTCGCGATTGCGATTTTTGTGGTCGTGCTGCTGGGATTCGTGCCGGCGATCAACATCGGGCCGGCGAAGCAGGTGCCACTTGAAGCGTTATCGCCGCTTGAGGACTGAGCTTCGCTATGCGCCTGGCACCATTGTGACGTTTGCCTTCGTCATGAAACTGCTGCGCGTCAACCACCGTCCCGGCAGAGCCTCACCATCCACGCATAAACCGCATCCACCGCCGCGGAGCGCGCCGGTTGGGCGGAGCGCATCAGCCAGAGCGGCGCGAGTGCGAACCCCGCGACCTGCGGCAGGACCTCGACGCGCCCGCTCGTCAACGCGTCGCCGGCGGTGAGCCGGGACACCATCGCGATGCCCGCTTCCTGCTCGGCGGCCGCCACAAGGATGCGGGGGTCGTCGACCGTCATCGCGCGCCGCGTGCGCAAACCGCCGCGCCTTAACTCAGGCAACCACGGCGCCCACTCCGGACGCTGCTCGAGCACCAGCAACGGCGCCTGCGTCAACACCTCGGGAAAGGGCGCCGAACGCAGACGGCGCGCGGTCACGGGTCCGCAGATAGCGACCGCCTCCTCGTCGAGCAACGGCTCGCAGATCACTTCGGGCGTGCGGATCTCCTTCGTGGAAACGATCAGGTCGACATCGACACGATCGATCTCGTTGACCTCGTCCCCGGTAACGAGCCAGATCTCGATGTTCGGCATGGCCTCCGAAAACGCCGGCATGCGCGGCATGATCCAGCCCGTCGCGAACTGCGGCGCGCAATAGATGATCACGGAGTCGGGATTGCCATAGGGTTCGATGCGATCGCGCCCATCCGCGAGGGTCGTCATCGCCGACGTCACGGTCTGCGCAAACAGCACGCCGGCGGCCGTCAGCGCAACGCCGCGTCCAATCCGCCGGAACAGCGGCACCCCGGCCCATTCCTCGAGTTGCTGGATCTGATGACTGATCGCCGATTGGGTCAGCGCGAGTTCTTGCGCCGCGCGCGTGAAGCTGCCGAGGCGCGCGGCGGCGTCGAAAGCGAGCAAGGCCTGCAGAGGGGGAAGTCTTCGCATCGGGTCGCCACGGTCAGGGGAGATATTAGAAATATCGATACTTCCAGCAAGATTCTTCGCTTTTCGCCGGAATATTGCCTCGCAATCATAGCGCCAGTTGCCCTTCACACGCCGCATGCTGTTTCGTCAGACATGAGAAATATTTGTGTGACGGCGCTCACTGAAACTGACCGGATCGACGTGTATGACCCTGAACCTGAACGCTTTGCACCCCGCCTCGACCGCCCCTGCCGCGGGCACTGACGCGGCCGGCCAACCCCATGCGCCCACCTACGCCGGCGTGCTGTCCTTCATGCGCCGGCCCTATACGCGCGATCTCATCGGCGTCGACGTCGCCGTATCGGGCATTCCGCTCGACCTCGCGACCACCTTCCGCCCCGGCACGCGTTTCGGCCCGGCGGGCATGCGTGCCGCCTCGGTGCAACTGGCCGAACTGGGCGCGTTTCCGTGGGGCGTCGACCCGTTCGATCATCTGAACGTGGTCGACTACGGCGACTGCTGGTTCGACGCCCACAACCCGCTCGGCATTCGCGACGCGATCATCGCCCATGCCCGCGAGATTCTCGCCACGGGCACCCGCATGCTGACGCTCGGCGGCGACCACTACATCACCTACCCGCTGCTGGTCGCGCACGCTGAAAAATACGGCAAGCCGTTGAGCCTGATCCACTTCGACGCGCATTGCGACACGTGGCCGGACGACAACCCCGATTCGCTGAATCACGGCACGATGTTCTACAGGGCGATCCGTGAAGGGCTGATCGATCCCGCGCGCTCGGTGCAGATCGGCATTCGCACCTGGAACGACGACTTCATGGGCGTGCGCATTCTCGACGCGCCCTGGGTCCATCGCAATGGCACACAGGCGACCATCGACGAAGTGTTGTCGATTGTCGGCGATGCGCCCACCTACCTCACCTTCGACATCGACTGCCTCGATCCGGCCTTCGCGCCCGGCACGGGCACGCCGGTGGCGGGCGGCCTGAGCTCGGCACAGGCGCTGGAAATCGTTCGCGCGCTGGGCGCCGTGAATCTGGTCGGCGCGGACGTGGTGGAGGTGTCGCCACCCTACGACCACAGCGACGTCACCGCGCTCGCCGCGGCCCACCTTGCCGCCGATATGTTGTGCCTGATGCGCAATCAGAAGCTGCAACGCCATCAGCGTATGTAAGGCCGCGACCGCTCTGTTGAATCCTCTCTGGACGACCATCATGCCCCACACCTTCATGAAGCCGAGGCCGACCGCGCCGCTGCTGGCAGCGCTGTTGTTCTGCGCGTTCGGCACCGCCTCACACGCCGACGAAAAGCAGCTCAATCTGTACAACTGGGCCGACTACATCGCGAAAGACACCGTGCCGAACTTCGAGAAAGAGTCTGGCATTCACGTGCAATACGACGTCTACGACGGCGACGAAACCTTGCAGGCGAAACTGCTGACGGGTTCGACCGGCTACGACGTCGTGGTGCCGACCTCGAACTTTCTCGCCCAGCAGATCGCTGCCGGCATCTACCAGAAGCTCGACAAATCGAAACTGCCGAACCTGGTGAACCTCGACCACAGTCTGCTCAAGCTGGTCGCCGATGCGGACCCCGGCAACCAGTACGCGGTGCCGTGGGCGT
Organism: Paraburkholderia sp. WS6; assembly: GCF_030464835.1. Lineage (NCBI taxonomy): Bacteria > Pseudomonadati > Pseudomonadota > Betaproteobacteria > Burkholderiales > Burkholderiaceae > Paraburkholderia > Paraburkholderia sp. WS6. The sequence goes on from NZ_JALQCK010000012.1 coordinate 83,571, forward strand.
GGGGCACCACGGGCCTCGGCTACAACGTCACGCGGGTAAAGAAGATTCTCGGCAACGATGCGCCGCTCGATAACTGGGACATTCTCTTCAAGCCCGAGTATCTGAGCAAGCTGAAGAGTTGCGGCGTGTCCATACTCGATGCACCGACCGATGTATTCGCGGTCACACTGCACTATCTTGGGCGTGATCCGAACAGCGTAAATCCGGCCGACTACCAGGCCGCGTACGACGCGCTAAAGAAGATCCGCCCGTACATCACGCAGTTCAACGCGACGAGTTATATCAACGATCTTGCGGGCGATGACATCTGTTTCGCGTTGAGCTGGTCGGGTGACGTGTCGATGGCGAGCCATCGCGCGCGCGATGCCAACAAGAGTTACGAGGTCAAATACTTCATCCCTCAAGGCGGCGCGCCGGTCTGGTTCGACATGATGGCGATCCCGAAGGATGCGCCGCATCCGGAGGCGGCGCTCGACTGGATCAACTACATCGAGCGCCCCGAGGTTCATGCCGGGATCACCAATGAGGTGTTCTATCCGAATGCGGACGCCGCCGCGCGCAAATTCGTGCGGCCGGAAATTCTCAACGATCCGACCGTGTACCCGCCTGAGTCCGTGTTGAAAACGCTGTTTCTGCTCAAGCCCTTGCCCGCTCAGATCAAACGTCTGGAGGGCAGGTTGTGGGCGCAGTTGAAAACAGGGGGATAACGAATCGGCGGTGTACGGATCAGCCGCCTTTCGCGTACAACGTCGACTCCGCGAATCCTTCAGCCGCCAGCACTTGTCCCACCAGGATCAGCGCAGTCCGCTCAATATTGGTGGACTGCACTTTGCCGACGATATCGTCGAGCGTGCCGGTGATTTTTTCTTCATCCGGCCAGCTCGCACGATAGATCACCGCGATCGGACACGCACCGCCGTAATGCGGCCGTAGTTCATCGACGATGCGTGCAAGATGGCGCACGCCTAGGTGAATCGCCATCGTCGCGCGATGTCTCGCGAGGTCGGCGAGTTGCTCGCCTTCCGGCATGGTCGTTTTGCTTGCAAAGCGCGTGAGGATCAGCGTCTGCGAAATATTGGGCAAGGTGAGTTCGCAGCCGAGGGTCGCCGCGCATGCCGCGGTTGCCGTCACGCCCGGTACGATCTCGTAGGGAATGTCGAGTTCGCGAAGTCTGCGGATCTGCTCGCCGATCGCGCCATACAAGGACGGGTCGCCGGAATGCACGCGTGCCACGTCCTGGCCTTTGTCGTGTGCGGCCTTGAGTAACGCGACGATCTGATCGAGGTCGAGTTCGGCGGTATTTACGACTTGCTCCGCGCTATGCCCCTCTAACACAGCGGCCGGCACCAGCGAGCCGGCGTACAGGATCACCGGGCAGCCACGCACGAGGCGCTGCCCTTTCACCGTGATCAGTTCCGGGTCGCCGGGACCCGCGCCGATAAAAAACACCGTCATTCATTACTCCATGATTCGTTTGGCCGGCATGACATGCATGCGCCATTTAACCTGAGACTTGCAACGCTTCCAGCAAGTCGGCCACGCTAGCAAACTCGCGATCGACTGCGGGCAATTCAGGGCGTCGCAGCATGACCACCGGCAAGCCGCGTTCGCGCGCGACCTCGAGTTTCGCTTCGGTGGCGCTGCCGCCGCTGTTTTTGCTGACGACGACATCGAATGCTTCCGCGCTGAACAGCGCTCGCTCCCCTTCGAGCGTAAACGGCCCGCGTGTCGCCAGAATTCGCGCACGTGGATTGGCTTCGTGTGCGCCGAGGCAGCGTATTGTCCAGAATTGCTGCGGCGGGATTTCGTCGAGATGCGCGAGCGGTTCGCGTCCGAGCGTGAACAGTGGTCGCTTGAATGAAGCAAGCGCGGCCGTAAGTTCGGTCCAATCGTCGACCATGCGCCAGTCGTCGCCAGCTTGCGGCTGCCAGCCCTCGCGGCGCAGCGCCCAGCACGGTACCTGCGCGGCGCCGCTCGCTTTCGCGGCATTGGCGCTGATCTGCGCGGCGTACGGATGTGTCGCGTCGATCACGAGGCTAATGCGTCTGTCCTCGATATAACGCGCCAACCCTTCGCTGCCACCGAAGCCGCCCACGCGCACCTCGCATGACAGATCGTCCGGCACCTTGCCAAGGCCCGCGAGACTGTACACATGCTCAGGACCGAGCTGCCTGGCGATCCGCAAAGCGTCGCCGGTGCCACCGAGCAGCAGGATCCGCATCATTGCGCGGCTCCGATCAGATTGCCCTGGCGATCGATCGCAAACATTTCGACCGCAACCTGCGGCGGCACGATAGCGCGCGCGATGGCAAGCGCGTGACGGCAGACGATATCGCCGAGCGGCACGTTTTGCGCGTGAGCCAACGCGACCGCCTGCTGACTCGTATTGGCGGCGAGGATCGCCGCCTGCAACGCGTCGTCGGCGCCATACTCCGCGGCCCAGGTCGCAAGCCGTTCCAGATCGATGCTCGAATTGCGGCTATGCAGATCGAGATGCCCGGCCGCCAGTTTGCTGAGTTTGCCGAAGCCGCCGCACACGCTCAAGCGCTCGACCGGCGCACGCTTCATATGCTTGAGCACCGCGCCGACGAAGTCGCCCATTTCGATCAGCGCGATGTCCGGCAGACCGTAATGCGCGCGCATCGCGTCTTCGCTTGCGTTGCCGGTGCAGGCCGCGAGATGCATGTAACCGTTCGCACGCGCGACGTCGATGCCCTGATGAATCGATGCGATATAGGCCGAGCACGAGAACGGCCGGACGATGCCGGTAGTGCCGAGAATCGACAAGCCGCCGAGAATGCCGAGGCGCGGGTTCATCGTTTTCAGTGCAAGTGCTTCGCCGCCTTCGACGCCGATCGTCACTTCGAAGCCGCCGCCGTACCCATGTTCCGCCGCGAGCTCGGTCAGATGCTCGGTCATCATCTTGCGCGGGACCGGATTGATCGCTGGTTCGCCGACGGGCAGCGTGAGGCCGGCGCGCGTCACGGTGCCAACGCCTGGCCCTGCGCGGAAGATCACACCCGGTTCGGCAAGCAGTCGCACGCGGGCGAATACGATCGCGCCGTGTGTCACGTCGGGGTCGTCGCCAGCGTCTTTCACCGTGCCCGCTTCCGCGCCGTCGGCGGTCAGGCGGCAGAACACCAGCGGCATCGGCACATGCTGGCCCTTTGGCAACACGATCTCCGCGACCTCGCTGACGATACCCGCGAGCAGCAGACGCGCGGCCGCGAGAGACGTCGCGGTGGCGCAACTGCCGGTCGTGTAGCCGCTACGCAGCGGTGCGGGTTGTTCGGGCGTTTCTTCGCGCATTACGGGTGGGGTGGTGAGTCTGCGGGGGTGGCTGAGGTGCCGGATGTGCAAATGGCGGGATTGATGCCACTAGCGGCGTTCGTGCTGCTCGTATTCCTCGTGCTGTTCGCGCCGCTCGCACGGAACGTGCCGTCGGCGCCGTCAGCCAGCTTCGTGACCTCCAGCAGCGTGATCGGCAGCGCCTGGCGCCACGTATCGAAGCCGCCAAGCGGCTGTGCGTCGGCCAGCGCAATGCGGGTCAACGTGCCACCGTGTTGCTCACGCCACGCTGCCAGCGCGGCCTCGCCTTGCAAGGTCACGGCATTGGCGACCAGACGCCCGCCGTCGCGCAGACGCGCCCAGCACGCGTCGAGCACGCCCGGCACCGTCACCCCACCGCCGATGAACACGGCATCGGGCACAGCCAATCCCTCCAACGCATCAGGCGCGCGGCCGGCCACCAGTTGCAAACCCGGCACGCCCAGCGCATCGCGATTGTGTTCGATGAACCGCTGCCGCTCCGCGTGCCCTTCGATCGCAATCGCGCGGCAGGTCGGGTGCGCGCGCATCCATTCGATGCCGATCGAGCCGCTGCCCGCGCCCACGTCCCAAAGCAATTCGCCGGGCGTCGGCGCGAGGCGTGCCAGCGTGATCGCGCGGACGTCGCGCTTGGTCAACTGACCGTCGTGGCGAAAGGCGTCGTCGGGCAAGCCGACGGTCAACGGCAGACGCGGAGCACCCTCCGTTGCACGGCATTCGAGTGCGATCAGGTTCAACGCTGCCACTTCGCCCGCAGACCACTGGTCCGCACGGCCATCGATACACCGCTCCAGATTGCCGCCCAAATGTTCCAGCACGGTCATCCGGGTCGCGCCGAACCCACGCGCATTCAGCAGTTCGGCCAGCGCGGCGGGCGTGCGCCCGTCGGCACTCAGCACGAAGACGCGCGCGCCGTCGTGCAAATGAGCATTCAGCGCCGGCAATGGCCTTCCCACCAGCGAAACCGTGGCGACGTCCTGCAACGGCCAGCCAAGCCGCGCGGCCGCCAGCGACAACGACGACGGCGCCGGCAGCACCCGCAACTCGCCTGCCGGCAACTGCCGCGCGAGGGTCGCGCCGACGCCGAACAGCATCGGATCCCCACTCGCCAGCACGCACACCGACCCCGTGCGCTCGGCCAGCAAAGGCGCGAGATCGAACGGCCTGGGCCATGCCGCGCGGCGCGCGGCGAGGCGCGCGGGCAGCATCGCCAGATGACGTTCGCCGCCATAAACCACCGACGCTTCCAGCAAAGCACGCCGCGCGGGCCTCCCCAAGCCGGCGAAGCCGTCATCGCCTATGCCCACCACGGTCAGCCATGCCGGCATGCATCCATCCTCTTTCTGTATCTTCAAATAATGCGCTGTGCCACGCCGATCAAAGCGTCCAGCCTCGTTGTGCTGTTCGAAAAAAGGCATAATACAGCCGCCGGTGCCCTTCGGGGCCGAAGAGGGAACACAGTGTTGCTGTGGCTGCCCCCGCAACTGTATGCAGCGAGTCCGCCTGCGCTCCGCGCCACTGGTTCGACCGGGAAGGCCGCGGCGGACCATGACCTGCCAGCCAGGAGACCTGCCGGCCAGACTGTTCGTGCCAGCCTACATCGGGCGGGGTGTACCGATGCCGTAGCAATCGCCGCTTTGCGGCTTGCTCGGGCCGTCGCGCGACGCTCAACCCGGTGTCCGTCTTGAATCAAGCTTCGCCCTCCACTGCTTTGCCCGATGCGGCCCTCGCGCTGCGGCCCTCGGCGTGCCCGGGGCTGCTGCGCATCGTCGCGGCGCGCGATGGGGGGATTTGCCGGATCAAATTGCCCGGCGGTGAGTTGAGCGCGGCGCAGGCCGCGGTGATCGCCGACGTCAGCGAGCGGCATGCGGCCGGTGTGGTCGAGCTGACCAATCGCGCGAATCTGCAGGTGCGTGGCGTGCGAAGCGGGCATGAAGCGGCGTTGATCGCGGCGCTGGTCGATGCGGGGCTTGGGCCGATTCGGGCGACCGGTGCGGTGGATGCTGACAACTTGCTGCTCGCGAGCTCGGCGGACGATGTGCGTAACGTGATGGTGAGCCCGGCTGCGGGGCGTGATCCATTTGCGCTGTTCGATACGAGGCCGCTTTGCATCGAAATGCTCACATTGCTGCAATCCGAAGCGCGTTTCGCGGCGCTATCGCCGAAATTCGCGCTACTGCTCGATGGTGGTGAGCGCCTTGCCAGGCTGGATCATCCGCATGATGTTTGGCTGGCAGCCATGCAGGCCGAAGACGGTGTGCGATTTGTGTTCGGATTGGCGGGTTGTCCGCCTGCCGTGGCGGACGCGGATGCGAATGCCTTCCCGCATATCGCGCGTACCGGCTCGCATAGCGCCGTTGACCATCCTCATCCGAATTACGCAGGCGCTCTCGCCGCAGTGCTGCCCGCGCAAGTCACAGACCTCGTCCGCGCGCTGCTGCATACGTTCCTCGATCTGGCCGCCCCAGATGCCACGCGCATGCGTCACCTGCTCGCCACGCATCCCGTCGACGCGCTATTGCAGCACGCTCAAACGTACGTCGATTTCCCACTGTCACGCGACACATCGCTTGCAAACTGGCTACGCCCCACGCCCGCCGATGCCACGTTGCGACTCGGCGCGCACGCACAGCGAGTCGTGGGAATGCTGCACGTAGGCGGCCAACCGCCGCTCGGACGCCTCGACGCCACGACCTTGCGCGGCCTCGCCACGCTCTCGCAACAGCAAGGCAACGGCACGCTGCGCATGACGCCCTGGCAAAGCGTGTTACTACCCGATATCGCAGCCGATGCCGCACCCACCGTGCTCGCTGAAATGAACGCGCTAGGCCTCGCATGCGATCCTGCGCAGCCTATGACACGTCTGATCGCCTGCGCCGGTTCCACAGGCTGTGCAAAAAGCCTCGCCGACACCAAAGCCGATGCGTTACGGCTAGCAGATCGCTTACCCGATGGCATCGACGTCCATCTGAGCGGCTGTCCGCGCTCATGCGCTGCCGCACATTGCGCGCCGTACACGCTGCTGGCTGCGGAGCCCGGCATCTACGACCTTTATCGACGCGACGGCCAGCCGGGTTTCGGCTCGCGCGTCGCGCACCAACTCACGATCGAACAGGCCGCCGACATGCTCGACCCATTGGCACACCCGGCCCGGAGCCCCTCAGATGCTTGATTACATTCGCGACGGTCAGGAGATCTATCGCCAATCCTTCGCGACGATACGTGCGGAGGCCGACCTGTCGCGCATCCCCGCCGACCTCGAGAAACTCGCGGTGCGCGTGATCCACGCCTGCGGCATGGTCGACGTCGTTGAAGATCTTCAGTTTTCCGAAGGCGCAGGCACCGCGGGCCGTACGGCACTGGCGCAAGGCGCGCCGATTCTGTGCGATGCCGGCATGGTGGCGCAAGGCATCACGCGCGCACGCCTGCCCGCGAACAACGACGTGATCTGCACGCTGACGCATCAGGACGTGCCCGCACTCGCACGCGAACTCGGCAATACGCGCTCGGCGGCTGCGCTCGAATTGTGGCGGGCGCGGCTGGCCGGCAGCGTCGTCGTGATCGGCAATGCGCCGACCGCCCTCTTTCACTTGCTCGATATGCTCGATGCCGGCGCAGCAAAACCCGCACTGATCCTAGGTTTTCCGGTCGGTTTTGTCGGCGCGGCCGAATCGAAAGCGATGCTTGCCGAAGACAGTCGCGGCGTGCCCTACGTCGTGGTTCACGGCCGACGCGGCGGCAGCGCGATGGCCGCCGCTGCCGTGAACGCACTGGCGACGGAGGTCGAGTAAATGACGGTGCAAGGACGTTTATTCGGACTGGGCGTGGGCCCCGGCGACCCTGAGCTCATCACACTGAAAGCGCTGCGCTTGCTGAAAGCGGCGCCCGTGGTCGCGTATTTCGTCGCAAAGGGTAAGAAGGGCAACGCCTTCAGCATCATCGAGGCGCATCTGCATGACGCTCAACAGCATCTGCCGCTCGTTTATCCCGTCACGACCGAAGCGCTCGAACCGCCGCTTTCGTATGAAGTGATCATCGCCGACTTCTATGACACCGCTGCGGAGGTCGTCGCCGGCCATCTCGACGCGGGCCGCGACGTAGCGGTGATTTGCGAGGGCGATCCGTTTTTCTACGGCTCGTACATGTATTTGCACGACCGCCTCGCGGCGCGTTTCGAAGCCGAAGTCGTGCCCGGCGTGTGCTCGATGCTCGGCGGTGCAGCGGTACTCGGCTCGCCGCTGGTGTATCGCAATCAGAGTTTGTCGGTGCTCTCCGGCGTGTTGCCTGAAGACGAACTGCGGCGGCGTCTCGCCGATGCCGACGCTGCCGTCATCATGAAACTCGGCCGCAATTTCGATAAGGTGCGGCGCGTGCTCGGCGAACTGGGACTCGCGCATCGTGCGCTTTATGTCGAACGCGCGACCATGGGCAATCAGCGCATCGTGCCGCTTGACGAAGTCGACCCGATGGCCTCGCCGTATTTTTCGCTGCTCGTGGTGCCGGGGGAAAAATGGCAAGGTTGACGCCGCCCGCGATCGTGATTCTCGGTGCGGGCGCGCTGGAGACCGCACGGCGTATCCAGATGTTGTATGCCGGTTGCCAGGTGCATGCCTTGCAGGGCCGAGTCGAGGCTGACGTCTCATACACGGAACTCCGCACGCATCTGTGTGATCTGTATGCGCGCGGTACGCCGATCATCGCGTTGTGCGCCGCCGGGATCGTGATTCGTTGCGTCGCGCCCTTGTTGTCGAATAAGGGCGTCGAGCCGCCGGTGCTGGCCGTTGCAGAAGATGGGAGTGCGGTCGTGCCCTTGCTCGGTGGACTTGCGGGAGTCAACGTGATGGCTCGCGAGATTGCGGCTGCGTTGAACGTGTCGCCTGCGATTACAACGAGTGGCGAACTGCGCTTTGGAACGTGTGTGCTCAATCCGCCTGAGGGCTATGCGCTTGCCGATATAGCGCAAGGCAAGCGCTTCGTGTCTGATCTGCTGGCGGGTGAAAGCACGCGCATCGAGGGTGAAGCGCCGTGGCTCGATGACGCGCAATTGCCTCGCTCTGAATCCGCACGTCTCGCGATCCGCGTGACGCCACGTGCGTGGGATGGGCGGGATGATGAGTTGGTGATTCATCCGCGGAGTGTGGTGGCGGCAGTGACGGTTCCGGGTGCTGGTGCTGGTGTTGGTGCGCATTCCAATACGGATACAGATCTCGGCACAAATTCCGGTGCTGATTCGCAGACGGCTTCCGGCGCGCGAATCGCCGCGCTAGTACACGAGGCATTGGGCGCGCACGGTCTTGCACCACTCTCGCTCGCGGCATTGCTGGTTCCTTCCGAACACATGGCAAACCCGGCGCTGGTCGATGCCGCGGCGAGCCTGAACGTGCCGCTGCGTTTTGCCCAGGCGGGCCCGGAGGACGGCGAGCCGCCGAGCAATTTGCTGCATGCCGCGCTGCGCGTCCCTTATCAAACCTTGCATGACGACGCGGACGCAGGGGTTGCACTCGCGTTGGCCGCGTTGGCAATCGACCCGGACACGATTGGCCGTACGCGCGGCCGCTTGACCGTGATCGGCCTCGGCCCCGGCAGCGCCGATCTGATGGTGCCCGCCGCACGAACGGCGCTGAACGAAGCCACCGATATTCTCGGCTACGAAACATACGTGAAAATGGCCGGCCCCTTGCGTGCCGACCAACGCGTACACGGCACGGACAATCGCGAAGAGATGCAGCGGGCGCGCCATGCGTTCGAACTCGCGAGCACTGGACGGTCAGTGGTGATGGTGTCGTCGGGCGATCCCGGCGTGTTTGCGATGGCGGCAGCGGTGCTTGAAGCGCTCGAAGAAGGCGCTTCGACGAACGCTGACTGGCGCTCGGTCCAACTCGCCATCGTGCCGGGAGTGTCCGCTGCCATGGCAACTGCGGCGCAAGCCGGCGCGCCGTTAGGCCATGACTTCTGCATGCTGTCGTTATCCGACAATCTGAAACCGTGGACCATCATCGAAAAGCGCCTTCGGCATGCGGCCGAAGCGGATCTGGTGATGGCGTTCTATAACCCGATCTCTCGCGCACGGCCGTGGCAGTTGGATAAAGCGCTGGACATCGTGCGGGAATATCGCGCTGCGGCGACGAAAGTCGTGCTCGGCCGCGATATCGGCAGACCGGGCAGCACGCTGCGCACGATCACGCTCGGTGAACTGCGCTCGTCCGATGTGGATATGCGCACGATGGTGATCGTGGGGTCATCGACGACACGCGCGTTTGCTAACGGTGTCGATGGCGGGGAATGGGTTTACACGCCGCGGTGGTATGAGTGAGCACAGTGGGTTATTTTCGCCCCATCCCCCTCACCATTGCCTCCATTTGCACCCCATCCGCCCGCGCGATGCCCTATGCCGCCACCTTCAAATCCTCAATCGCCCGCTGCCTGACGCCCAGATCATCCCAGAGTTCCGGATGGCACGTGAACACCAGAATCTGATGCCGCGTCGCCGCGTCGATCAGCGCGCGCTTGATCGCATCGCGTCGCGTCGCATCGGTATGCACGGCTGCGTCGTCGAGCATGAGCAAGGTGGGGCGGCCCGACGCCTTCAATAGATCCGCATACGCCAGCCGCGTCAGAATACCGAGTTGCTCCCGTGTACCGAAGCTCAACGCATCGAGCGTATCCGCGCGACCATAGCGATCCAGCGTCGCCGGGCTCAGATCGTCGCCGAGCGCAATCGTCGACTGCGGGAAAATCCGCTTCAGATAGTGCCCGAGCCGCTCGGTCAACGGCGCGCGCAGTTGCGCCACCGCCGCATCACGTTCGTCGACAAGCACTTCGTCGAGCAGACTCAAAGCGCTCGCCCGCAAGCTGAGTTCTTCCTTGCGGCGCGTGGCCTGTTCGACTGAAGCATTTACTGTAGCGAGACGCTCCCCGAGCCCAGACGCGCCAACCGTCTCGAGCTGACTGCGCAACTGCGCGATCCGCAGTTGCCGTTCGTGCTGCTCGTTGCGCGCAAGTTCTGCCGACGCCCGATAGCGCTTCGCTTCAGCCGCCGGATCGTCGAGACGCGCAGCTTCCAACTCACGCTCACGTCCTTCAAGCTGTTTCTTCAGCGCCTCGACCTGCACACGCTGCTCGACGATTTTCGTCTGCCACAGCGCGCGGTTGCGGCAGAACGCCTCGTCGCCCAGTTGCGCCTCCTTACGCTGGAGTTGCGCGGCGAGCGATTCCGTCGTGGCCGTAGCGGTCGACCGCTTTTCCGCCGCTTGCGCCAATACTTTTCGGGCGGCGTCCAGCGCATCACGTGCGATGTCGGCGTTGCGGCGAGCCTCGTCGAGCGGTGGCGCGGCGGAGACATCGGGCAAGGCCGCAAGCCGTCCGTTAGCCGATTGCAATCGCGCATCCGCCGAAGCCAACGCAGCCCGCAGCGCGTCGATACCCTGCGGCGCATGCACCTCAAGAATCTTCGCCTGGCTTTTCTGCTGCGCGACCAGCGTCTTCCACTGCTCGTGCCTGGCCTCGGCCTCACCCAGCGACGCCACGCCCAGCGTCTGCAACAACTGCGCATGCTGGGCTTCGAGCGACGCCAACTCGGACAACCGCGCAGACAGATCGGAAACGCCCGGAATCACCCGCAATTCGCCGAGTTCGCCAAGACCGATCAGTTTTTCCTCGTCGAGCCGCAGCACGCCCTCGCCGTTTACCTCTGCATCGCCGACGGTGATCGCGCCATTCAACCGGTATTCGATGCGCGTCATCGCCGCTTCGGTGCGCGCGCGCAGCACGGTCAATTCCGCATCGAGCGACCGGAGCCGCTTCAATTGCGCCCCGTCGATTTCGAGCGCCGCCGCTGCGCGCGTCGCCTCCAGCACGGCCTCGTTCGCCTTGCCGGCGGCCGCGATCGAGGCTTCGAGCCGCTCGCTCTCGGTGCGGTGCAGAGCGATCTGACTGCGCAAATCGCCCGCGGTTACCGCGGCGTTCGCCAGTTCGTACGCGCGGTTGGCATCGGTAGCCGCCTGCTCAAATTTCGCCACGCGCGCCTGAGCCTGCGCATGTTCGTTCTGAACTGCCGAGACATTGGCTCGTGCGGCGTCGAGTTGCTGCCGCTCGCGTGCAACGGCTGCTTCGAGTTCAGTGGCCGCCTGTTCCTGCTGCAACGAAAGCGCCAACTCTGCGTCCTTCAATTGCAGCGACTGGGAGAGCCCCTGAAGACTGCGTTCGAGTTCGGCCGCGGCGTCGGCGCGCTGTTGCGCCTGCACGGCCTTCTGCTCATGAAGCTCCCAGGGGCGCTTGCGTTGCGCGTCGTCGAAGGCTTCCTGCTGCGTGGCAAGCCGGACGATGTTCTCGTCGAACTGCTGGCGCTGCTGCTCCAGTTCGTCACGCTCTTCGATCAGCGCCGCCAACGCCTGTTCGGCCTCGGCCAATGGGCCGGTGGACTTCTGCGTACGCGCCGTGAGCAGTTGCCGGAGCTCGCGCTGCACCGCCGCGATCAGCGCATCCTCACCCGCCGATTCATGACCACCCGACAGTTGCGACAACGCATCGCGCAGATACTGCGCCGCATGTCCCGTGGAATCGCGCACCTCCTGCGTACCGCCTTGTTGCACCCACAACAAACCGGGGACACCGGCGTTTTCCGCCTTCAGCGGCCCACGCGCGGCCCGCGAAAAACCGAGCAGCGCGGCGAGCTTGTCTTCGGCTTCGTCTTCGCCGAACACCGCTTGACCGATCTTCAATTCGCAGCGCTGCCGGGTGACGAACTGCTTCGACAGCCTGCAGGCCGTGCCGTCCATGTCGAACGCCACTTCAACCGACGGCTGCCCGCTCGCCTTGCCCCACGGCAGCAGGTCTTTCAGATGCGAAGCCTTGTAGCGCTCGAGGAACACCGCCCGCACGGCTTCGGCGATCGTGCTCTTGCCAGCCTCGTTCGGGCCGGTGAACAGATTGAGTCCGGGCTGCAGATCGTCGATGACGAGCCGTCCGGTGAACTGCTTGAACTCCTGAATCGCGATGCTTTCCAGCTTCATGCGGACCTCGCTTCGCGCGGCAGTTCACGTTGAAAACGCGCCAGAAGCAATAACGCCTCCGCCGCGCGCTTGACCTGTTGCGGGTCGGACTGCGGGTCCTCCTGCAAGCCTCGCAGACGCGCCACCACCTTCGCGAGGTAGCCGCTTTGCGCGCCGAGTTCGGCGAGATCGTCGGCGGTGGGCAGCACCTGCAGACCACTCAGATCGACGCGTAGTGCACGCACCCGCGCGCGGGTCTCTTCCACCGCGACGTGAATGGCTTCGGCCTCGGCCAGCGCGGTCGAACCGCTTACGGTGACCCGCAGCACGTCGTGACTGCCTAACGCGCTGAGGCGCAGCTTGAGCGAATCGACGTCGGTCGACACGGAGATCGCCTCTTCCCAACGATGCCATTGATATTTACCGACCCGCACCGCTTCAACGGACGGCACGGCGCCAGGCTCGGTCAGCGTGACGTCGAGCATGAAGCCCGGATCGTTGGCGCGGAAACGGTCCTGCTCGTGCGTGCCGGCATACCAGGTGCGTTCGTCGACGCGCAAATGACCGTGCCAGTCGCCGAGCGCGAGATAGTCCAGACGCGCGCTCGCGGCACGCGTCGGGGCGATCGGGTTCGACGAATCGATGCCCTCCTGCAGAATCCCACTCACGCTGCCATGCGCGAGTCCGATACGGTGATAGCCGGGCGGCGTCTCCGTCGTGTCGAAGAAACCCGTCGTGTCGTCGTAAGTGATGCGTTGCGTGAGCGGCGCGCAAAGCAACGCGCACTGGCAGGCGTCGAGCGTCACCACGCCGGGTTCGAGCACCAGCCGCACGTTCGGCGCAACACAGTTCAGCCGCTGCGCACGGGCCCACACGCTCTCGACCAATGCGGCATCGTGATTGCCCGGCAGCATGATCCACGGCCCGGAAAACGCTTGCAGCGCGCCGAACAAGCGGCGAATCACCGTGTCCGAGACGGTCTGCAGGTCGAATACGTCGCCGGCGACCAGCACGGCGTCAACCTTGCGCGCCGCCGCTTCCTCAGCGATCCGGCGCACTGTCTCGAAGCGCGCTTCCGCGAGGTGCGCGGCTTCGTCCGGCTCGAACTGGCCGAATTGCGTACCTATCTGCCAGTCCGCGGTGTGCAGAAACCTGATCACTGTGCCTCCATTCCGTTCAATTGCATCGTCACTCAATACTCATTCGGCGCTCATGTTACCGCGCCTGCGGGTCAAAGAATGTCCCAAGCCGGCGCCACACGGCAGGAACAGCGGCGCTACACTCGCGTTTCTGGACCAGCACGCCAATCGCACCGCACCATTCCAATCGAATAGAACCCCGCTGCCCTGCTGCCGATGAACAAAGAAACCGAACTGAAGAAGGCCAAGCGCACCCCATTGCTGTTGCTGGCGGCCGCCGCCTGCGTTTTCCTCGTGACCGCCTTCATGCCGCGCGGCCTCTGGGTGGACGGCATTAAAGCAGTGGCCGAAGCCGCCATGGTCGGCGCGCTCGCCGACTGGTTCGCCGTCGTCGCACTGTTTCGCCGCGTGCCGATCCCGATCGTCTCCGCGCACACGGCGATCATTCCGAAGAACAAGCACAAGATCGCCGACAACCTCGCGGTGTTCGTGCAGGACAAATTTCTGGACGTGCCGTCGCTGGTCGGGCTGATCCAGAAATACGACCCGGCGCAAAGCATCACCGGCTGGCTGACGAAGCCGGCCAATACCGCGCGTCTGGGCGACTACGTGGTCAAACTGACGAGCGGCATTCTCGAACTGACCGACGACGTGCGCATCCGGGTCTTCATCAAGGACGCATTGCGCGACGTGCTGGCCAAAGTCGATCTGTCGCAATCCATGGGCTCGATTCTCGACACGCTCACCAAGGACGGCCGTCATCAGGAATTGCTCGACGCCGGCATCGAGCAGGTCGTGGCGCTGTTGCGAGAACCGCAGGCGCGCGAGTTTATCGCTGAGCGCATCGTCGAATGGGTGAAGAGCGAATATCCGACGATGGAGATGATCCTGCCGTCGGCATGGCTCGGCGAAAAAGGCGCCGAAACGATCGCCAATGTGGTGAACCGGATGCTCGAGCAGATCAGCGAGAACCCCACTCATCAGTTGCGCCAGAAATTCGACGACGCGGTGCAGAAGCTGATCGTCAAACTCAAGACCGATCCGGCATTCCTGCAGAAAGGCGAGGAACTGAAGCGTTATCTGGTGGAAGGCGAAGCACTCAGCACGTATGTGAAGGACATGTGGGGCGAATTGCGCGCATGGCTCAAACGCGATCTGCAAAGCAACGATTCGGCCCTGCACGCCCGGGTGATGGCAATGGGCCAGTGGGTGGGCCGCGAGCTGGCGCATGACCCCGCGCTGCGTCAGTCGCTGAACGACCACCTGGAAGAAGCGGCGCGCGCCATGGCGCCGGATTTTGCCCAGTTCCTCACGCGCCACATCAGCGATACAGTGAAGAACTGGGACGCACACGACATGTCACGGCAAATCGAGCTGAACATCGGCAAGGATTTGCAGTACATCCGCATCAACGGGACGATTGTGGGCGGCTTTATCGGCTTGCTGCTGTATGCGAGCTCACAGCTATTCGAGCTGTTGCGTTTGCACATGGGCTAAGGGATGCGGCCGCCGCACGCCAAAGCGCCTACAATCCGGGCATATGAATTGCTCGGCCGCTTTAGCTGACCGCCGCCGTTCCAGCCGCGCAAACCCTCAGCAAAAGCGACAGCGCCACAACATCGAGAAGTGTGTCCATGAAAATATCGTTACCGCCACCTGGGCGGCCGAACCGCGTATACCCGCCGGGCACGCCCAGTCTGCATGGGTTGGCCTCGGTCATCACCGGCGTCGTGGTGGTCAGCGCACTGTACTTCGCCCGCGAGGTGTTGATTCCGATCACGCTCTCGGTGCTGCTCAGCTTTCTGCTCGCACCGCTCGTGCAGGCGCTGCGGCGTTTGCACATGGGCCAGTTGCCATCGATCTTTATCGCGGTGCTCTTCGCACTCGCCACCTTGCTGGCCGTCGGCGGGCTGATCGGTGCGCAACTGGTGCAACTGGCGGGCGATCTGCCGCAGTATCAGGCGGCGATCGAGCAAAAGATCGAGACGGTGCAGGAGAAAACCGTCGGCCGGGCCGATTCGCTGATGAGCCGCGCCGCCGCCACGCTGCAACGCGTCGCGCCGAGCAAGCCGAGCCCGCCGCGCCTCACCGGACGCGCGGCGCGCAACGCACCCGCTGTGCCGACGCCCGTCGAAGTACACGAGCCGTCGCTCACGCCGATGCAACTCGCTCAACGCGCACTATCACCGGCAATTGCGCCGATCGAGACCACCTTTATCGTACTGGTCGTCACGATCTTCATCTTGTTGCAACGCGAAGACCTGCGCGACCGTTTGATCAGTCTTTTCGGTTCACGCGATCTGCACCGCACCACCACCGCGATCAACGACGCCGCCGGGCGGCTGAGCCGCTATTTCGTCGCGCAACTGGGCGTGAATCTCAGCGCGGGCGGGATCATCGCCATCGGGCTCGCGATCATCGGCGTGCCGGGCGCGCTGCTGTTCGGCGTGATTGCTGCGTTGCTGCGCTTCGTGCCGTACATCGGCATCTGGATCGCCGCGATTCTTGCCGTGTTTCTCGCGGCCGCCATCCAGCCTCAATGGACGATGGCGGTCTATACGCTGATCCTGTTCATCGTCGTCGATGTGGTGGCCGGACAGATTGCCGAGCCGCTGCTGTACGGTCATCGCTCGGGGCTGTCGCCGCTGGCCGTGGTCGTGGCGGCGATTTTCTGGAGCTGGCTGTGGGGGCCGATCGGCCTCGTGCTGTCCACGCCGCTCACGCTGTGCGTCGTCACGCTGGGCCGCTACGCGGATCGTCTGAACTTTCTCACGGTGCTGCTGGGCGACCAGCCTGCTCTCACGCCTGCGCAGAACTTCTATCAACGGCTTCTGGCTGACGATCCGCACGAAGCCATCGTGCAGGCCGAGCGGTTGCTGCGCGAGATGTCGCTGATCGATTACTACGACAACGTCGCACTGGAAGGCCTCAAGCTTGCGCGCAACGATGCGATGCGCGGGGTGTTGATGCCTGAGCAACTGGCGCGAATCAATGACGCACTGGTCGATATCGTCGAAAACCTGGAAATTGCCGACGGACTGCCGGATCGTCTGTCGCGCACGGAACCGGCCGACTCCGCTGGCGCAATGTCGGCATCGGCGACGGCCGATCTTTCGGATCGGCACGACAGCCACATTTCGGCCCATCCGCCGATGCACCATGAAACCGACAGGGCGTCGGTCCTGTGCGTGCCTGGGCGCGGCGCATTCGATGAGGTCACCGCCGCGATCGCCGTGCAATTGCTCGGCCGCCAGGGTCTCGCGCCGATGATCGCCACGCACTCGGGCTATCGCAGCGCGCATGCCGACGAACCGAGCTTCAAGGAGGCGCCGATCATCTGCATCGTCTCGCTCGACGCGCCGGAGTCACCGCCGTATCTGCGCAACATGCTGCGGCGCACGCGGGAATGGAGGCCGAGGGCTACCTTGGTTGTGGGCGTGGGTGGCACACCGGAAGCCGGTCCGGAGATGGGTGCAACCGGCGCTTCGCACGCGGCGCCGACGTTCCGCGCGATGATCGAGGAATGCCGGGCGGGAGCGAGCGTGCAGCACTCGCGCCAGGCTTCGCATCTGGCCGGGGCGGATTAGGCAAGTCTGCGCGGTCTTCATTGCGTGAATCAGAAAGGCCGCAGGGTGCGTAAGCGCCCTGCGGCCTTTCTATCGCCGGAACGCCCAGTCCTTGTACCCAAAATGAGGACAGCCAGCCACCACCCCTCCTTCATACTTCACCTATCGATTCGCATCGCCTCCTGAGAGCACTCAAGCCACGGCGGGCAATCCATCGGCAGCGAAGATCCAGGAGACACGTATGAGCCGCAGTTTCAAACCCTATCCGTTCACGCCGCGTCACTATGCGGGCGAGGTGCCGCCGCTGGTCGACGGGCGCGACCCTGTGCGGCGCGCCGTCGCGATTGTCGGGGGCGGTCCGGTAGGCATGACGCTGGCACTCGCGCTGGCTCGCCAGGGCGTACGCTCGGTGCTGATCGAAGCCGACGACGGCGTCTGCACCGGCAGTCGCGCGATCTGCATCTCACGCCGCAGCCTGGAGATTTTCAAACGCCTTGGCGCAGTGCACGGTTTTCTGCAAAAGGGCTTGCCATGGACCGGCGGCCGCAGCTTCTATCGCGATGCCGAAGTGTTCCGCTTCGCCATGCATCAGGACGACGAGCAATCGCTGCCGCCGATGATCAACATCGCGCAATACCAGATCGAGCAGTTGCTGCTCGACGAAGTGGAACACCATGCCGATCTGATCGAAATCCGCTGGCAAACCCGCGTGACCGGTATCGAACAACATGCCGACAACGGCACCGCTGGCGCCACGCTTGACCTCAGCACCGGCGACACCGCATGGAAAATGCGCGCGGATTGGGTCGTCTCGTGCGACGGCGGCCGCAGCACGGTTCGCGAGGCACTCGGCCTCAAGCTCACCGGCACCACGTACGAGGGCCGCTACGTGATCGTCGATATCGAACTGAAGAGCGAACGCGCCACCGAGCGTCTCGCCTACTTCGATCCGCCCTCCAATCCCGGCTCGACGGTGCTGGTGCACAAACAGCCCGACAACGTCTGGCGCATCGACTACCAGCTTCGCGACGATGAAGATCCCGAGGCCGCGGTCAAACCTGAAAACGTCATGCCACGCGTGCAGAGCGTGCTCGACTCGATGGGCGAAACGGGCGAATGGTCGCCGATCTGGATTACGGTCTACAAGGCCAACGCGCTGACGCTCGAACGCTACCGGCACGGCTCGGTGCTGTTCGCGGGCGATGCCGCGCATCTCGTGCCGATTTTCGGCGTGCGTGGCGCGAATTCCGGCATCGACGACGCCGACAATCTCGGCTGGAAACTCGGTTGCGTCGTCAACGGCATTGCATCGGACCGCCTGCTCGACAGCTACAGCGACGAGCGCGTGTTCGCGGCGCGTGAAAACCTGAGCCACGGGATGAAGAGCACCGAATTCATGGCGCCGCCCTCGTTCGCGTTCGACCTGATGCGCAAGGCAGTCCTGGGACTTGCCGCGCATCATCCGGCCGTGCGGCCACTGATCAATCCGCGGCAGACGCATGCGATTGCGTATGCCGAGTCGCCGCTCAATCGGGTCGCCGCCGTTGCATCAGGCGCGTTCGCCAGGGGTCCAGCGCCGGGCACGGTCCTGCCGGAGTGCCGACTTCAACGCATGTGCGACGGCGTAGCAGTCGATCTCCATCTCACCGATCTGCTCGGACCATGCTTCACCGCACTTCGCTTCGGCGCGGACATGGCGCAAGACGAAGCATGGCAGCAATTGCATCATGCACTCGGCGAACATAGCATTCCGTTCAAAGCGATCACGCTGGTCACAGGCGATGCACCGCGCGCCACCGTCGCGCATGTGGTCGATTCAGCGGGACGCTTGCATGAGATGCTCGATGCCACGCCGGGCACCGTCTATCTGATCAGGCCGGACGGTCATGTGCTCGCCCGCTGGCGCAACGGCAACGCGACGAACGTGCAAAGCGCCGTGACGGCCAGTCTGACGAATTGACGCAAGAGGAACCCACACCATGACCGATAGCGAACTCGACCTCGTCTACACGACGCTCTGCAAGACACTGACCGCTGAAGGCGAAGCGCAAGCGCCCTTATATCTGGCCCGTCTTGCGCTGCTGTGCATGACGGAACTCGGCGATACGCAGCGAGCGCTGTCGTTGATCGAAGCGGCGAAGCTGCCGGCCTCTTCCGCAGTGGCTGCGTGATGCGGAAAGCCCGTTACATAAGACGCGAAACGTAAGACGAAAAAAAACCGCCCCATTGATCATGCGGGGCGGCTTCTTTTCGGAAGTCGGAACAACGTTCACTGGCGGGGATACAACCCCAACGTACTCGCATGCAGGCGTGCGAGCCCGAGCAACGCGTCCGTGTATGGCGTCGGCACGCCGGTAAGCTGCCCCAGTTCACGCACCGCAGCCACCAGTGCGTCGAGTTCGACCGCCTTGCCCGCCTGTACATCCTGCAGCATCGAGGTTTTCATCGCGCCGAGTTTGAGCGTGACCTCGTGACGATCCGCCGGCGCCTGTTCGATCGGAATACCGAAACGTGCGCCGATCTCCTTCGCTTCCAGCATGATGCTCGTGACGAAGTTGCGCACCAGTTCGTCGCTGAGAATCCGGTCGGTGGTCGCGCCGGTGATGGCGCTGATCGGATTCATGGTCATGTTGCCCCACAGCTTGTACCAGACGTCGCGCTGAATCTGCTCCGACATCGAAGCGTTGAAGCCCGCCGCGGCCAGCGTGGCGGTGAGCGTTTTGACGCGTTCGCTCGTTCGCCCCGACGCCTCGCCGACGATCAGCCCATTGCCCTGGTGATGCCTGATGACGCCCGGCGACTCGATCAGACAGCTCGCATGCACCACACAGCCCACTGTCTGCGCGGTCGGAATCGCGGCGGCGATCGCGCCGTCAGGATCGATCGACTTTAACCGTTTGCCGGCGAAATCACGGCCGAGCCCGTCGCAGAACCACCATGGCACACCGTTCATTGCCGTAAGCACAATCGTCTGCGGACTCAGCAGCGGCGCAATATGCGCGGCCACCGACGCCATCGCCGGACCCTTGACCGCCACCACGACGAGGTCCTGCACGCCGAGATCCGCCGGCTGTTCACTTGCAGTCACCTTCACCGCGTGCGTCACGCCGCCTTCGATCAGACGCAAGCCGTGCTGCTGCAACTCACTGAGTGTCGCGCCGCGCGCCACCACGCTCACGTCGTGGCCGGCCTGTGCGAGCTTCACCCCCATCCAGCCACCGATCGCGCCGGCACCGTAGATACCTACTTTCATTGCTTCAATCCTTGCTTTAATCGTCGGAGCGATCTTCGCCTCAAGTCTCGCGTTAATCCTTGCGCCGATTCTTGTGTTAATCCTCGCGTTAATCCTTGTAGCTCGCGTCGATGCGATCCACGCGCCGCACCAGCGCATCGAATACATCCTGCCCCCCGCCGTGACGTGGATCGAATTGCAATGAGTCGCGCGAGCAACGGATCGCCACGTCTTCCGGCACCGGCCGCGCGCGGCCCATCGAGAACGTGGCCATCTGGATTTCGCACGCGCGGTTGAGCGTCCACAGAATAGCGAAAGTCTGCGGCAACGTGTGGCCCCATGCCAGCAGGCCATGATTGCGCAAGATCACCGCTTGCCTGCTGCCGATATGTTCGAGCAGACGCGGCCCTTCCTCCGCATGCACCGTGATGCCTTCGAAGTCGTGATACGCAATGCGGTCATACAACTGCGCGCTATAGAAGTTGGTTTGCTCCAGGCCGTTTTCGAGGCACGCCACCGCGACGCCGGCCGTGGTGTGCGTGTGCATCACGCAGTGCGCATCGGCCAGGCCTTCGTGAATCGCCGCATGCACGACGAAACCCGCAGGGTTCACCGGATACGGCGAGTTGTCGAGCACGCGTCCTTGCGCGTCGATCTTCACGAGATTGCTCGCCGTCACTTCGCTGTAGTGCAGGCCGAACGGATTGATCAGGAAATGCCGCTCGCCGCCGCTCACGCTCGCCGGCACGCGCAATGTGATGTGGTTATAGATCATCTCGGTCCAGCCGAGCATGTCGAAGATGCGATAGCACGCGGCCAGTTGCACGCGCGCCTGCCATTCGTCGGGGTGCATCCCGGCGGCCTTCTTAGGGCTCGCCGTCGGCATTTCAAGAGTCGTCATCAGGGTCTCCGTTTTTATCGTTCGTTATAGGCAAGCCGTTGCGAGTAATAGCCGTTATGCGCCTGCCACCACCGCCGCGATCGACGACGCCACATAGCCGGCGTTGCGCGCGTTCAATCCGGCGACGCACATGCGTCCCGAACGCAGTACGTACACGGCGTATTCGCCGCGCAAACGCTCGACCTGGGCTTCGCTCAATCCCGTGTACGTGAACATGCCGCGCTGCGCGACGTAACGCGCGCGCATCACTTCATCGACGCGGCCTGCTAGGCCTTCGTGAATCGTGCCGCGCATGGCGAGAATCCGTTCGCGCATGGTGGCGAGTTCCGCTTCCCAAGAGGCACGCAAGGACGCGTCGGACAGCACGTTGGCGACGAGGCGCGCACCATGCGTCGGCGGATTGCTGTAGTTGGCGCGCACCGTCGACATCAATTGACCGAGCACGCGAGCCGCTTCTTCCTTGCTCTTGCACACCACGCTCAGCGCACCGCAGCGCTCGCCGTACAGCGAGAAGTTCTTCGAAAACGAATTCGCGGCGATCAAGGGCACGCCCGCATCGGCGAGCAGGCGTACGCAGGCGGCATCCTCCTCAAGGCCTGCGCCGAAACCCTGATACGCCATGTCGACAAACGCAATCAGTTTGCGGCGCTGCAATACCGGCACCAGTTCCGCCCATTGCGCCGGACTCAGATCGACGCCGGTCGGGTTGTGGCAGCACGCATGCAGCAGCACGATGCTCTGTTCCGGCAAGCGGTCGATCGTGTCGAGCATGTCAGCGAAACGCAAGCCACCGGTGTGTTCGTCGTAATACGGATACGTGTTGACCGTGAGGCCCGCGCCTTCGAACACCACGCGATGGTTTTCCCAGCTCGGATCGCTGATCCAGATCTGCGAGGCCGGGAAATAACGCTTCAGAAAATCCGCGCCGACTTTCAGCGCACCCGAACCGCCGATGGTCTGCAAGGTCGCGATCCGACCCGCGGCACGTGCTTCGTGGTCCGCGCCGAACACCAGAGCCTGTGCTGCGTCGCGGTAGAGCGGCAGGCCCGCCATCGGCAGGTAGGAGCGTGGGCCGATCGATTCGAGCAGCGCGGTTTCGGCGCGCCGCACGGCGTCCATCACCGGCAGCTTGCCGGCGTCGTCGAAATAGATGCCGATGCTCAGGTTGACCTTGTTGGGCCGCGGATCGAGTTGAAAATCCTCGTTCAGGCTCAGAATCGGGTCGCCCGGATAGGCGGGAATGTGGTCGAACATGGCAATTCCTTGAGTGGAGCCCTGCATGTGGCTGGATTGCGACCTGCGTATACCCTGAGTGTGGACTGTTGCAGGCTGGTCGTAGCAGCGTGGGCGAGTCGGAAGTCTAAGCGGGTTTCCTGCTTCGCGTCGACGAGGACAAGTGTCGACCAATGGCACGCTATCTACAATCAATCGATTTTTCACGATTCGTAAGTTTTTCTTTAGAATCGCCTCATGCCACTCACACGCGTCACCATCCGTCAGTTCGAAGCGTTTCTCGCCATCGTCGATTTGCACAGCATCGGCGCGGCGGCGGAACGGCTCGGGCTGACCTCGTCAGCGGTCAGTCAGTTGCTGGCCGAACTGGAAACGGAACTGGGCTTTCGTCTCTTCGACCGTACGACGCGGCGCGTCAATCTGTCGAGCGCGGGGCAGGATTTCCTGTCGTCGGCCGAATCGGTTTTGCGCCATGTGCGCGCCGCCGCCCAGTCCGCCGACGACATCCGCAATCGCGCGGCCGGGATCGTGCGAGTCGGCGCGCCGCTGGTGCTCGCGGCGACCGCGCTGCCGGCGGCCATCGCCGAATATGCGCGCGACAAACCGAAAGTGGTCGTGCGCATATGCGACACCGTGGTCGAACAGTTGGTGGAGCGTGTGGAAAGCGGCGACGTGGATCTCGCGATCGGC
Organism: Paraburkholderia sp. WS6; assembly: GCF_030464835.1. Taxonomy (NCBI): domain Bacteria; kingdom Pseudomonadati; phylum Pseudomonadota; class Betaproteobacteria; order Burkholderiales; family Burkholderiaceae; genus Paraburkholderia; species Paraburkholderia sp. WS6. Next base: position 106,649 of record NZ_JALQCK010000012.1, read on the forward strand.
CCGGATCGCCAGAGCGGCACGCGGGTGCGTTGCGATCCGGCCTTCGCGAGCCCGTGGGTGATGTGGTGCGCGCCGACGCATCCGTTAAATGCACGACGCAGGGTGCAGTGGCAGCACTTGCGCGGTGTGCCGATTGTTGCCACCGGCCGCGACCACGAGCGTGCAGTCGAACAGATGCTGGCTAATCTGCCGGCGGAGGCACGCATCATTCCCGTGGACGTGGTGGACAACGTAACCACAGCGTTCGGTCTGGCTTCGCAGGGGCTTGCTGTGACGCTCGCGCCCGCCTATGTCGCGCCGCTCGCGCGAACCTTCGGGCTGGTGATGAAGCGGATCGTCGATCCTGAAACGATCCGTGAAGTGTGCGTATATCGTTCGACCGAACGTGCGCTGTCACCACCCGCGGACGGATTCGCGGAATTCATCATGCCGTGGCTGAAGCGCTGGGATCGCGAGACGCAGGTCGATGCGCGAGCAAAGCGCGGATGATTTTGTCGACGCGAGCTCAATGGTGCTTCGGCGGCTCTTCTTCGACCGTCTCGCAGCTAATCTACGGCTGCAAATTCGGCGCGCCGGTTCAAGACCGCTCAGGCAGCAGACATAACGCGAACAACTGGCGCTGGCTCGAGATCCCCAGCCGCGCGTAAGCGCGCTTCTGATACGTAATCACGCTGGTGACCTTGACGCCCATTTGCTCCGCGATCTCGGCGGCGCTGGCGCCTTCGAGCGTGCCGCGCAGCACGTCGATCTCACGCGGCGTCAGCGCCGGGCAGGCACGTCTGACCCGTGCCAGCATCGCGGCTGCCGTGCCTTGCTGATGCTGCCCATTGAGCGCGTAATGGCTTTTTGCAGCGTGGGCGAACAGATGCGCCATGCTTTCCACATGCTCCAGTTCGCCTGGCTGAAACACGCCGTATGCGCTGTCACGATACAGATTGATCGACAGCCAGACGCTTTCCATGGGTTGCAAAAGCAGCGACAGCCGGTCGGATACGTTGGGCTGCGCGTAGCAGGCGGCGCGGTACGCTTCGTTTTCGATTTCTTCGCTTTGCTGCTGATGCAGCACTAACGCCTCGCGCGCCTGCTTCGCTTGCGAGCCGCCGACGATGGCGCGGTTTCCGTCGAGCGCATAAAAGTGCGTGGCGTAGCGATCGGCGACATCACGAAGGAAACGGCCGCCGCGATGGTCGGCGGCGGAGACGGTGCGCGGCCTCGCATCAAATTCGTATGCGAAAACCGTGCACTGCGACACGGGAAGCGTGTCGCCAACCGTTTTCAGAATGCTTGCAGCAAGCGCGTCCGGGTCGTCATGTGAGATCGACATGACGAGGTCGGTAACACGCGACGTGTTGATATGCCCGCTGCGGGCCGGTGTGGATATGCGCCAGGAACGCATGATGATGGCGAGGTCACGCTACGTGGAGTTTGGTCCGGCAAGCGTAGCACAATGAAGCATTGCACCTGATGCTGCTCTGCCTGCACGGCGAAAACCGCTCACGCTGCCGAGCCCTCGCAAACCCTTCGGCGGGGGATATAGCTACAACGTCCCCAACTTGACAGCAAGGAAATCGACCAGCAGCCGGGTCCTCTGTGGCAGCCGCCGCGTCCTCGTCCACATTGCATGCAACGGCAAAGGTGTCAACTGAAAATCCGTGAGCAAAACCTCAGCCTTGCCTGCCTCAACCCATTCCTGAATCTGCCAGAAGGCAGCGACCCCAACCCCCATACCACCCAGCACGCCCGCATTCACCGCCGCAACCTGATTGCTGTCAAAGCGCCCCGCCACGTTCACCGCAATTTCGTTGCCGTCCGGCGACGTAAACACCCAACGCCCCGGATGCGGCACGCCCGTTCGAACGACACAATCATGTTTCGCCAGATCCCGCGGATGTGACGGTCTGCCGTGTTCGGCAAGATAATCCGGCGCTGCGAACACCACCCGCCGAAGCGTGCCGATCCGCCGCGCCACCAGCCGTGAATCAGGCATTTCGCCAATGCGGATCGTCACGTCCGCGCCGGTCTCTGCCGGATCGCGATACTCGTCGCTCAGATCGAGCGACAACGCCAATTGCGGATGACGCTGCAAAAATTCCGCGGCGAGCGGCGCGACGAATTTTGGTCCGAACAGTGTGGGCGCATTGATGCGCAAACGCCCGGTGAGCCTGTGCAATTCCTCCGCGAGTTCGGTGCGTGCCAGTTCGAGTTCGGTCAGCGCGCCTTTGACGCGTTCGTAAAAACGCATGCCGGCCTCGCTCGGCTGCGAAGTGCGGGTGGTTCGCACGATCAGGGTCGATCCGTGCGCGCGCTCGAGCACCTGAAGCGAGCGGCTGACAGCCTGCAACGACCGGCCAAGCCGGCGCGCGGCGTTCGTCAGACTGCCCTCCTCGACCACTGCCACCAAGGTTTCCAGATCGCGCAATGCATCCATCGGCGATTCTCCCGTTTATCGTGAGGATGTATCCAATTCCGTGCGAATTATGTTTGCCTGATGGGAGAGTAGCATCGATTCACTTTGACTTTACGGGTAGCCCGGCGATGGACTCATCCACGATTCAATGCCCGACGGCAGCCCAAGCGGCTACGCCGCCGGCACAGAGCGTTCCGACCGCGCGCTTCGCCGCGATGGTCGCGGTTGCCGTGCTGCCACTGTATGCGTCACAAACGTTGATTGGCCCGCTCGACGCCTCGCTGCATCTCGGCGCATGGACCACGCTCGTCACCGCATTGACGCTGTTCGGCTATGCGGTCGGCCTCGTCGGACTCGTGCCGCTGATCGACCGCCTGCCCAATCGGCCTCTGATTGCGGCGACGTTGTTCGCGCAGATCGCGTGTCTTGCGCTGGCCGCCATCGCGCCGCTCGCGCCGGTGTTTCTGGCCGCGTCGTTCGCTGTCGGCGTGACGTCGAGTGTCGTGCAGATGCTGGTGCCCGCGGCGGCGTCACTCGCGCCGCCGGCTTCGCGGGGCAAAGTCGTCGGCAATGTGATGAGCGGTTTGATGCTCGGCATTCTGTTATCGCGGCCGCTTGCCAGTGTGATCGGCGGCGCACTCGGCTGGCGAGCGTTTTACGCCGCCGATGCTCTGCTGCTCGCCGCTGTTACGCTCGCCGTGGTGCCACGGTTGCCGGATAGCCGCCCTGTCGGCGCGCCGCCCTATGCTGCGTTGTTGACGTCCATGGTGCGATTGCTGGCACATGAACCGGTGCTGCGCCGCCGAGCCCTGTATCAGGGCCTGCTCATGGCTGGCTTCAATGCGTTCTGGAGCAGCGTTGCCATTGTCCTGACGCGTGCGCCACTCGGGTTGAACAGCACCTCTGTCGCGCTCTTCGCGTTAGCCGGCGGCGGCAGCGTGTTCATCGCACCGTTGGCAGGCCGTGCCGGCGACAGGGGCTGGTCGAAGCCCGCCAGTATGCTCGCTCACGCGGTCGCCATCGCAGCCGCACTGCTGGCGGCATTGGCGCTGACTTCGGGTGTGTCGCGCGTCGCATCGATCACCATGCTGGCTGTGGCCGCATTCTTCATCGACGGTGGCGTGATTGCCGATCAGGCGCTCGGCCGGCGCGCAATCAATCAGCTAGCGCCCGAATCGCGTGGCCGGGTGAATGGGCTCTACACGGGGCTCTTTTTTGTCGGCAGCGCGGTAGGCGCCACCATCGCCGGGCCGGCGCTCGCGCGTTGGGGCTGGACGGGTGTATGCGTCGCCGCGTTGGGGTTTTTCGCTGCGGCAGCGGGGCTGCATCTGCGCGACAGTTCGCGTGGGTGCGACACATGATCGATCTTGCGACCGACCGGAGGCGCGTGTTCATACGTCCACACGCGATGCCATTCGGCGGCCTTGATTACGGTCTTCAGCACCTGGAGCGACGCGCCAGAATCGCGCGCCTGCGTCCATACCCTCAAATAGAGAACCGCTGCATCAGAAGCGATAGTTAATGGAAACATCGGCCACACCGGTGGCCCTGCTGTGCGTAATCGGACTATTGCCCGCGCTGCCGACCAGTTCTTCAAATGCGCCGTCGGCAGTGGCAAACCAGTGCTTGTCGAACAGCCACACTGCGCTAATGCCGAAACCCACCGACTTGAAACCGGCACTCGCGTGATACTGCGAGTATTGCGAGTGTGCCGCCTGATTCTGATTCACACCATACCAACTGTTCATGTACTTGGAGTCCGCGAGTGTCACGTTCGGCCCGGCAAACCAGAAGAATTGTTTGGTGCTGCCCGGCATCGGCAAATAGGCGCCGAGATCGCCGATCCAGCCGTTCGAGCCGCCGAAATAGCGTCGGACGTCGGCGCGCAGCACGAGCGGGAAATCTTTCGACACAACATATTCCCCCGCGAGTTTGACGCCCGGCGCCTGATTGATGTTGCCCAGACCGTTCAACTCCTCCGGATCGTCATGGCCGCGACGCCCGAGATCGTAGACGACCCCGAGACTCGCGCGCCAGTTCTGCCCTTGCGCGAAATTGACCCCAAGGCCTTCGCCGCTCGAAAAGTAGAACAGATCCTTGTAGCGCACGTCGATGCTCGGACCGGCCATTACGTGATACCGGTCGGAACCCTCATAACGCGGCTGGAACGACGTTGCCGCGCCGATACGCACCTGCCATTCGGGAATATCCGGCTGCCACATCTTCTGCAGCGGAATGCCCACCGAATACTGCCATTCGCCCAGTGGCGAAGGAGTTTGGGCCAAGGCCGAAGCCGGCAAAACGCCGATACCGCCGACGGTCACGGCGACCAGCGATGTTGCCGCGATGCTTGTTTCTTTTTTGCGAATCTTGCCGATCCGCTTTCTACGGCTGTTCGACACCGGAAGCCTCCGTTCCTCGCGTATCGCGACGGGGTTTAGGTTCTCACCCGAGGTCCGCAATGGATTGCAAACTTCCAGGTGACCGCTGCAATGCTACGCGCGGCACGTAATTCTTTCAGCGAACGACACGCACTGCCGGCGAAACGCGCTGTCCGAACCTGGTGCCGCCCAGCGTAAATTGGGCATGTGCACGAACAGAGACGTGCGAAAGAATTGCCGACGTACGCTCCTTTGCAAAATGCGGGCCTAGTCGCCGGAGAGCCGGCTTGGATCGGCTTCGGTTGGATCGGGTTGGCTCGATGAGGTCGAACAGGAGAATCGCAAGGCAGCCCGGCGGTCGCTGCCAGGCGTGCCGTGGCGATGTTGAGAGGCAGAATACAGTCGCAAAAAAAATCCGGCGCCGCGCGATGCGGCGCAGGAACAGGGCGATTAGCGCCGGTGCGGCGTTCACCTCTTTGCAGCGCTGCCTTGTTATTTTGCTCTATTGCGCTGCTGGACTGCGCCGATTTGTAGCGCCGGCTTACTGTGCCGCTTCGACCAGCACGGGCTTGTCGCGATAGAGATTCGGAAACAGACGCTTCAGATTGGCGACCTTCGGCATGTCGTTGATGGCGATATACGCGGAGTTCGGATGCAACGTCAGGTAGTTCTGGTGGTAGGACTCGGCAGGATAGAAGCCCTTGAACGGCTCCGTTTTCGTGACGATCGGCGCCGGGAAGGCATGCGCCTTCTCGAGTTGAGCGATATAGCTTTGCGCGACGTGCCGCTGCGTGTCATTCAACGGGAACACTGCCGAGCGGTATTGCGTGCCGCTGTCCGGCCCCTGGCGGTTCAACTCGGTCGGGTCCTGAATCACAGAAAAGTAGACCTGTAACAACTGCCCATAGGTGACCTTGGTGGGGTCGAACGTGACCTGCACGGATTCCGCGTGGCCGGTTTCGCCGCCACTGACGGTCTCATACTGTGCAGTGTCGCGCTGGCCGCCCGAATAACCCGACACCGCCTTCGTGACGCCCCGCACGTGCTGGAACACGCCCTGCACGCCCCAGAAGCAGCCGCCCGCGAACACGGCGGTTTCTTCGTGCGCGGTTGTGGCGGAGATCGGTTCGTCGACAGCGGGCGGCGCAATGACAACCCCAGCTTCCGACGAGAATGCCATGCGCTGCGCCAGCAGCAGCGCCAGCGCGCCGAGCCCGACCGAAAGCGCGATGGCCGCCCCGCGCGAGCGGGCCGGTTTGCCGATAATGCGTTTCTCGATGTTCATGATGTCCGTCCTGATTCGATCAACTCGTGCCGCGCGCGGCAGGCGTGAAAGTCAACGCGAGGCCGTTCATGCAATAGCGCAGGCCGGTCGGTTTGGGGCCGTCGTCGAATACGTGACCCAGATGGCTGCCGCAGCGCCGGCACAGTACTTCGTCGCGCGTCATGCCGAACGACTTGTCGGTATGCGTGATGACTGCGTGATCCATCGGCTGCCAGAAACTGGGCCAGCCGGTGCCGCTATCGAACTTCGTCTTCGACGAAAACAGCGGCAGCGCGCAACCGGCGCACCCGAATGTGCCGGCGCGGTGCTCGTCGTTCAGTGGGCTGCTGAATGGGCGCTCCGTGCCCGCTTCGCGCAACACGCGGAATTGCGCGTCCGTGAGCAGCTTGTGCCATTCGGCGTCGCTGTGCGCGACCTCGTAGGCCGCTGCTGTGCCTAGCTCCGCTGCGCCTGCCGTGCGCCAAGCCGCGGTGCCGCCGGCGAGCGACGCCGCGCCGATTAACCTGAAGAATGTCCGTCTGTTGCAAGCCATGATGATCGCCCCGGAAAGTCCGTACCGTTCACCCGTTCAGGCGCTAAGCGCGCCGCCCGCGAGTGGTCCCGACACTTAGTCGTCCAGCAAGGGGATTTATGACAGCATGCGCGTCTTTTTGCGTGACGGCAGCGGCTACAGCGGAAATTTGGTGGTCGACAGGATTTCCTTGAGCACCATGAACGAGCGGATTTGCCGGACGCCCGGCAAATAGAGCAACTGTTCCGCGTGCAGACGATTGAAGCTGTCGCTATCACGCGTGCGGATCGTCATGAAATAGTCGAACTCGCCGGTCACGACGTGGCATTCCATGCACCCTGCCACCTTCTGGGCCGCCTTCTCGAACTCGGCAAACGACTCCGGCGTAGACCGATCCAGCACCACGCCGATGATGACCAGCATGCCCGCCCCGGCCGCCTTCGGGTCGATCAACGCGACGACGCCGCGAATCAGCCCCGACTCCTTCAGCCGCTCGACGCGCCGCAGACACGCTGGCGCACTCAGTTTGACTTTGGCCGCGAGCGCGACGTTCGAGATCGACGCGTCGGTTTGCAGTTGACGCAGGATCGCCCGGTCGATGCGATCGAGCGCGTGAAGCGGATCGGCTTCCGCGGATGAGGGTGCGGCGGCAGTTGCGGTTGCAGTCGTTGATGCACCACGAACTTTTGTTGCGTTCATTGTTTCCCGTTCGGCCTTTTATTAGGTCAATTTCTACTTCATGGTCTTAAAAGTATGTTGAACGGAATTTATTTGCAAGCTCATTTCTAGCGCTTTTCCCTACCATTTGTTGTAACGCGACTGCTTGCTGCTCGCGTCAAACCTACAATTTCGGAGCTGCCATGAACCTGCAACGATTCCCTCGCTACCCGCTGACTTTTGGGCCCACGCCGATCCAGCCGCTGAAGCGTTTGAGCGACCACCTGGGCGGCAAGGTGCATCTCTATGCGAAGCGCGAGGACTGCAACAGCGGCTTTGCCTTCGGCGGCAACAAGACGCGCAAGCTGGAGTATCTGATTCCGGAGGCATTGGCGCAGGGTTGTGACACGCTGGTGTCGATTGGCGGCATCCAGTCGAACCAGACCCGCCAGGTAGCGGCGGTCGCGGCGCATCTGGGGATGAAGTGTGTGTTGGTGCAGGAGAACTGGGTCAACTATTCGGACGCCGTGTACGACCGCGTCGGCAACATCCAGATGTCACGCATTCTGGGCGCAGACGTCCGCCTGGTTGCCGACGGTTTCGACATTGGTTTTCGCAAGAGTTGGGAGGATGCACTGGAGAGCGTGCGTGCCGCGGGTGGCAAGCCGTACGCGATCCCGGCCGGCTGCTCTGACCATCCGCTGGGCGGCCTCGGGTTCGTCGGCTTTGCCGAAGAGGTCCGCCAACAGGAAGCCGAGTTGGGCTTCAAATTCGACTACATCGTGGTGTGTTCCGTGACGGGCAGCACCCAGGCCGGCATGGTAGTGGGTTTCGCCGCCGACGGCCGCGCCGAGCGCGTGATTGGCATTGATGCATCCGCGAAACCGGCACAGACGCGCGAGCAGATCACCCGAATCGCGAAGCAGACCGCAGAAAAAGTCGGCCTGGACCGCGACATCACGAGCGAGGACGTGGTACTGGACGAGCGCTACGCCGGCCCCGAATACGGCTTGCCGAACGAAGGCACGCTGGAGGCGATCCGTTTGTGCGCGCGACTCGAGGGCGTGCTGACCGACCCGGTGTACGAGGGCAAATCGATGCACGGCATGATCGACATGGTGCGAAACGGCGAATTCCCGGAAGGCTCACGGGTGTTGTATGCGCACTTGGGCGGCGTGCCGGCGCTGAACGGCTACAGCTTCATTTTCCGGAACGGCTAAACGGCGGTGGGTCTGGGAGCGGCGAGTGGCGGACGGTGATTAGTTTGCCGCGACAAGGTCCGCCGCTGCTCCGCGAAGTGTCGCTGATCAGCGGCGAAGCCGAAGCCTGAAACGCAGCGGGCGGTTTTTGAAGTACTCTTCGGCGCGCGCGGCGCCGCCGGAAGAATGACTCGCTTGTCACTAGCGCATGCAGGTGCACGAACACAGATTCCAGATGCGCCACTGCCCTTTGGAAGCTATGGGACCCACTTAGCAGGAGTGGTTTGAGCTGCTTTCTCTTGCCTACTTCTCTTTGCAGCCGGCAAAGAGAAGTAGGTGCCGCCCCGCACAGGGGCAACGCTAATAGACCACTAACAAAACAAGGAAAGGCCAACACCCTAAGAACACAGACAAACAAGAACCGCGCAGGCAAAAACATCAAGCCACTAACCTCTTCCTCAACTCCCCCCGCAAAAACTCAACAAAAACCCGAATAGTGACAGAGCTCTGCCGATGCTGCGGATAAACAGCATAAACAGTCGCCGCCGAAGGCAAAAACTCCTCAAGAACAGTCACCAGCAACCCACTCCCAACCGCATCAGCAACAATAAAATCAGGAAGCCGAACAATCCCCAACCCAGCCACAGCTGCATCGCGAATCAACTCCCCATTATTAGCCCGAAGCGGCCCATTCACCTCAACTCCCTTCGAGACCCCATCAACAACAAAATCCCAACTCACAACCCCACCATGCCCATACAACAGACATGAGTGCCGAGCAAGGTCAGCAGGCACAACCGGCGCCCCCCGCCGCCGCACATACCCCGGACTACAACACACCACCATCCTCACATCGACGAGCTTCTGCGCAATCAACGTGGAATCCGGTAACGTACCAATCCGAATCGCCATATCGAACCCCTCGCCCACCACGTCGACGGTGCGATCGCTCAACTCCATATCGAAGCGCACGTCGCTATGCTCGCGCAGAAAGCTCGCCACCAATGGCGACAGATGCATCATCCCGAACGACATCGGCGCACTAACCCGCAAGAGCCCGCGCGGCCCAGCGCGCTGCAACGACATCGCCTGCTCAGCGTCTTCCACCTCACCGAGAATGCGCCGCGCACGCTCATAGAACTCCTGACCGAGCTCGGTCACGGCCAGCTTGCGCGTGTTGCGAATCAGCAATTGCACGCCAAGCGCCTCTTCCAGCGCCATGACTCGCCGGCTGACGAACTGCTTGGACAGCGCCAGCCGCTTTGCCGCAGCGGTGAAGTTATGGGCGTCGACCGTGGCGACAAAGATCCGCATATCATCGAGTTGCATCGTATTGTCCACCTAATGGAGACAGTGTTTCCAGTTTACGACCGATTATAACCATCTTGATTGACCTACACTGTCTTTCATGGATCGCGGCCAAACATCTGGCCGGATCGCACAACAGAATCAAGGAGAAATACGATGCTCGAAATCAGACACGCCAATCAACGCGGCCGCGCGGAGCACGGCTGGCTTAGCTCGCGTCATACGTTTTCCTTCGCGAACTATCACGATCCGAAGCAGAACGGCTTTTCCGACCTGCTCGTGATCAACGACGACCGTGTCGCACCGGCGCAAGGCTTCGGCAAGCACCCGCACCGCGACATGGAGATCTTTTCGTACGTGCTGGAAGGCGCGCTGGAACATAAGGACACGATGGGCACCGGCTCGGTGATCGTGCCGGGCGACATCCAGTTGATGAGCGCGGGAACCGGCGTCGCGCATAGCGAATACAACCATTCGAAGACCGACCCGGTGCACTTCATGCAAATCTGGATTGCGCCGGCGCAGAAAGGCACCACGCCCCGCTATCAGCAACGGCGCTTTGGCGCGGACGAAAAGCGCGGTGTGTTGCGCCTCGTGATGTCGCCGGACGGTGCGAACGACTCGCTGGTGCTGCAACAGGACGCGCGGATCTATGCCGGTCTCTTCGACGGTGACGAAACTGCGCGCCTCGAACTGGCCAGTAATCGCTATGCTTATATTCACGTGGCGCGCGGCAGCGTCACGGTGAATGGCGTCGAGCTCGGCGAAGGCGACGGCGCGCGGATCCGCGGCGAAGAAGCCCTGACCCTCACGCAAGGTCACGACGCGGAGGTGTTGGTGTTCGATCTGCGTAACATTGAAGTATCGGAGTTGTGGGCTTAAGCGGCTCAATCCTGTCGATAGATCTGGCCGGCTTAAGCGTGGCTCGCCGCGAAGTTTGCGGCGAACCGCACCGTCCCTTACCTACAGAGAAAAATCATGCGCTATACGCTATTTGAAAACCAGAAAGATACAGTCATTCTCGTCGCCCGCATCCTGTTGATGGTGCTGTTCGTGATGTTCGGCTGGTCGAAGCTGACCGGCTTTTCCGGCACCGTCGCTTATATGACGTCGACCGGCGCGCCTGCGCCTGAGTTGTCCGCAGTTATCGCCGTCGTGATGGAATTAGTGGTGGGCATCGCGCTGGTGGTGGGCTTCTATACGCGGCCGCTTGCGTTGCTGCTTGCGATCTATACGCTGGGCGCGGCAATCATCGGCCATCACTATTGGAATATGACGGGCGCGATGCAGTACGACAACATGATCCACTTCTACAAGAACATCAGCATCATGGGTGCACTGCTGTTGTTATGCGTGACCGGGGCCGGTAAGTATTCAATCGACCGACATTAAGGCTGCGCTGCCGGCCTTCGATAGGCTCGGTAAAAAAGCCGCCCGGCATTGCCCGGGCGGCTTCCTCTTTGCAAGAAGCAATCCACGTTAGCCTGCAAACTGCGCCAACACCCGCTCACGAATGGCCGGCCGGATATTCGACTGCGCCATGTTGCCTTGATAATGCGCGACCACGCGCGGGTTCATCACGCGAAACCACAGTGGCGGCACGTACGCGAGCATGATCATCGTCGCGTAACCGGAGGGCAATTGCGGCGCGCCGTCGAAATGACGCAGTGCCTGATAAGAGCGCGTCGGATTCGCATGATGATCGGCGTGACGCTGCAGCTGATACAGAAACAGATTCGTCACGATACGATTGCTGTTCCATGAGTGCTGCGGCTGGCAGCGCTCGTAACGGCCACTTGCGAGTTGCTTGCGGCCGAGCCCGTAGTGCTCCAGATAGTTGACCACTTCGAGCAGCGAGGCTCCGTACGCTGCCTGAATCAGCAGAAACGGAATCACCGTTTTACCGAACAGCGCGATCATCGCGCCCCACAGCACGACGGTCATCGCCCACGAGTGCAGGACTTCATTGCGCCATGTCCAGGGCGATTTGCCGAGGCGTTCGAGCCGATGCTTCTCGAGGCGCCACGCCGACGCGATGCTGCCGAATACCGTGCGCGGCAGAAACCGCCAGAATGATTCGCCATAGCGCGCGCTCGCCGGATCGGGCGGCGTAGCGACACGCACGTGGTGTCCACGATTGTGTTCGACGAAGAAATGGCCGTAGGCGACCGGCGCCAGCGTGATCTTGGCGAGCCATCGTTCGAAACCATCCGTCTTGTGACCTAGCTCGTGCGCGGTATTGATCGATACGCCAGTCGCTGCGCCAAGCGAGAGAGCAAAACCCAGATAGTCGTACCACGTCAGAGCGTGCGTGCCGACGATCCATAGCGCGCCGAAGAACGACACGTATTCGATGAAGGTGGCCAGATAGACCACGCGGCGGTAATAACGCTCCCGTTCGAGCGTGGGGACGACCTCCTCGGGCGGATTGCTCGGATCGTCACCGATCAGATAGTCGAGCACCGGGATAATGCCGAACACGAAAATCGGCCCGAACCACCAGAAAATATGCCAGCCAGTCTGCAACGCCAGATTGGCCGCATGCAGCGGCAAGGTGATGGTGAGTGCGCCCAGCAGCCACAGATAGCGCTTGCTGTCGACCCACCGAGCGGGGGCCGCTTGCGATGTTGCCATTGTCTCCCTCCTTGTTTTATGTCGCCTGGTATCGGCAAGCTGTGCGCTTGCGAGCCAGTACGCATGTCGGCGGGACCGTGCCCGACTCCCAGATTTATATGGCCTGACGGGTGGGACAGCCAAGGAATTGGCCTAGATGGGAGGCTCCAAACGAAGGGGCCGTTGATGGGGCATTCGGGGTGGGCGTCGAGCGGGTGAATGAAACGGGTGTTTGCTGATTTGCTGCAGTGCACTTTAGCAGGCTGTTGAAAAGCGCCCCGTCATGAGGACCGAAGCTATGTTCAGGAGGCTTGCGCGTGCGATTTCCCTCTGAATTACCGGTTCGCCGCGCAATCTGCGCGGGGCATGCGCACGCATGCAGCCCTTGTGGCGCGCAGTCTTCGCGCCGTAGCGGCTCATCGCGTCGCTCCTTGCGGCACCACACCTGGCATTCGGGCCATGCGGGTCAGATTGCTCGCAACCATCGTCAGCTTGAAGTGCTGGTCGACGCGCTTGATACCGCGATAGACGGTCTGCCGGATCCGTCCGATGGTCTTGCCCCAGCCGAAATGCTCTTCGATTCGTTTGCGGATGATCTGGCTAATCCGGTAGCCCGCATGCCGCGAAGTGCGACCGTCGATTGCGCTGCCGCCCCAACGCTCATCGTTGCGCGCGACATGCGGTGTCACGTTGCGAGCGCGGCAATCGTTCACGAAGTCGCGGGTGTCATACGCCTTGTCGGCGCCAACTGTCTTCGCATGAGCGCCTGGCACGCAATCGAGCAATTGCAACGCGCTGGCCCGCTCGGCGAAACCATCCGCGTGACTAACCACGGCGCCGACCACCAGCCCCGAGCGATTCTCCATCAGGATGTGCCCGTGGTAGCACAGGATGGCCGGGCTCTTGTGGCTCTTCTTGAACAATCGCGCCTCCGGATCAGTAGTCGACTCGTGCGTGGCATTGCTACGTCGCTCGCCTTTCCAGTCAGTGTCGGCGTTGCGGCCACCGCCGGCTGGCGGACCATCGTCCGGGCCGTCCTTGCGGCGGAAGCTCTTGTGACTGGCCCACGCCTGAATCAGCGTGCCGTCCACCGAGAAATGGTCTCTCGACAGCAAGCCCCGTTTGTCCGCCAGGCTCATGACTTCGGTGAAGAACGCTTCCACGACTTCATGCTCCAGCAACCGGTCGCGGTTCTTCGAGAACACCGAGTGGTCCCACACGGCGTCCTCAATCGCCAGCCCGACGAACCAGCGGAACAGCAGGTTGTAGCGCATCTGCTCCATGAGCATGCGCTCGCTGCGCACCGAGTAGAACACCTGCAACAGCAGCGCCCGCATCAGCTTCTCAGGCGCAATCGAGGCACGGCCGGTGTCCGCGTAGATGACGCTGAACAGCCCGTTGAGCCGTTTCAACGCATCATTCACCAGCAACCGGATCGGTCGCAACGGGTGATCTGCCGGGACGAAGTCCTCCAGCTTGACCGTCGTGAACAGGGGCTCCTGCATCTCATCCATTCCGCGCATCGCATCCGCTGCCAAAGATCATGAACACGATATCCATAACGCCTGTCCCTCAAACCCCGTTTACACGGGATCCAAATTCAACAGCCTGTTAGGGCGTCAGCTTCGTGGTGAGTCGAAATCACCAAATGGCGAAGCCCGCATTGACGTGCGGTCCGGCCTCAACCTCAAGCAAAAACGGCGGCCCGCAGGCCGCCGTCCACTACTCACGCAACACCCATCAAACTGTCGCTTCGGTTTCCGCTTCGCTCACCACTTCATCCACATCGCTGCTGCGGATCAAATGATCGAACGCGGAGAGCGATGCCTTCGCACCCTCGCCCACAGCAATCACGATCTGCTTGAACGGCACCGTGGTCACGTCGCCGGCGGCAAATACGCCCGGCACCGAAGTCGCGCCGCGTGCATCAACAACGATCTCGCCGTGCTTCGACAACTCGACCGTGCCCTTCAGCCATTCGGTATTCGGCACAAGACCGATCTGCACGAAAACGCCTTCGAGTTCGATGTTCTTCGTTTCGCCTGAACGCAGGTCCTTGTAGACCAGACCGTTGACCTTCTTGCCGTCGCCGGTGATTTCCGTGGTCTGTGCCTGCGTGACGATCGTCACGTTGGCAAGGCTGCGCAGCTTGCGTTGCAGCACTTCGTCGGCACGCAATTGCGCGCCGAATTCGAACAACGTCACTTCACGGACGATACCCGCGAGATCGATCGCCGCTTCGACGCCCGAATTACCGCCGCCGATCACCGCAACGCGCTTGCCCTTGAACAGCGGACCATCGCAATGCGGGCAGTACGCCACGCCGTGGTTACGGTACTCGCGCTCGCCCGGCACGTTGATTTCGCGCCAACGGGCACCCGTCGCCAGAATGATCGTCTTCGCCTTCAGCACCGCCCCGTTCGCCAGACGCACTTCGTTGATGCGGCCCGGGATCAGCGCTTCAGCGCGCTGCACGTCCATGATGTCGACTTCGTAGCTCTTTACGTGCTGTTCGAGCGCCGTGGCGAACTTCGGTCCTTCGGTTTCCGTTACGGAGACGAAGTTCTCGATCGCCAGCGTATCGAGCACCTGGCCGCCGAAGCGTTCCGCCACGACACCCGTCGCAATACCCTTGCGCGCCGAGTAAATCGCCGCAGCTGCACCCGCCGGGCCACCGCCGACGATCAGCGTATCGAACACCGGCTTCTTTTCCAGTTCCTTCGCCGCACGCGCACCGGCATTGGTGTCGAGCTTCGCGAGGATTTCCTTCACACCGCTGCGGCCCTGGCCGAACACTTCGCCGTTCATGAACATGGTCGGTACCGCCATGATCTGGCGCGCTTCGACTTCGTTCTGGAACAACGCGCCGTCGATCGCGACGTGGCGGATGCGCGGGTTGATCAGCGCCATCACGTTCAGTGCCTGAACAACTTCCGGGCAGTTCTGGCATGACAGCGAAAAATACGTTTCGAATTGATAGTCGCCGTCGAGACTGCGGATCTGTTCGATCACCGCGTCGTCGAGTTTGACCGGATGGCCGCCGACCTGCAAAAGCGCAAGGACGAGCGACGTGAATTCATGCCCCATCGGAATGCCGGCGAAACGAATACCGGTTTCCTTGCCCGGCTCGCCGATCGAAAACGACGGCTTGCGTTCGCTGTCGCCGCGACGTTCGACCACCGTGACGCGTTCCGACAACGTCGCGATATCGTTCAGCAATGCCAGCAGCTCTTGCGATTTCGCGCTGTCGTCGAGCGAGGCGACGATCTCGATAGGCCTGCTAACCTTTTCGAGGTAGGATTTCAACTGAGTCTTAAGATTGGCGTCCAGCATGGCTATTCGATTCCGTGACGAGGGGTGTTGGGTCCCGGGCGCCGCACGCATCCGGGTAGGAGGCGCACAGTCCGGGGACGTGCGAACCGCTGTATCAAGCGGTCCGCACGGCAATGCGCCGTGAGGCGCTTACTGCGAAAGGCTTTTAGACCTTAGATCTTGCCGATCAGGTCGAGCGACGGGGTCAGCGTTTCTGCGCCCGGCGTCCACTTGGCGGGGCAAACCTCACCCGGGTGAGCCGCGATGTATTGCGCAGCTTGCACCTTGCGCAGCAGTTCGCCGGCGTCACGGCCAATGCCGTTGTCGTGAATTTCGGCCAGCTTGATCTCGCCTTCCGGGTTGATCACGAACGTGCCACGCAGTGCCAGGCCTTCTTCTTCGATCAGCACGTCGAAGTTGCGCGAGATTGCCAGGGTCGGGTCAGCGATCATCGGGTACTTGATCTTCTGGATCGTGTCCGACGTGTCGTGCCATGCCTTGTGCGTGAAGTGCGTATCGGTCGAAACGCTGTAGATTTCGACGCCGAGCTTCTTGAATTCGGCGTAACGGTCTGCCAGGTCGCCCAGTTCGGTCGGGCAAACAAACGTGAAGTCAGCCGGGTAGAAAACGAAAACCGACCACTTGCCCTTCAGGCTCTCTTCAGTGACGGTCTGGAAGTCGCCATTGTGATAAGCCTGCGCCTTGAACGGTTTGACTTGACTGTTGATGATCGGCATTTACTGAGTCCTCTTTCGGAGTGGTTGGAAAGTGGAGTCAGTATGTCAGACGTCACTTAATAGGTAAAGCGGTGTGTTTAAATTATTTCGATAGTTTATTACTATTTGACTGGCTACCTGCGACTATTGCGTCGCACCAATTCTGGGATCAGTCTCTCATGAGCCGCCAGAGGGTCGTGCGGCCGATGCCCAACGCCCGGCTTGCTGCAGCGCGATTGCCGCCAGCCTGTTCGAGAGCGCGTATGACATCCTCGCGGGTGGGTGAACGACGGCCCGAGGCGTCGCCGGTGGCGTGGGCGGGAGCCATGGCGCCATGCACGTCCGCGGCTGTCTGCCGCATCCGCCCGAACTCCGGAAACACTGCCTGCTGGTCCTGCCAGCCCTCACCGGCCGAGTCGCTCAGATAAATCGCGGCGCGCGCCAGCAGATTTTCCAGTTCCCGCACATTGCCGGGCCACGCATAGTGCTCGAACAAAGGCGCGAGGAACGCCAGCACCCGCTCGAGCGCGGCTCCCGACAGCCCATATTGGAGCGCACTGCGGTTCAACAAATGCCGCGCCAGTTGCGCGACATCGCCGCGTCTTTCGCGCAGCGGCGGCAATTCTATCTGAAGCAGATTCAGCCGAAAATACAGGTCCGCGCGAAACGCACCCTGCTCGACCAGCGCGTGCAGATCGCGATGGGTGGCGGCAATCACCCGCACGTCGACGGGGGTTGCGCGCCCGGAGCCGAGCTTCATGACCTCGCGCTCCTGCAACACCCGCAGCAACCTGCTTTGCAGCGCCGCCGGCATCTCGCCGATTTCGTCGAGGAAGATCGTCCCGGTGTGGGCGATTTCGAAGAGCCCCGGCTTGCCGCCCCGGCGCGCGCCGGTGAACGCACCTTCCTCGTGGCCGAACAGCTCGCTTTCGATCAGCCCTTCAGGGAGCGCCGCGCAATTGAAGGCGACAAACGGATTGCCGCGCCGCCGGCTGGCATTGTGGATGCCCTGCGCGACCAGTTCCTTGCCGGTGCCGCTTTCGCCGCTCAGCAGCACGGTGGCATCGTGAGCCGCGCCAGCCCGCGCCAACCGCCGCACCCGCTCGAGCGCCGCCGAACTGCCGATCAGATCGTCCAGATGGTGCCGCGCGACCAGATGCTTGGGCCGCTGGCTGGTGCGTAGCGAGCGGTCGATCCGCTGCGCGACCAAGGCGTCCTGCACCGTGACCACTGAGCCCGAACGCAAGCCCTGCTCGAGGATCGGCACACAGTTGACGATCAACGCGCGGCCGCCGATCTGTTCGATACGCTCCTCGACCGGCATGTCATGCTCGAGCGTCTCGCGCAGTAACGGGCCGACAGCGCGCGTCAATTGCGCCGGGACGTCCTGGTCGCGGTCGAGGCCGAGCAGATCGAGCATCGCCGGATTGACTGCTTCGAGCTGACCGGCGTCGTCGAAGGCGGCCACGCCGTCGCGCAGATGGGCGACGATCGTGTTCAGGCGCACCCGCTTCGATTCCTTCTGACGACTCACGCGCGCCAGTTCGACGGAGCGCTCGAACGCTTCTTCGACCGCGCCCAGCGAGTACAGGAAGACGCTCTCCAAGCCGGCTTGCTGGGCAAAATCGCACGCCATACCGGGGCCGATGATGACGCTGCAGCCCTCTGCTGCAAGGCCCGCGACCGCGAGCCGCACTTCATCGATCGAACGGTAGGCGCGCTGTTTCAGGCCGACATTCAGCCACGCGCTCAGGTCGGCGAGTTCGTGCGAGATGGTTTCGTGCAGGACAAGACCAATCTTTGCGCCGGGCCAGGTCGTCGTGGCGCGGGTGATCGCACTCAACACGTCGAAGCCGTTTACCTTGACCATCACCACCGGCACGCTCAAGTTGTCGCGCAGGTAAGCGCCGTTCGATCCGGCTGCCAGCACGACATCAACCGAGCCAGCATCCACATAGGCCTGCAAGGCCGTGACGGCGGCGCCATAGCCTTCCCGGACCGAAAAAAATCTAGCCCGCTCGGTATAACGCGGCGCGACCGTCTCGCAAAGCGATTGCAACCGGCTGATACTGACCAGGGCGACGCCTGGGCGGCCGGGATTGGAATTGGCAAGGGACGACGTGAAAGTGGACACTGCGACGCTCCGCTCGTAGCTGGAACGTTCCATGAAACGTTTCATGGAACATATCGGCTATTCTGCCATGAACTGCGGCACGGCCCCTTTCCGCCTAAGCTTTTGATTGTCCGGCACAAATCGTGAAACGCGGCAAATGGCATGCTTCCTGCAAATTCAGCTCAGCGTTCTATCACTCACTTCCCATCTGGAGACACGCCGTCATGAGCACTTCTGCTAATCGCCGCGCCGCGTTCCGCGCCAAAGTCAACCAACGCCAGGGCCTGCTCGTGCCGGGCGCCTTCAACGCGATGAGTGCGCGCGTGATTGAAGACGCGGGTTTCGAAGCGATCTACATCACGGGCGCGGGCGTCACTAACATGTCGCTCGGCCTGCCCGACCTCGGCTTCATCGGTCTGGCCGAAGTCGCTGAACATTGCGCGCGGATTCGCGACGCGGTTGCGCTGCCGCTGATCGTCGATGCCGACACCGGCTTCGGCAACGCGCTGAACGTGCGCCAGACCGTGCGCGTGCTCGAGCGCAGCGGCGCCGACGTGATCCAGTTCGAAGACCAGATCATGCCGAAGAAATGCGGCCACTTCTCCGGCAAGGAAGTCGTCAGCACGAGCGAGATGGTCGGCAAGATCCGCGCCGCTGTCGACGCTCGCGAAGACGGCAACCTGCAGATCATGGCGCGCACCGATTCGGCCGCTGTCCACGGCATCGAAGACGCGATCGAGCGCGGCCATCGTTTCATCGAGGCCGGCGCGGACATTCTGTTTATCGAAGCGACTGAATCGCTCGCCGACATTGAGCGGTTGCCGGGGCTTTTCGACACGCCGCAATTGATCAACATCGTGATCGGCGGCAAGACGCCGGTGCAATCGCGTGAAGCGCTCGCCAAGCTCGGATACGGCATCGTCCTGTACGCAAACGCGGCGCTGCAAGGCGCGGTGCTCGGCATGCAACGCGCGCTCGGCACGTTGAAGAGCAATGGGCGTCTCGATGAAGACGCATCTCTCGTCGCGCCGTTCAGTGAACGCCAGCGCCTTGTGAACAAACCGCTGTACGACAAGCTCGATCGCGAATACGCGGCGAAGGACTGAGCGGCAAGAAAGCCGTGTTTCCGGCGAGGTCTTCGCAGCGTTGGCGTGGACCGCCGCTGTCTGCAGCGGATTGTTGCGTTACGATGCTGGGCTGGCTGACGCCAAACAGGCCGCAACCTCGTTGCCCATCCATCGAGGGATGCCGGAAACACGCTTTCGAAAGGTTGTCGCAAGAACATGAAGTCAACACAATCGCGCGGGACATGCCGGCACGCTAAAGACGCCAAAGGCGTCATCGAATCCACACGCAACGGCAAGGTGTCGAGGACGGCGCCATGACCGGCGGCGCACGCAATTCACATGTCGGCTGGCTGCCGTATATCGTCGCGGCCACCTTCTTCATGGAGTATCTCGACACCACGGTGATCGCCACTGCCTTGCCGCAGATGGCGCACTCGTTCGGCGTTGGGCCGAACAGCCTGAGCCTTGGCATGACGGCCTACATGCTGGCGCTGGCGATTTTCATCCCGGTGAGCGGCTGGGTCGCCGACCGCTGCGGCTCGCGCACGGTATTCTTCAGCGCGATCGGCGTATTCACGGTGGCTTCGGTGTTGTGCGGCTTGTCGCAGAACGTGACCGAATTTACCGCCGCGCGGCTGCTGCAAGGCATGGGTGGCGCCATGATGGTGCCGGTGGGCCGTTTGATCGTGGTCCGCAGCACGGAAAAGAGCCGGATGATGCAGGCGATCTCGACCATCACCTGGCCGGCCATTGCCGCACCGGTGGTCGGACCGCCAGTGGGTGGCTTCATCACCACCTATGCGTCATGGCGCTGGATCTTTCTGCTGAACGTGCCGTTCGGTCTCGCAGCGATGGCCGTCGCGCTCGCGCTGGTCCCGAACCTGCGCGGCACCGAACGCAAGCCGCTCGACGTCGTCGGCCTTCTGCTGAGCGCCACGACGCTCACGGCGATTCTGTATGGCGCTGAACTGGCGAGCCAGCCCGGCGAAAATGCCTGGGTGGCTGGCGCGTTCATCGTCGGCGGATTGCTGATGGGCGTGGTGGCGTTCCAGCATGCGAAGCGTCACCCGCATCCGCTGATCGACGTCTCCACGCTGAAAATCCCGACCTTCTCCGTGACCGTGGTAACCGGCTCGTTCACCCGGATCGGCATTGGCGCGGTGCCGTATCTGATGCCGCTGCTGTTCCAGGTCGGTTTCGGGTTGTCGGCGTTCAAGTCGGGCCTGTTGTTGCTCGCGAGCGCGCTCGGCAATCTCGGCATGAAGGCGCTGACCACGCGCATCCTGCAACGCTACGGTTTCCGCATGGTGTCGATTATCGACGTGGCGGTGGCCGGCGTTTTCATCATTGCCTGCGGGCTGTTGACGCCGAACGTGCCGCTCGTGCTGGTGCTGTTCGTCGTGTTCATCTACGGCGTGGCGCGGTCGATGCAATTCTCGACGCTTGCCACCCTCGCCTACGCCGACGTCGCACAGCCGCAGATGAGCGCGGCAAGCACGCTATGGAGCGCCGCCGCCCAGATGACGATCGGACTGGGCATTGCCTTCGGCGCCGTCTCGCTGCGCGCAGCAGCGTTCTTCAACGGCGAGACGACCGGCCGTGTATTCACCCTGGACGATTTCCGCCTCGCGTTTCTGTTTGCCGGCGTGCTGACACTGGTGTCCGTGACCGGCTACCTGGGTCTCGCGCGCGACGCCGGACAGAGCATTGGCGGCGGTTCGCGCGGCACCGAAGATCCGGCGAAGGGTTGAGCCCGCAGCGGGCTGGAAGGATGGAAAGGTTTGAAGCGGAGTTGAAGCAGCGGCGCAGCGCCCAAGCGGCGCCGCATCCTTTGATTGCTTGATCAGAACAAGCAGGAACGCGCAGTGCAAGCAAACGATTTGACGATTTCGAGCAACAAGGCCGACCTCGACATAGAGATGGTCTACGCGTTTCTGTCGCAGGAAACGGCGTGGGCGAAGGGCATGCCGCGCGAGACGTTCGACCGGGCGATAGCGGGGTCGCTATGTTTCGGCGCGTATATCGAAGGCAGGCAGATCGCGTTTGCCCGCCTGATCACGGACCAGGCGACATTCGCGTACCTGTGCGATGTATTCGTGCTACCGGCGTATCGCGGCAAGGGATACGCATCGGCGTTGATGAAGCACATATTCGGCAGCCCGTCGCTGACCGGTTTGCGCGGAATCGTGCTGGTGACGACAGACGCCCACCACGTCTACGAACCGCACGGCTTCAAGGCACTGGCGACGCCGGAGCGTTATATGGAAGTCCACAACCCGGACGTTTACAAAACGGCTTAAGCAAAGACCCCTTCCCTAACCCACTTGGTCATAATCCATTTCTCGCCTTCCAGAACAGGCGCTCCCCCATGCAAGCTCAAGGGATCGAGCTGCCGCTCCCCGTTCATATAGCGGAAATAGACAGCGCCACCGCGCCTGGGGGCGACAGAGACGCCGGCATCGGGGAAAAAAGTCTCCCCTCCAGCCGCCACGTCGTTGAGATACACAACCAGTGTGGCAACCCGCTGACCACCCCGCTCCATATGCACGGCGCTCCCCGTCTGTGACGGCGGAAAATAATCGAAGTGCGCCCGATACTCAGCACCAACGCCATACCTCAGCACCTGCAAGCCTTCGCCATTCTCGACCGGCCAGTTCATCAGACTGGCAAAGCGCATTTCGAGCCGCTCGAGGAAAGGGTCCGCGCCTCGGTGATACCAGGCGCCTTCGCTGGTGCGATTGGGAATCACGTCATTCGAGCCGTTCTCCGGATTGACGGTGGTGGACCGCTTGAGCAACGGACGCGACCGTTCGATCATCTCATCGCACTCCTCGTCTGACATCACGTCGGCAAACGCGACGATCTGCGGGCGCTCGCAGCGCATCAGCACCTTGACGTCGCGGTCATAGGCGCGAGTCACATTGCCGGCCGCGACCGGCGCCGGATCGTAGCGGTATTCGCCCGCAGCCGCCTCGATACCGGACGGCGCGGCAGCAACGGCCGCGCGAGCCGCCTCGGCGGCATCGAACGATGCGTTCACCGTGGCTTGCGCGAGTTCCGACTCGAAGCCGACGCCTACCATGGCATCCACCAACGCCGCCGGGCTAAAGCCGCGCTCGACATGACTGTTCAACCAGGTTTTCACGGCATCATTTACGACAGGCATACGTCTCATCCCACATCCAGAGTTCGCTCGCTCAGCACGCGCGGACCGGGCGTGCTGCCGATCGGGCGATGCTGACTAAAGCGAAGGATGATAGGTGGCCGTCCCGCCGCATTTCACGCGACGATTCGGAAACGGGCCCTAGCTGAAACGCATCGAGCGTCGGATTCAACGCATCGCGAGCTACGAAATGTCCTACTCACCGACGCCCGGGCGGACGAGGTGGTCCTGATCGCCGGTAGCCGTTGCGGCACTGTCATTTGCGCGCCACGTTCGACGGGTACTTTCCTGCGACAACCTAACCCGTCCCGACCCGATGCCACAGCCTTCCGTGCGCGACAGCGACTGCCACAGCCACAGCCGCACCACACAAGGCGGCCGCTTTGCTTAAAGCCGCCTCCACCAGTGCACTGCTCAACGCCTTTCTCATGGCGCTGCAGATTGCCATCGGCCTGACAGCGCATTCGGGCGGGCTGGTCGCGGACGGCATCCACACCTTGAGCGACCTGACCGCCGACGGCGTCGTGCTCATCGTGCTGGTTCTCAGCACGAAACACCTGAACGCAAGGTCGCGTGAAGGGGATGGCAACACCGTGCAAGCCCTGGCATCCCTCTTCATCGCCGCCCTGCTGATTGTCACGGCAGCCGAAATGCTCTGGCACAGCATCGGCCAAACCGCCACGTTGAGCGGCAACACGAAGATGCAAGTCGGCGCGCTCGCCGTCAGCGGTTTCGTCACGATCGCCAAGGAAGCGTTGTTCCGCTACATGCGCGCCGAAGGCCAGCGCACCGGCTCGGCGATTCTGCTGGCAGGTGCATGGCATGCGCGAATGGATGCGGTGTCGGCGCTGGTCGCGACCCTGGGGGTGGCCGGCAGCATCGCGGGCATACCGATGCTCGACCACGTGGCAGGCTCGGCAATCGGCCTGATGATCATGCGCATGGGCTGCGTCGGCGCGCGCAGCGCATTGAAGCAACTATCAGCCGGTGCTCCGGGAAAAACCGCCGCACCGCACGCGGCCGAATAGCGCGCGCCTCAGCCGTAGGCGCGCTCGCGCATCCACTTCGTCATGATCCATTTATCGCCGCCCAGCACCGGCGCGCCGCCGTGCAAGGTCAATGGATCGAGTTGATGCTGGCCGTTCATATAGCGGAAATACACCGCGCCACCCTTGACCGCCGCGACTGACATGCCCGCTTCCGGGAAGATCGTCTCGCCGCCGTCGGGCACGTCGTTCAGATAGATCACCAGAGTCGACACGCGCTGGCCGCCCTGGGCGGTATGCACCGCGCTGCCGGGCTGATCGGGCGGGAAATAATCGAAGTGCGGGCGATATTCGCCGGTCGTGCCGTAATGCAGAATCTGCAGCCCCTCGCCGTTTTCAACCGGCCAGTTCATCAGACTCGAGATGCGGCGGTCCATCTTTTCGATGAACGCGTCTTCCCCGCGCTGGTACCAGATGCCTTCGCTGGTACGGTTGCGGATCACGTCTTCCTTACCGGTGGCGGGATTGACCGTGGTGGAGCGTTTCAATCGATGACGTGAGCGCTCGATCATCTCGTCGCATTCGTCAGGCGAAAGCACATCCCCGAACACGATCACCTGGGGCCGCTCGCAGCGCATCAACACGCGGACGTCACGATCGTGCGCACGGATCGTATTGCCGCGCGCAACGGGCGACTCGTCGTATTGGTAGGTCTGTGACGCGGTTTTGACCAGGGTGGCCTCGGTCGCTACGGCCGCCGAGGCCGCTTCCGCGTCCGCCGGGTTCATGCCGAACGCTTTTCGCACTTCCGCGCGCGCGGCTTCCGTAGCGAAACCGGCTTGCACCATCGCATCGATCATCGAGTCGATGCTGCAACCGCGCGCTACGTTGCTGCTTAGCCACGCTTCCCATGACGCATCCACTACCGGC
Organism: Paraburkholderia sp. WS6; assembly: GCF_030464835.1. Lineage (NCBI taxonomy): Bacteria > Pseudomonadati > Pseudomonadota > Betaproteobacteria > Burkholderiales > Burkholderiaceae > Paraburkholderia > Paraburkholderia sp. WS6. Next base: position 131,297 of record NZ_JALQCK010000012.1, read on the forward strand.
ATAGAACTCCCCGCTTGTCGATTTCACGAAATACTGCATCAACTGGCCGGTTCATAGCAAGACTGGGGGAATGCGCCGGGCTGACCCCGGGCTGCCCCTGGCTGACCCGTTACGCGCGGCGCTGCCGGCGCCGATAGAGGTCGAGGCCTTTTCTCGCCTGCGCCCTGATCGCGCCCTGCACGAAAGGTGTCCAGCCGAGCAGCAGGCCCTTGATCCCCAAAGCCTCACGGGCCCAACGCCAAAGGTCGAAGGTATCGCGGTGTTCGACGATGCGGCCCTCGCGGAACCCGAAGCGGGCGTCGATGCTGTTCACCACCGTGCGGCCCGTCTGACTGAATGTGTAACGGGCTACCCAGTGGGCGCGGCCGTTGAGCTCGTCCGCTTCGACGCCGTCGAACGTCAGCGAGAAATCCTGCGCGCGCGACACCAGCATGCGCCACATGTCGCGGGCCTCTTCGCCGCGCAGCTCGCCAAAGGCCGGATCGCTGAAGACCACATCGTCGGCATAGCAGGCGGCCATCGTTTCCGCGTCGCGTTGCTGGAACGCGGTGTAAAAACGCTCGATCAGTTCGGTGTTGGGATGGCTCATTTTCTTGTGCTTATGCGTTACCCGGTCAGCCGGTCGTGGAAACGGCTCGGAAAGGAGCGCGCGCAAGGATTTGAGTTTGAGCGCGCACGAGCAGCACACGATATCGGAAAATGGGACGGCCGTGGTCGAGCCGGCTGCTTCGAAGGCAGAGCGTTAGCCGGTGAACGTCAGCGCGTCGGCGGAACAACGCTCAGCTTCAGCAACGATGAATCGATTAAGCGCACGGCACGATTGCTCCGCTAACCGTTCGCCGCAATCCCACGGACCCGTGCAGTTTCACCTCTGCGACCCAGCAGCCAGATTCCCGCTGCAATTGGCGCCGCCGCCGCAGCAGCCAGATAGAGCGCCGCGGCAAAGCCACTGGCAAAGCTGGCATGCGCGGCCGACACCACCGTGGCCCTGAGAGCCGGCGGCAGATGCGCGGTGGCCTGCGCCATATCTCCCGCCAGCAGGCGCGACATGAAACCCGCGTCGAGCGCAGCGCTGATATCCGGCGTCATGGGCGTGCCCGCCACGAACACAGCGTGCGTGCGGGCCGCGAGTACCGCGCCCAGCACACCCACCGACGTGACGATGGCCGTGAAGCGCGTTGTCGTGCTGATACCGGACGCCATGCCGGTTCGATCCGGCGGCACGCACGCCATGATGGCCTTCTGCGTATCGCCATTCATGATCCCCGCGCCCAGCCCGGTTACGACCATGCTGAGCGCCACCAGCGCATAGCGTGCGTCGCCGGCGACCAGCGCCGTCAGCAGATTGCCGGCCGCGATCAGCAACAGCCCGCTCGACAGCAGGGCCATGCCCGACAAGCGCTTTGCGAGCGCCGCGCCGATGTACGGCCCGAGCACCATCGCCAGCGCGAACGGCAACATGCCGACGCCCGCCCTCACCGCTGACAGGCCGAATGCGTTCTGCAGATACAACGGCAAAAACGTCATCATCACCTGAGCGCAGGCAGCGTAGCCGAACATCGCGAGCACGGCGGCGACGAAGCGTGGCTGGCGAAACAGCGCAAGATCGACCATCGCATGCGCCCGCGAGCGTTGCACCTGAACGAATGCGCCAAACAGCAGCACGCATGCCACGAGCCTGGCGCCGGTTGTCCAGCTCGCAAGCCCGTCGGCCGGCACCTCGATCAACGCCCAGATACCGAGCGCAAGCGCAAGGCCGAACAGGATGCTGCCGGCGGCGTCGAGCGGACCGGGCTCGGGATTGCGCGACTCGCGAATCGAGCGCAACGCGCACCACGCGAGGACGGCGCATACGGGCAGATTGAGCAGGAAGATCCAGCGCCAGCCGAGCCATTGGGTAATCACGCCGCCGACGAGCGGCGCCACCGTCGTCGCAAGGCCCATGCAGGTGCCCCACACGGCCCATGCCCGCACGCGCGCGGGTCCTTCGTGGAAGGTGTTCGCGATCACGGCGAGCGCGGCGGTGAGCAGCATCGCGGCGCCGGCGCCCTTGACCGCGCGCGCCACGTTCAGCATGGCCGCCGACGGCGCCGCCCCGCAACCGAGCGACGCCAGAAAGAACAGCGCGAGCCCGAGCAGCAGCATCCGCTTACGGCCGACGCGGTCGGCCAGACCACCCGCGGGCAGCAGACACGACGCGAAAGCGACCATATACGCGCTGACCACCCATTCCACATCGGCAAAACTCGCGTGAAACGAGCGTGCAATCGACGGCAACGAGACGGCCACGACGTTGGTATCGAGCACGATCAACGCACAGGTCGCCGACGCGGTGGCCAGCACGAACGCGGGTTGACGGGTTTTGAGTCTTTGGAGTCTGACGACTGCACCGGCAGTGCGGGACGGGGGGACGTGGATGACATACAGGCAGGTGGCGTCGAATCGAAGTCATACGATGGTAGCGACGCATCTATTGCCTGTCATTGGCATAGAATCACAAAATAATTAGCTCCGGCGGAAATACCGAAAACCATGCGAAAGCTCGAACTCCGCCATATTCACGCATTCGTTTGTGTCGCGAAGCATCTTCACTTCTCCCGCGCCGCGGATGAATTAGGCATCGCCGCCCCAACGCTAACCAAGCTGATCCAGGAAGCGGAACGGTTGCTCGGTGTGCGGCTCTTTCATCGCACCAAGCGGTCGGTGACATTGAGCGCGGCCGGCAGCGCCTACCTCGCCGAAGCGCTCAGCGCGCTTGACCACCTCGCGCGCGGCGAAGAGCGCGCGATTCTCGCCGAGCGCGGCGAGTTGGGCAGGATCGAAGTCGGCTACGTCGCTTCGGCTGCCTATGCGGGCGTATTGCAACGGGCGGTCGGCGGCTTTCGCTCCAGGTATCCGGGCGTCGATGTCTCCATTCGCGAGGTGCCGATGGACGGCGCGGCCGAGATGCTGCGCGATGGCCTGCTCGACGCAGCCTACGTCCGCCCGCCGATGCCACTCGTCGACGGTATTCAGACAAGCACCGTGCACCGCGATACGTTCGTCCTCGCGCTGCCGGAAAATTGCGCACTCGCCCGTTTACCCCACATTAAACCCGCGCAACTGCACGATCAGTGTTTCGTGCTGCCGGAACAGGAAGCCGGTACCTTCGAAGTCGCACGGCGCGGGCGTTTTTCGCCGCGGCTCGGGTCACGTCCCGGCACGCTCGCGGCGGTGTTGGCCTGCGTATCGCTAGGCGGTAATGTGGCGGTCGTACCGCATACCCTCGCTGATTGCATCGCGTTGCCGGGCGTCGTCTACCGAGGCATCGCCGGCAAACCTATCGCCTCGGAAATTGCCATTGCCTATCGAAAGTTCGAACGGGCGCCGGCTGTGCGGGCATTTCTCGAGTTCGCGCAGGGCAGCTAAAACCGCCCGCGCTACCCTCGCGCCACCTTTCGTTATATCCTCTCGAATATCACGGTATGCTTTTGTGCAGCGCGGCAACTCGCCCGCCGATCGCGTACGACGAAGCGAAACAAGCAAGCAGGAGCCAGCAGCAGTGCCTAGTCGACCCACATTGCGACCCACCTCGTCCGACCCGGCGGGGCGCCGCCCGAAAGAACTTCCGTCGACTATCGTCGCGGTGAAGTCGGCGTCCGAACGTGGCCGCGCCGAACTGATCCGCGACGTCGTCGATGCTTACCGGCGCCTTTACGGCAGCGTGCAGCGTTTCGTGCTGATGCTGGCTGGCGACCAGTTGAACTTCGCGTCGGTGGGCACGTCGGGCTCGCACTCATTGAACCAGTTGCTGTCGATCCTGGCCGAACAGGCCAAGGCGGCGGGTTTTGCCCGTCTGCGCGATCTGAAAGCTTCGATCGAAGAAGCGCGCTCGGCCGAGCAACTTCGCGACGCGATCTTCTCGGATGCGTTCAGCAACGACCTGGCCGCGTTACGCAAGGTGGTGGCGGAACTCGAACGGCTCGATACCGCGTTTATCGGTCTGTGCGTTGGGCATGTTCTGGATCAGCATGCACGGGCAGCCGGCGGCGCAGAGCCGACCGTCGTCCGTCGTGCCGCCGGCCGCACCACCGCGGCAGCTCCCGCCACCGGTGCTGCCGCTGCTTCTGCCACGGTTTCTGCCGCCGCTTCTGCCACGATCACTCAGCGCAAATCACGCGCTGAGCGGACGCTCGTCCACCCGAACGACTAATTCGTCATTGCCGCATATGAACGTTTTCTTTTGCCGATCGCTATATCTTTTCGAATATATCGCCAGCAGCGCCTGCACGGCGCGGATGTCCAGCAAGCACGTTCAATCAGCCTGACGCCAGATCCGGATTTGAGGTCCTCATGCACACACCGCCGTTTCGTCTCGCCCAGCCTTCGCGCCTCAAACTGTCCGGCGACGAGCTTGCCGGTACCGGCTTGCGCGTGGCCGATCCGTGCTGCACGCCCGCCAAGGTGTCGTTCTCGAACACCAAACGGCGCGCGCGCCTCGCCGAGCTCGATGGCCAACTGCATTGCTCGATCATCGGCACCTGTCTCAGCACGCACGAACTGCGCAAGCTGGTGCCTAAATTCACTGGCCTCGATCGCCGGGACGCGAGCGATCTGGAGATTCATCACTCGGCCGTCGAACTCGCGATCGATGGCGGCGCGGGCGCCAAAGCCTTGCACAAGTTGCTCGACGAGCACTATGCGGCGGCGATCCGCCGCTTCGACAAAGCCGCCGACGACGTCGCGCTGCTGAAGCTCTGGGACGAAGCGCTGAAAAGCGGCGAGATCCCGCCTGCTTACTGGGCTTTGATGACGCATCCGTGCGCGACCCTGCATGTGCGCCAGAAAGCGTTCGGCGAATTGCACATGCTGTCGCATCTGGTCGGCGCGGCGAATCGCGCGGACATCCACAGGCTGGTTGCGCTCGAAGCGGAAAACGCCGAGTTGAAAGAGAAAGTCGAGCGGCAGCAAAGCCGCTTGCAGGAAATCAGCACGCAGCGCGACGCGGCGATCGCCGCGCTCAACGAGCAGATCGCACAACTCACCGCCGTGGCCACGCGCCAGACGACGGCGGATCCTTCCGATCTGGAAGCGGAGATTTCGAGGCTGCGCGACAAGCTCGCCGACAGCGACCAGCGGGTGGCGCTGCATACGAGCCGCCGCGAGGCCGCTGAACAGCGCACGCTGCAGGAACAAGGCGCTGCACTCGCGTTACGCAAGAGCCGTGATCAGGCGTTGGCGCAGCTCCTGTTGGTGCAGAACGAATGCGACGCGCTGGAACGCGCGACGGTGGATGCTGGGGACAACAGCAATGGCGCGCAGACGCGGCAAGTCAGCCTCGACAGCGTGCGCGGTAAACGGATTGTCTACGTGGGCGGCCGCCCCGGCTCGAATGCCGCGCTCAAGCGGCTGGTGGAGGCCGCCGGTGGCGATTTCGTGGTGCACGACGGCGGCGTGGAAGACCGCAAAGGTCTGCTTGCCGCCGCGCTGCCGGGCGCCGATATCGTCGTGTTTCCGGTCGACTGCGTCGATCATGATTCGATGAATACGCTCAAGCGGGTGTGCGAGCGCCATCAGATCGACTATCACCCGTTGCGCACGGCAAGCGTGGCGAGCTTTGTCGAATTGGTGGACCGGCTGCGTCCCGAGCATCTTGCCCAGTTGGGCAATCCGCCGCCCTCGGCGTTTTGTCTGCGCCACGGCTGAGCTGTGAGTAAGGCCGTGCTCAGGAACGAATCAGCCTGGTCAACTCAGCGATCTGTTTCGCGCAGCTTCGTTGAGCCTCGACTTCGACATCGCGGTACAGATGAATGATGCGTTCGCCGACCGGCGTCAGCGTACAACCGCCGCCGCTTTGACCGCCCTGCTCCGAGTGCGTGGCCGGAGTTTTCAGCGAGCGGTTCAGCTCGTCGATCAGCAGCCATGCACGCCGGTACGACATGCCGAGGCTGCGCGCCGCAGCCGAGATCGAGCCGTATTCGCGCACGGCCTCCAGCAGTTCGACTTTGCCCGGCCCGAGCGCAACAGCGTCGCCGCTGCGGATGCGCATTCTGAAGCGCACTTCGGGGCGCGGTTTCGCGGATTTTGTCGCGGGGCTTGGTTTGGTTTTCACGGTATCAGCCATGCGCGAAAGCATACACGAACCGCTTCGCGCTGCCATCCTGGCTGAATGGCCTTCAGGGGTGGCCGGGAAAGCAATGCCCATAGTCTTCGCAGCCCGGACAACCGGGCGCCGGGCCAGGCTCAAGCCCTAAGGAAAGCGCGCGTTGCTGAGCAAGGAATTTCTTCCAGCGCAGATTATCGACATTCAGCAGCACGAGCGCGGGGAAATAGCGCGTCAGCATCCATGTGACTTCTTCCCGGCCCGCAAGACCGAGGTCGCGCCACAGGTGATCCGGCCGCAAGCACGCATGAGCGATGATTGAGGCGAGGCAGCGCACGTCGTTCGTGTCGACGGCGGCGCTGGCATACGTGAGCAGCAGCGCATGCAGCGTTTCGACGAATGTCGCGTGTTCGCTGGTGTCGACGGGTGGCAATCCAGGCAAGGATGCAAACACGGGCGCAGGTGCGTGCACAAAGTGCCGCTCCAGTAGCGCGCGCCACGCGGGCTGAGGCAACCCAAGCAGGGTGAGTTCGTCCCGGACGTCGCGCGCGGCAATCAGCCTGGCGAACAATTGCGTATCGGGTGAGACGGCGTCCGTGGCTGCGGCGAGCCACTTCGCCGTGCGCTCGGCAACCCGCGCATCGAGCGACGCAAACAGCGGTTCGCGGCTAGGCGCGGCAGGTTCCGCAACAGGCGAAAGCGGTTCGTCAGACATGGCGGCGGCACGATGAAGAAAATCGAACCATATTACGCCCGTCATTCGAATCACCTACGCCAAAGGCTTCAAAACATGCGCCTCGATACGCGCGAGCCGTTTGACGTGGCGTGGCGCGGGCAGAATGTCCGAACCGGAAAACAGAATCGGCGCACCGTCTTCAGCATTTAGCGCGCGGCCATCGCATTCGTAAGCAACCAGCACGTTCTCGCCGACCGGCGTGTTGAACAGTTCATGCCACGAGAATGTCACGACGTAGCCATCGTGCCCCACCGCCACGAACACCGTACGCTTGAACTCGCCCGGCACCTCGTTCGGCAAACCCGCTTCCGAGATCAAGGTCGTCAGACGCACACCGCGGTACGGCTCAACGCTGCGGATGAACCGATTCGTCGTGTAGCAACGCAGATCGAATGGCCTGGCTAGCACGCTTTCGTAACCCTTGAGCCGCTCGAGGTCCAAAGACAGCGTCCGCTGGAACCGTCCGCTCAGGACGAGCGCACTTTCGACGGCAGGCGCGGCAATCACATTCACACTATCCATACGCGGTTATCTCCAGCATTGAAGCCTGAGCAGCTTGTTCACTCGTTATTTCCGTGTGTATATTACGCTGCGATGGCCGCCTCGGTGCAAAACCGCATCGATACGCAATATATCGCCAGGCATATCGGCCACTCCGCCGGCGTCGTCCACATCTATTGACCACACGGCGCGCGCAGCGACCCACAACGCAATGCGATGGCGTCGTAATATAGCGCTCTTAATAACGTACCGGGGTTAATCGCATGATTCGCAAGCTGCTTGCTTCTTTCGTGGTCGTCGCCGGCGTGGCGACGGTCGCGCCCGCCTTCGCGCAGGACGACACGGTCAACGTGCTGTACGCCGGTTCGCTCGTCAATCTGATGGAGCGCAGCGTGGGGCCGGCCTTCGAAAAGGCCACCGGCCAGCACTTCCGCGGCTACGCGGCGGGCTCGAACAAGATCGCCAACGAGATCAAGGGCAAGCTGCGCCGCGGCGACGTGTTCATCAGCGCGAGCCCGAAGGTGAACACCAGCCTGATGGGTCAGGCGAACGGCGACCACGTCACGTGGTACGTGAACTTCGCCGAATCGCCGTTGATGATCGGCTATAACCCGCAAAGCAAGTTTGCTGCGGACTTCAAGAGCAAGCGCTGGGATCAGGTGTTGCAGGAGCCGGGCATCCGTATCGGCCGTACCGATCCGAAGCTCGATCCGAAGGGTGCATTCACCGTCGAGATGATGACGAAGGCCGCGGAGCTCTACCATCAGCCGGACCTCGTCGAGAAGACGCTGGGCGACGCGGAAAATCCCGAGCAGGTTTTGCCTGAAGAAACGCTGGTGGGCCGCCTGCAATCCGGCCAGCTCGATGCCGGCTTCTTCTATTCGACCGAAACGTCCGACCTCAAAATTCCGGCGCTCCGTCCGGCGCCCGAATTGCAGGCCAAAGCGAGCTACACGCTGACGATCCTCAGCGATGCACCGAACCATGCGGGTGCGAGCAGCTTCGTCGACTTCCTGCTGAGCGCGCAAGGCCGCGCGTTGCTCAAGCAACACGGCGTGGACGTCATCAAACCGACCGTTACCGGCAATGTGCAAGCCATGCCGCCTTCGGTGCAAGCCGTGATCGACGCCGCGCAATAAAGCGGTGGAACAGGCGGTGAAACAGGCGGTGAAGCGCTCCGCCGCGCGACCCCTGCTGTGGCTCGCCGCGCTGCTTGCCGTCTATTTGTGCGCGCCGTTTATCGCGAGCGTGCCGCAACTCGGCGCGGCCGATTGGCCGAATGTCGATTGGCGCGCGGTGTGGTCGGCGGTCGGCATATCGGCGGCGAGCGCCAGCGTGGCCTCGTTCGTGATTCTGCTCGGCGGCGTGCCGCTCGGCTATTTTCTGGCGCGCTCGAACTCGCGCAAGATGGCGCTGCTCGGCTTCGTCGTGCAGTTACCGCTCGCGTTGCCGCCACTCACGAGCGGCGTGCTGCTGCTGTTTCTGCTTGGGCCTTATAGCTGGGTCGGCCGCTTCACCAGTGGGGCGCTGACGGATTCGTTTGCCGGCATCGTGCTCGCGGAAATCTTCGTGGCCGCGCCCTTCCTGATCATCGCCGCGAAATCGGCGTTCACCGCCGTGGACCCCGTGCTCGACGACGTGGCCGCGACGCTCGGCCATCATGCAAGCAGCCGCTTCTTCCGCGTAATGTTGCCGGTTGCCTGGCCGGCGATTCGCGCGGGACTTGCGCTGGCGTGGTTGCGTGCGTTCGGCGAATTCGGCGCGACGGTGATGGTGGCCTATCACCCCTATTCGCTGCCGGTGTACACGTACGTCGTATTCGGTGGCCTGGGCCTGCCGGCGATGATGCCCCTGCTGCTGCCGACGCTCGCGATTGCGATTGTCTGCGCGGCGTTGTCGATTTATAGCCTTCGGCAGAAAACCTCGTTTGAACAAACCGGAAACGGCGACGACGCGCTGGAACCCGGCACGGATCTGACGGCGAGCCGGGGCGAGACTTCCGACCTTCGCCTCGCCTTTCATTTGCAGCGCCGCTTGGGCGCGTTCGAACTCGACATCGCATGGGCGCCTGCCACACGACGGCTTGCGATCATCGGCCCGTCGGGCTCCGGCAAATCCCTCGCATTGCGTCTGATTGCAGGGCTCGAATCCAACGCAGCCTGTTCCGTTCGACTCGGCACAACTGACCTGAGCACACTGCCACCCGAGCGCCGCCAGATCGGTTACATGCCGCAAGACTACGGCCTGTTCCCGCATATGACGGTGGCGCAGCAACTCGCGTTTCCCGTCGACGCCGATGCAGCCAGCGCACGTTACTGGCGCGATCATCTCGGCCTCGCGCAACTGGTTGCGCGTCTGCCGCATCAGTTGTCGTTCGGTCAGCGGCAACGCGTGGCGCTGGCGCGAGCGCTCACGCGTCATAGCGAATTGCTGCTGTTCGATGAGCCGTTCGCTGCACTCGATACGCCGCGGCGGCGTCGTTTGCAACAGTCGCTGCGGGCGTTGCAGCGCGAGATTGCGGCGGTGACCATCATCGTCACGCACGATCCAGACGAAGCGGCTTTACTTGCCGACGAGGTTCTGGTTGTCGAACAGGGGCGCGTGCTGCAGGCGGGTTCCATCGATGGGGTGTTCGAACGGCCGGCTTCGATGCGGGTTGCCGAATTGCTCGGTTTGCACAACGTCGGCGAAGGTTTGATGACTCTGCCTGGGCGAGTCGAGATTGGCAATGAGTTGGCGATCGCGACCGGTGATAGCGGTTTTGCCATTCCTGCCGGGCAACGGGTGATGTGGCGCATCTCTTCCCACGCCGTGGCTATTTCGGCCGATGGCGCCTATGCCGGCATGGTCGACGCGGTCGAGTTACGGCGCGGCGAGCGGTATGTCCGTCTGAATATCGCGGGGGTGCGCTTCGATATCGCGAACGAAGATGCCCGGTTGCGAGAAGGCAGCCCTTGCCGGATTGATATTGACGGTTCCGGCGTGTCGGTCTGGATTGTGAGCTGACGCGTCGTTTGGTTTAGCTCTGGCAGCGGCATGACGGCCCGGCCTCCGCCGTTGCCGGAAACAGACATCCGTCTAAGCCTCACCCGCGTGAGCCCTCTTCCGGACTTCGGAAAACGCCATATCCACGAGCAGTTTTCCAGAATCGAAAACGGTGACGAGCGCCTCGTCCCAATCCCCTTCAACAGTGCGGTCATCCCACACCACCGGCAACGTCACCGTCCGATACTCGCCTGTGTGACGGTTCACCAGCAACGTAAGCCGCCCTTTCATCGACCGCTTGCCTGCATCCGTGACCGGGTCCTTGTGTACGTCATGCCATTCATCCCCAAGCCGGATGGCCGAACATTTCATGGCGAACCGCTGTGTATCGCGGTTGATCTGCTGCAACAAAGCGCCCCCCATGCCGAAGACGATGTTGTCGGCCGCAAAGCCGGCCTCATCCATGCCCGCCAGGATCGCCTCGATCGAATCCGGATTCACGCCATCGCCCTGAATCACGCGCACGTTGTTGAGCACGCGCCGCCCCTTGCCGTTCACCGTCGAACCGAACGACGCCTCGAGCGCCCGCATGGTCTGCAGGACAATCGTCAGCGGATCGCCGGAATCAGGCCGGATCACGAGCGTGCCACCGGAGTCGAGCACCGCCTGCTTCAACGTCGTGCCCCATGCCTCGAGCGCGGCGAACAGGTCGTAGGAATCGGACACCACCGAAACGATCGCCCCCGGCTTGCCGAACTTCTCGATCATGTTGCGGAATGCGTCGGTTTCACGCTCACGCCCCCACGACGTGATCGTGCTGTGCTCCGCTGCCGGCACCGAAAACGCCGCCATCGGCTCGTTGTAGTAGTGGTTCGCCGCAACCACGCCAAGCACCGTGTCCGAGCCCATGAAGCTGACAAGATGCGCGGAACCGCCAATCGCCGCCGACTCCGCACTCGACACACCGCGCGCGCCGAAATCGTGCAGTTTGAATGGCAATTGCGCGAGGTCGTCGCTGCTTTTCTCCAGATAAGCACGAATGACTTTGCGCAGATGCCAGCTTTGCGTCGCGACCGTAATCGGATACCACACGCGCATCAGCATCGTTTCCAGATACGAGGCCAGCCAGAACACCCGCGGATCGTCGCATTCGACCGTAACCAGAACGTTGTGCGTGGGCACGACCGAGCCTTCCGGCACCGCGCGAATCCGCACCGGCAGATAGCCGTCGTAGTGTTCGACGATGTAACGCCAGCCGGCTTCGTGGAACGGCTCGCCATGCGCCGTGAAAAACGCCTTCGCCTGCTCGATCATCGCGGCGGTAATGGGGCGGCACAGATACTCCTTGATCAGCATCTGAAGGCCAAAGAACAGCGTGCGGTCATAACGTCCCCCGCGCGACTCGATGTATGAAAACATCGCCGACGCTTCCGGCGGATATTGCAGGTAGTGCGACGCCTTGTACGAATCCGTGTTGAGGATCGGATTGGACAGGATCGACGCCATGTCGATGAACGGATTTATATCGTTTTGCATGGATAATGTTGCGCTCGTGCGGATCGCTCAAAGGTAATCAGGCGGGTTGGGTTTTTGCCGTTGATCGCGGCTCATTGCGGCTTGCACCGTAAGAATAACTACACGATACACCGTCAAAACACGCCCGGAATCACCCTGAACCGCACCTTACCTCTGTACGTCCGATACCGCTCGTCGTCGGACAGGAGCCGCTCCTCCCGCACAATGCGTCCAACCTGCAGCGCAAACTGGCATCCGTAGACGATCACGTTCTGAATCCCGAAGTTCGCCAGCAAAAAACCGACGTCCGTCACGAAATACCCCAGGTACATGGGATGGCGCACGAACCGGTAAGCCCCGCGGGAAACAACCCCGCGATTGGCGGGCAAAATGCCAAACGACCTGCGCAACGACACCTTCGCGAACAATTGCCAGAAAATCCCCAGCAATTGCAACGACGCGCCGGCCGTCTCTGGAATAAGTTGAGTGCCGGGCGAAAGCCGCACAGCAAGAAAATAGAACGTGCCGCCCACCGAGCAGATGAAAGCGAAAGGCGTCCAGTCACGGTGGATGGGCACCCGCGCAAATAGCGACAACCCCAAGGTCATGAACGCACTTACCACGAGCAGCAGCAAGGTGATCCGTGTGGGCGCGGCGAGCCATTGCTTGACCGCCGCGTAAGTGAAGATGCTCAACATGAGCGCCGCGGCAGCGCGTGCGAGGATTTCGGTCAACGCCTCGCGTATGCCGCCAGCCGGCGTCAGGTCATCTAGATCGTCTACGCGAGGTACTGCGCCCGCCGGATCGCCGTTCGCGGCATCCTGCAGACCGCTCTCACTATCGAATACCCGCGAGGATGTGGTCTTTGTCATGGCATACTCATTTCGATATGCGAATTATTCTTCAAGCCCGCTGCATAAAGGCTGCCGGTCCGTCAGTGTCGCAGCGTAGCAGCCACACCAGCCGAATGTCCATATCATGCCACGCTCGCCCGAATTCAATTCCGGCGAGCGAGTCGCGGTGATCGGATTGGCTCAGTGCCCCGGCTTCAGTTGCGGCGGCACGGTCGGCCGCGCAGCAAACAGGCGGCCGAGCATGCCTTTGCGGGGCTCGGCGATGGGCGGCCACAGCATATCGGCGAGCAGGCGGATGCCTTGCGCCAGCGCGCTGTCGTGGGCGGAAGTGACCAGCGGCACACTGCGGTTGAGCGCCTCGTCGACCTGCTTTTCGTCACGCGGAAGCTGGTGCGCGACCGTCGCGCCAAGCGTCCGTTCAAGCGTCGGCAGGTTGATGCAAGCGTTCTTGTCGTATTGATTCACCACAACCCGCACCTTGCCGGGCGGATAGCCCAATTCCTTGAAAATATCGAGCATCCGGCGGCCGCCGTGCAGGTAAAGCAGGTTTTGCCGCACCACCATGCAGATTGCATCGCTGTGATCGAGTGCATGGATCGTCACCGAATTGAGGCTTTGGCCGATGTCGATCAGCACCGCGTCGTACCGCTCGCGCGCCAGGGTGAGAATCTGCTTCAGTTGCTCGGGCCGCAGTTCGGCGGCCTTCAGCGGGTCGCCGGCCCCCGCCAGCACGTCGAGGTTCGCGTGGACGTGCATCACGCAGGCGTCCAGCAAAGCGGCGTCGAGCTGGTCGATCCGCGAGCACAGATCGGAGAGCGTCGCGGGTGGCGGTTTGTTGGCCATGAGCAGGCTGGCGTCGGCGAATTGCTGGCTGAGATCGATCAGCAACACGCGCCTGTCGCGCAGTGCGGCGAGCGACCAGGCGAGATTTACCGCGATCAGCGTGGTGCCGCTGCCGCCCTTGCACGATGCGAACGAGACGACCCGCCCGGCCCGGCGCCCGCCCGCACTTTTTTTCGCGGCGATATGCGTGAGCACGGTGGCGATCTTGTATGCATCCAACGGCCATGACAGCACATGCCGCACGCCGACGCGCATCGCCGCGGTCAGCAAAGCAGCGGACGGCGCCTGCGTAACCAGAATGCAATGCAAAGCAGGCGAGCAGGCCAGCGCCTCCTCGACGCCGTCCAGCTCGTGCGCGCTCAGATCGACGTCGTCGACGATCAGCAGGTCGGCGCTCCTGATTGCGCGGGCATGCGTGCGCAGTTGCCGTGCCGTGCAGTAAGCGGTGCGCAGGCGATGCGCCACGCCGCTTTCTTCGAGACGCGCGACGATATGCGGCGCGCGCTCGGCGCTGGACGAAATCAGGAAGATGTCGATCATGTCGGGTCTCCGCCGGACTAAGGCCTTCCCGTAGGCAAGGCCGCGTCAATAACAGTCGACATTCAGGTGTAGTCGTCGGGATCGGATTGGTAGATGTCCAGAGCCCGATCGTGGCCTCGTTCGGTCGAAACCGGGATCTCGTAGATCGCCTCGCGCAATACGTCGCGTTGGATCTCGGCCTGAGCCTTGCGTTTCATCGCCTCGGCGATCACCAGCGTGAGCAGGTCGGCCGACGGCGCGGCGAACAAGGGTCGCTGCCGCGCAAAGTGAAGTTGGTAGGAGAAACCGGCGCCGTGCGCCGTGGTGTGCTGGTCCAGCCGCAATGCAACCGGCTTGCTGATCGTTTTCATGACACCCCCCGCTTGATTCCGCTTGATGGGCCATTCAAGGCCGTATCCAGGTAAGCCGTGCCCGCGCTAGTGCGCGGGCACGGCGCCCGGTTCACCTCGTAGCGTGCGCCCCTCTATGGAGACTCAGGCCGTTCCTCCCCGCTTCTTCGCGCCGGCCGGTCCTTACCGTGCGCTGCCCCTTCCCTGTTTTGTACGTCGCGTGCCCGCAAATTGCCCGAGCGCGGTGCCTGTCATTCTTGCGGTCGACTTCGGCCATCCATTTCGGCCGTCGACTTCGAGTCCGTCCAATATGACGGAAAAAGTGGCGAGGTCAGTGCTTCGCGTTGTCCGGTGACGAATGGCCGATACCCCGTATCGATCATTCACCCCGTTTTTTTTGACATCCGTTTTTCAGTGGCCCCGCCGCACCCTCGCAAGACACATCGGCTTCCCCGGCCGTGCTCACGAAGACTCTGTTTGCCGCTGGGTGCTTCCCCGAGCCTGAGGAACCAGGCGGCAACGCATCTGCTTGTGAGCCTCCTATTGCAATGGCTGTGCCATGCACCTTCAATCCCTTGTCGCACCGTGATTTTTGCCGCAACGCGTCTCGCCGGCCCCTGCCTTTCGTCACACTTGATTCGGATTCGACACGCGAGGGGTTCACCCGCTAACGCAGTGCGGAAGGATCTCCCTGTTTGCAGGACCGGATGCTCGCTTCTTCGGACCACGTCCGGCCGCGCTTTGCGGCGTAGCCCGGTCAAATATGCCGATGCTTCGGGCCACGAAGCACCCTTGGCAGCCGCTGCCCAATGTGTCGCAAGCTTGAGACACGCTGATTCGACGGCGCGGCATCCGTTGCACGATAACCGCTATGCGATTTGCTATTGCTATGTGGGATTCCGCACATAGTCGCGGTTGCCCCACCATTTCTGAACGGCAAGCACCCACGTCAAAGCGGGAAAAACGTTTCTGAATCCAGATTTGTTTGTATGGCGCTCGAAAGCGCTTTCGCTTATCGTTAAGCCATGCGCCACGTAGAGCGCCTCTGTCAGACCACAAGGCGAAACACGGCTTTTGTGATTCGGGGATGAAATAGTCGGGCGGTTTCAGCGTTGAACGCTGTTCTGCTAGCTGTCCGAAGTGCAGCGGCTCACGCCGCCGCATGCCCCCGCCATTGCCGCTACCGTGAAATTGTCATTGCCGGTCTGTCCAGTTCGTCGAAGAGCAGTTCTGAGAGCCGCAACAACCCGGGGGTCACATGAACACGACTTGCACGCCTGCCGACACCGAACGCACCGTTCTATACGTGGCGAACTCGCCCGATCGGGATCTGGCCAGCTTCCTCGCCGCATCCGGCTGGCAAGCGGTGCACGCCAAAAGCACGGTAATCGCCGAGCGCATGATCGAGCGCGACAATATCAAGGTCGGCCTCGTCGAATTGCCCGGTGAGTGTACGTCCCAGCATTTGTCCGCCTTGGCCTCCTGCATGCGCCGCGTCGAAACCAATTGGGTCGCGCAGATCGCGCCGGGCCAGTCGGACGACGAACTGGTCAGCCGCTTCATCCTCGATTATTGCTTCGATTTCGTGACCCGGCCCTGGCTGAACGAGCGGCTGGTATTCGCGCTCGGCCACGCGCACGGGCTGTCGAGCCTGCGGCATCCGCCGACCGCCCCCGAGCCTTCGCTCGGCCGGCACGGCATGGTTGGGCAATGCGAGGCAATGCAGCAGTTGTACCGGCGCATCGACAAATGCGGCGTGACCGACGCGCCAGTGTTCGTCGCCGGCGAATCGGGCACCGGCAAGGAACTGACCGCCCGTGCGATTCATGAGCGCTCGCCGCGTGCCGGCAGGGCGTTCGTCGCGATCAATTGCGCGGCCATTCCGCCGAGCCTGCTGCAAGCCGAATTGTTCGGCCACGAGCGCGGCGCCTTTACCGGCGCGTTGCAACGCAAGATCGGCCGGATCGAAAGCGCCAATGAAGGCACCCTGTTTCTGGATGAAATCGGCGACATGCCGCACGAATGCCAGGCGGTGCTGCTGCGCTTCCTGCAGGAAGGCACCATCGAACGGCTGGGCGGCAATGGGCAAATCAACGTCGACGCACGGGTGATTTCGGCGACCCACGTCGATCTGGACAAAGCCGTCGAAGACGGCCGCTTCCGCGCCGACCTGTATCACCGCCTGTGCGTGCTGCGGCTCGTCGAGCCGCCCTTGCGCGAGCGCGGCGGCGACATCAAGCTGCTCGCCAACTATGCACTGAGCATGTACCGGCAGGACGGCGCGCGTAAATTGCGCGGGCTGTCGAGCGACGCGATCGTCGCCATGTCGAACTATCCGTGGCCGGGCAACGTACGCGAGCTGATCAACTGCGTGCGCCGGGCCGTGGTGATGAGCGAGGGCCGCTTTATCACGGCAAGCGACCTCGGCCTGCCGGAATCCGACAACGGACCGGCCGTGACGCTGGCGGAGATCCGCAGTAAGGCCGAAAAGGACGCCATCGAGCACGCGTTGCAGCGGCACGGCTACAAATTGTCCGAAGCCGCGGCCGAACTCGGCATTTCGCGGGCCACGCTGTATCGCCTGATGCATGCGAGCCGGCTGCATCAGGACCCGGCGGCCGGACGCACGTCGAACGCCGACGGCGGTGCGGATGCCGACGACGAGGCAGAGCGGCAGGCGCCTTCGCTGGTTTGACCTCGCTGGTTTGACCTCGCTGGTTTGACCTAAGACCGCCTGAACGGGCAAACCCCGGCAAATATTGCCGCGACCGCGCCGCATGGCGCGGCTCGGCCGGCCTTGCGTCGTAACCGCCTATCGGTTCTCCCTTGGCGTTGCTATGCTGAAAGCCGTTCATCCACCCTGGAGTGGACTTGGCCGATCAGCACGCCCCGGCGCTCGTGCGCCGCCCTTCCTCCACGCTCCCCGCCCAGGCGAGCCCGTGCGACGCGCTCGCCATCCACACTCAGCCCCTCAGCTTCGATCACCCGTGCCGGCGCAAAAAGCTCGCACTCGCCGCGACCATCCTCGGTTCGAGCATGGCGTTCATCGACGGCTCCGTGGTCAACGTCGCGCTGCCGTCGATCCAGACCGAACTGGGCGCGAGCGTCGCGGCGATCCAGTGGGTCGTCAACGCGTATCTGCTGTTTCTCGGTGCGCTGGTGCTGGTGGGCGGCTCACTGGGCGACAAGCTCGGCCGGCGCACTGTGTTCATCGCGGGAATCGGCTTGTTCACGCTGGCCTCGATCGGCTGCGGCCTGGCGCCTGGCGTCGGCGCCCTGATCGCGGCGCGCGCCGCGCAAGGCATCGGCGCGGCGCTGCTGGTGCCGAGCAGTCTCGCCATCATCGGCGCGGTATTCGACGACAAGGAGCGCGGCAAGGCGATTGGCACCTGGGCCGGCGTGGGCGCGATCACGTCGGCGGTCGGGCCGGTGGCGGGCGGCTGGCTCGTCGATGCGTTTTCGTGGCGGGCGATTTTCTTTCTGAACGTACCGATTGCGTGCGCAACCATCGCGCTGGCGGTCGTCGCCGTGCCGGACAGCCGGCAGGAAAAAGACCCATCGCACCTGGACCCTGCGTCCAAAGGACTAGCGCTGCCCAGGCTCGACTGGCCGGGCGCCGCCACAGCCGCCGCAGGGCTCGCCGCGTTGACCTACGGCCTGACCATCGCCTCGGCGCGCGGCTTCGGCGACCGCTGGGTGCTGGCGTCGATCCTCGGCGGCCTCCTGGTGCTGTCCGGTTTCGTCGTGCTCGAAGCGAAGACCCGCAATCCGATGATGCCGCTCGACGTGTTCCGTTCGCGTGACTTCGTCGGTGCGAATCTCGTCACGCTGCTGCTTTACTTCGGGCTGGGCGGCGCGCTGTTCTTCCTGCCGTTCACGCTGATCCGCGCGTATGGCTATAGCGCGACCGAGGCAGGCGCCGCTCTGCTGCCGGTGCCGGTCACGATCGGCCTGTTGTCGCGCTTCACCGGTGGCCTGACGAGCCGATACGGCGCACGGGCCTTGCTGGGCATCGGGCCGGTGATCGCGGCGGTCGGCTTTGCGATGCTCGCGCTGCCTTGGGTCCGCGGCGAATATTGGCGCGGCTTCTTTCCGGCGCTCGTCGTGCTCGGGCTCGGCATGACGATTACCGTCGCACCGTTGACGACGACGGTGATGACATCCGTCTCCGCCGCCCGCACGGGTGTCGCCTCGGGCATCAATAACGCCGTCGCCAGGGTGGCCAGTCTGCTGGCGATCGCAGTGCTCGGGATCGTGTTCGTGTGGTCGCACGATGCGGCGCTCGACGCGCGGCTCGATGCGTCGAACGTGCCGCAAGCGGCGCGTGAGACGGCACGGTTGACGCAAGGCACGATGAATGCGAGTTCGGCGCCGCCGGGCGCAACGGACGCGACGACACGAGCCGAAGTAGCGCGCGCGCAAGCCGAGGCACTCGGGGCTGCCTTGCGGGCGGTGGCGCTGGTATCGGCGATGTGCGCACTGGCCGGCGCGGCGCTCGCGGTGTTGACGATCCACGAGGCTAGCGGAAAAACAGCCGCGCGAGGCTAAGGAGTGAGCCTCGAGACACGGCGCCGCTTGCGATCTGCACGGGCTTTCATACCGCCATTGAACGCGGCCATTAAATGCCGCACGCCCCGCTCAACGACAGTTCAGAAAGCAGTGAAACGTCGCAGTCGAGCAGTCTCCATACTGGTACTCACCTGCTTCAAACCACCTCTACCCGATCGGGAGCTTGCACATGACGATTACCTGCTTCATCCGCTATCAGATCGACCCATTCCAACGCGATGCCTTCAACGACTACGCTCGCAACTGGGGCCGCATTATTCCGCGCTGCGGCGGCCATCTGATCGGCTACTTTCTGCCCCACGAAGGGACCAACGACGTCGCCTGGGGATTGATCGCGTTCGACAGCCTCGCCGCGTACGAAACGTATCGGGCGCGGCTGCGCTCCGACGCCGAAGCACGGGAAAATTTCCTGTTTGCGCAGACGAAGCGCTTCATTCTGCGCGAGGAGCGCACCTTCACCGAGGTGGTCGAAGGCACGCTCGGTGTGGCGGCGAGGGATTCGGTGGAAGCAACGGAATAGGCATTGCCGGGCCTGCGCGCCCCTGTGGTGCGGAGCCAGTGTGTTTTCGCGCCAGCCCTTTTGCCGACGCAGCCCCGCGCAGGGCTGCGTCCGCGCATGGCCGCCTGTCACACGGCGCCTGCCGCCTCAAGCCGCGCGATCTTGCGCGCTACGCCGTGGACGGCGCCCCTGCCAGGAAAGCTTTCTGCTACCTGACGTTACAATTCGGACCAACTGGTCGAACCTCCGCGTGAACACCGATAGCCGCCGCGGATGGAACTTGTACGACTCAACGCGTGTCGGTCCAAGGTCACGCCGCCGCATCGACCCACGCGTCCCGGCACCGCCGTCCGCACCTGGTACCCCGCCTTACACCCTATGCGCAAAAAACTCCACGCCTGGCTTGTCATTTTTCTCCTCCTGAGCGCCTCGCCGGCCTTTGCCGCCGCGGCGCAACCCACCGCCTCCGCCTCTGCGGCATCTGGCGCCGCGCCCACCCTGACGCCCGAGCAGGCCCGCCAGGCCCTCAGCGTCCTCAATGACCCGACACGCCGCGCGCAAGTCAGCGACACGCTACAGGCGATCGCCGCAGCGGGCGCACTCAGCGCTCCACCTGCCTCGGCGGCCGCGGCTGCGTCGGCACCCACCGCGGCCAGCAGCGCCACCGCGCTCGTTCCAGCCGCCTTCCAATCCAATGGCCTCGCCTCGCAACTGGCGCGTCAGGGCGCGCATTGGGCCGTGCACCTCGGCAAGTCATTACGCAGTTCGGTCGCCGCGCTGCTCGACGTCGCTTCGGTGCGTGCCTGGTGGCATTCGCAATCGACCAACCCGCAGGCGCGCGGCGTGCTCGGCCAGGTCGCGGGGTCGCTGCTGGCGGCACTGCTGCCCGCGCTCGCGCTTGAATGGCTCGCGCGCCGCCTGTTGCGCCGCGCGTACACCGCCCTCGCCGCGCGCCGCGAACGTGACGATGAAGACGGTGCAACGCAAGCCGACCTGCCCGCCGACGTCCTGCCGCAACCGGCCGATGCGCCGAATGCCGCGCCGCCGCTGCCCGATTCACCGGCTTCGCCCGATGCAACTGCACAGGCGGCGAAACCCGGCGCGCCCATTACGACGCCTACGCCCGCCACTGGCACCACCGGCAAAGCCACCGAGGCCAAAGGCGAGCAGAAGGCCGTGCATCACCTGACGGTGCTGCAGCGCCTGCCGCGCGCGCTCCTGACGATGGTGCTGCGCCTGTTGCCGCTGGCGGTGTTCGTCGGCGCAGCGAGCGCGCTGATGTCGATCTTCACCGAGGACGGCACGCCGCAAGACCGCGCGCTCGATTCGCTGATCGACATCTACGTGCTGTGCCGCCTGATTGTGATAGTCAGCGGCTCCTTCCTGCAGCCGAGCGCGCCGCGCCTGCGCCTGTTGCGCATGAGCGATGCGTGGGCCGTTTTCGTGCAGCGCTGGATTGTACGGATCGTCGCCGTGGTCGGCGCCGGTTCGGCGATCGCGGAGATCGCACAGTCGCTCGGCCTGAACGACGCGGCGCATCTCGCGCTCATGAAAGTGGTCGCGCTCGCCGGCCACATCATGATCTCGATTCTGATTTTGAAATGCAGGAAGCCGGTCGGCGAATTGATCCGCAGGCGCTTTGCCGCGAGCGAATCGCTCCAAATGTTCGGCAACGCGCTCGCCGATGCGTGGGCAGGGTTCGCGGCCTTCGTGGTGATGGCGCTTTGGTTCATCTGGGCGCTCGACGTGCAGAACGGCTATCGCACCCTGCTGCATCTCGGTGGCATTACGCTGGCGATTCTGGTGGGCGCGCGGGTCGTCGCGATCGTGATTTTTGGCGCCATGGCGCGGCTGTTCAATGTACAGGGCGACGCGGAGAAGTCGCTCGTGCAACAGCATGCCTACCGCTATTACCCGCTGGTGCGGCGGGTCGTCGCGTGGATCATCGGCATCGTCACCGCGCTGGCGCTGCTGCAGGTTTGGGGCGTCGACGTGGGCGAGCTGTTCCGGGCCGGCTCGATCGGTCATCGACTGGCTTCGGCGCTGGTCACGATCGGGGTCGCCGCGGTGATCGCGCTGGTGGTATGGGAAGGCGCCAACGTGTCGATCGAACGGCGGCTGGACCGCTGGACCACCAGCGGCGACCTCGTGCGCGCCGCACGTCTGCGCACCCTGCTGCCGATGTTGCGCAGCGCGCTCTTTTGCGTGATCGCGCTGGTGGTGGTGCTCACCGGCCTGAGCGAACTCGGTGTGAACATCGGGCCGCTGCTGGCCGGCGCGAGTATTTTCGGCGTGGCGCTCGGCTTCGGCTCGCAAAAGCTGGTGCAGGATTTCATCACCGGCATGTTCCTGCTGATGGAAAACGCCATGCAGGTCGGCGACTGGGTCACGCTCGCGGGCGTATCCGGTACGGTTGAATATCTGTCGATCCGCACCGTACGCTTGCGCGGCAGCGACGGTTCGCTCTTCACCGTGCCGTTCAGTTCGGTCACGACGGTGAACAACACCAACCGCGGACTCGGCAATGCGGCGGTGAAAGTGAATATCGTGTTCGGCGAGGACGTCGATCTGGCGATCGCCACGCTGAAGGAAATCGGCGCCGCGTTGCGCGAAGACGAGAAGTTCAAGGACGGCATCCTGTCCGACTTCAGCTTCTGGGGCGTGGATGGCGTGGATGGTTCCGCGGTCACGCTGGCCGGCCAGATCCAATGTCGCGACACCGCGCGCTGGGGCGTGCAGCGCGAATTCAACCGGCGCATTCTCGACCAGTTCAGCGCGCGCGGCATCGAGATCGCGAACCCGCAGCGGCATCTGCTGACGTGGGACCCTGAGAGCGTACCGGCCCAAGTCGAATCGAACGGCGCACCGGACGTTGGCCCCAACGCTGCAGCGAAAGGCGAACCGCCTTCAACAGCGCATGCCGACGCCTCGCTGAAAGCGGCGGCCGGCAAGGCCGACGCACCGGTTGAAGATCAAGTGCCGGTCGACCCTAAACCGGCCGGTGGCCCAGGAACGCCAGCAAATCCTGGTTCAACTTCTCCGCATGAGTGAAGTACAGGCCGTGGCCGGCGCCTTCGTAGACGTTCAGTGAAGCGCCTTCGATCAGCGCCGCGGTCGGTCGCCCTGTCAGCTCGAGCGGCGCAGAGGCGTCCCGGTCACCTTGCACGACTAGCGACGGCACCCGGACGCGGGCCAGCTCCGCGCGGAAATCGGTGATGGTCTGGATGCGGGCGAGTTCGAGCATGGCCTGATGCGAGGTTTGCAGCATCATGCGGATCGTCCAGTCGAGCGGCGCGCGCGACACACCCGGGCCGAAGTACGGTGCGGCATTCGCCTCGATCCAGTCGGGGAAGGAACGGCTCAGCGCGAGGCGGCCCTGCTCGAACAATGCGGCGTCGATCCCGTTGGGGTTGTCTTCGGTTTTCAGCAGATATGGCGTAGCTGCGGGCGCGATGAACGCAATCCTGGCCACGCGCTCCGAACCGTGCCGCGTCAGATATCGCACCACTTCGCCGCTCGCGATCGAATGTGCGACCAGTGTCACGTTGGTCAGATCGAGTGTGCTGAGCACGCTGTCGAGATCGTCGGCGAGCGTGTCGAAGTCGTAGCCACGCCCGGGATCGCTCGAACGGCCATGGCCGCGGCGGTCATAAGCGATGCAGCGGCAGCCGAGGCGCGACAGCGGCTCCATCTGATAGGACCACATGTCGGAATTCAGCGTCCAGCCGGACAGAAACACGAGCGGCGCGCCTTGCCCCCAATCGCGGTAGAAAAGGCGCGCGTGGTCGGCGGTGCGGATGGTGTTGGGATCGTCGGTGAGATACGGTGCGGTCGCGTTCATGGAAGCCTCCTTACCTTGGGTCGGAATCGTTGGGCCGTGCTGCCACTTTGCCTGGCGGGTGTAGGCAGGTCGATTACCTGAGAGGTAAAGAGATGGGCTTGCGAGCCAGCGACGAGGCGCTTATTGCAGCGGCTTATTGCATTGGCTTATTGCACCTGCCACCAGCGCGGCAACAAGCGCCGCACTTCCGGCCGCCGATACCGGTCATCGATCAGATGCACCACACCCTGATCCTGCTCCGTGCGAATCACGCGGCCAGCGGCCTGCACGACCTTCTGCAAGCCCGGATACAGATACATGTAGTCGTAGCCGTTGCCGAACTTCGCCTCCATCGTGCGGCGCATCTGCTCGTTGACGTCGTTCATCTGCGGCAGGCCGAGCGTCGCGATGAAGGCGCCAATCAGTTGCTGCCCGACCAGATCGATACCCTCGGAGAACGCGCCCCCTAGCACCGCGAAGCCGACGCCCTGGTTCATGGTGCGAAAGCGCGCAAGGAACGCGTCGCGCGCCGCCTCGTCCATGCCCTGTTCCTGTGCCCATACCGGCAGTTCGGGATGACGCGAGCGCATCAACCCCATCACCTGTTGCAGATACTCGAAGCTGCTCAGGAACCCGAGATAATTGCCCGGCTGCGCTGCATACTGCTTTGCGATCAGATCGACGATGGGTACGAGCGAGCGTTCGCGGTCTCGCCAGCGCGTGGATACGTTGCCGGCCACCCGCACCTGCAACTGCTCGGCGCGAAACGGTCCTTCAACGTCCAGCCAGTTCGTCTGCTCCGGCAGACCCAGCGTGTCGCGATAGAAATGATGCGGATTGAGCGTGCCTGAAAACATCACTGTGGTGCGCGCGGCCGCGTAACGCCCCGCAAGAAACGGCGCCGGGATCACGTTGCGCACGCACAGCGTGCTGCTGCTTTTGTCGCGCGGCGCGTAGCGATCCGCGGTGAGCGTGATGTCGAAAATCGAATGCTCGCCGAATTGCTCCGCCAGCGCGACGAAGTGCATGGCGTCGAAGAAAAATCGCAGCGATGCTTCGTCGATCGAAAGCGGTGCTTCGGCGAGTTGATCCGTCACCGCGCCGATCAGATTCTGTGCGGCCGAAAGCAGTTTACCGGGGACGTCGGGGTAGACCTGATACGCGTCGGTCTGGGCGCGCTTGACGGCGTTCCACTCGCGCTGAAGCCGCTCAAGCGGCTTCTTCAATGTCGCAGGCGCGGTTTTGCGGGCGAGCCGGAACGCCGCCTGATCGAGCGACGCGCTGTACATGCGCCGTGCCCGCTCGAGCAGGTTGTGCGCCTCGTCGACCAGCACGCCGACGCGCCACTGATTGATCTGCGTGAGCGCGTACAACATCGCGCTGCTGTCGTAGTAGTAGTTGTAGTCGCCGACCACCACGTCGGACCAGCGCGCCAGTTCCTGCGCGAGATAGTACGGGCAGACGTCGTGCTGGAGCGCCGCTTCGCGCACCGACACCCGGTCGAGCCGCGGGCCGGCCAACGCCGCGCTGCGGGCCGCGTCGAGCCGGTCGTAGAAGCCGCGTGCAAGCGGACAGGACTCGCCGTTGCAAGCCTTGTCGGGATGCTCGCAGGCCTTGTCGCGTGCGACCAATTCCAGGGTCCTCAGCGGCAAGCGCCCAGAAGTCAACTCGGCGCTTCGATGGAGCGTTTCGATCGCATCGAGGGCAAGCGCGCGGCCCGGCGTCTTCGCGGTCAGGAAGAACACGCGGTCGATCTGATCCGACGCACACGCCTTGAGCAGCGGAAAAATCGTCGCCAGTGTTTTGCCGATGCCGGTCGGCGCCTGCGCCATCAAGGGCTTGCCGTCACGCGCAGCGCGATACACCGACACCGCCAGCTCGCGTTGACCACTGCGGAACTGACCATGCGGAAACTGCAACGCACCGAGCGCGGCATTGCGCGCGGCGCGATGGACCTCTTCCTGCACGGCCCAATCGAGAAAGCGCTCGCATTGCGCGACGAAGAAAATCTCCAGCTCACGCGCCGTGTGTGTTTCGGTCAGCAAGGTTTCCTTCTGACTGCCGACATCGAAGTACACCAGCGCGACCGTCAACCCAGCGAGCCCGCGGGCCTGGCACAACAGGTGCCCGTACACCAGCGCCTGCGCCCAATGCAGCGTGCGGTGATTGGCGGGCATCCGTTCGAGCGCGCCACGATGGGTCTTGATCTCTTCCAGCCGGTTCGACACGGGATCGTAACCATCGGCGCGGCCACGCACGATCAAACCGCGATGCGTGCCGGTCAGCGTGACTTCGGCCTCATAGCCGCTCGCGCGCCGCCCGGCGACCGTCACATGGCCGGCCATGCCTTCCAGCGAGGTGGGCGCGGGTGTGAAGCGCAGATCCAGATCGCCGCGCCGCGCGGTGAATTCGCACATCGCCCGGACGGCGACCACGTAGGTCATGGGGTGATCTCCGTCACGACTTCCGACGCGACGATCTCTTCATCGGCCCATCGCACGTCGAGCACGCGCACCGGCATGCCGTGCTGCGCGCAGTACGCGAGCCAGCGGATCTGGTTGTCCTGCAAGCGGTCGCCGGGCCCCTTTACTTCGATCAACTCATAACGGCGCTCGGCCGGCCAGAACCGAATCAGGTCCGGCAGGCCCGAGCGGTTGCCGCGGATATCACGCAGCAAACGCTCGAACCATAGTTTCAGATGCGCGGCAGGCAGGCAGTCGAGCGCCAATTCGACCAGTTCCGGCGTCAGCAAGCCCCAGAATACGAACGGCGATTGCAGACCCGCCTTGCTTTGCAGATGCCGCAGAATCGTCTCGCGATAGGCACTGCTGTCGAGTTGCGCAAGACACGCGGCGAATTGCGCGGCGCGGCGCGCATGAAAATCCGGCGCATGCAGATCGGCCGGCCCGCGCCGGAATGGATGGAAAAACGCGCCGGGCAGCGCCGCGAACACCGGTTCCCAGCACAGCAAGCCAAACAGCGAGTTGATCAGCGCGTTTTCGACGTAATGAACCGGCGCCGCGTCGCAAGTCAAATGGTCGCGTGCAACGTATTCGACCGGTTGCGACGCGTCCGGCCTCGGCAGCACCAGTGTGCTGCGCTCGACCGGCCGGGCGGCAGGCACACGCGCCACCCGCTCGCCGCGCTTGCGCTGCAAACGCGGCAACATGCGCTCGACGCGCTGCGCCTCCTCTTCGCTTTCAGGTTTGGCCGCGGCTTGCGAAGCGAGGGCGAAGGCTTCGTCGAATCGCTCGCTGCGTTCCAGCACACGCAAGCGCCGATGGCGCGCGCCGGGCCATGCGCAACGCTCATAGACCGCGAGCGCGGCGGCCCAGTTCTGCTGACGCTCGCAATGTTGGCCGATACGAAACAGCAGTTTCGCGCGACGCGTTTCGAGCCAGGGATTCGAGGTTTCGATGGCGGCAATTGCGGCGACGAGTTCGTCGATCGCCTCTGACTCCGCGTCACCCGTGGGCAGCCATTCGAGCGCTTCGCGGCACGCATGTAACGCAAGATAGACGTCGACGTCCGCGCGTTGCTGGAATGCGCGCGACGACGGCGCGAATGCAACCTTCTCGTACTGGAACACGCCGAGATCGGCAAGCACGAACTCCGACCAGTCCTGCTGCAAATTGCCGAAGAACATCAGGCGCAGACGCTCGCAAAGGGGCGCGATGGCGACGTGGAAGACGCGGTCGGTGGTCTGGCCGTGCCATGTGGACAACGGATGCGCGGCGGTGCCTCGTCCGTCACATTCGCCCTCGCCCTCGCCTTCGCCTTCGTAAAACGGCCGCAGCGTTTCCAGCAGATCGGGTTTGCGCAAGCCTTTCGCGCCAGGAATCAACGCGATGGCGTCCGCAAAGATCAGCAGCAACTCCGGGCGCGTGGTGAGCGCGAACAGATCGTCGAGCGTCAGGCCCGGTTCAGTGTCGACCCAACCCAGCACTGCCAGGGGCGCAACCGCCTGCAAAGGACAACCAATCTCGTCGTAAGAAAGACGGCTGGAGCGGAACAACGTGCCCTTGCGCATCAGCATGCGAACCAGCAACGCGCGCGAGGGCTGCGGCAAGGCGGCGAAATCGCGCAGGAAGCCGTGTTCGTGCGCGTCCAGCAGATCGTCGTAACGCTCGGCGAGCCACGCCAGCGCACGCTCGAAGTTCAGCAGGTAATAGGGGACATCAGAACGGAGGTCTGACGGAGCATCTGTCGCCACGGGGTTTTCATGAAACCTGTATGTTTATACAGTGATGATATCAAAATCCGTGGGAGAGACGGCTGACAATGCGGCAAGGGGCTAGACTCCTTGCGGTGCCGCCACCCACGTGCCAGCCTAGCCCGCGCCCGCCGCGTAGAAGCTCGCCAGGTCCCGCTTGAGCGCATGCAACGCGGCATCGTCGAGATAGATCATGTGCCCGGTTGGGTAGTAGGCGATGCGCACGTTGGCGCGCAGCGGCGCATCGATGCCCAGATGCGCGAGCGCGTACTCGGTCGCATAGAACGGCGTGGCGAGGTCGAAATAGCCGTTCAGCGACATCACGCGCAGGTGCGGATTCTGCCGCATCGCTTCGGCGAGATCGCCCGCCGCATACGGCACGGACAAGTGTTCCCCCCACCACTCACGGTGTTTCCAGTCCCACTGCGTCAACGCGTCGTCGTTGAAGACGCGATAGCGGTCGGCAGGCGTGAAGTGCAGGTCCTCCGCAAAATGCTGATGAAGCGCGGCGTCGAAAGCGCTCGCCACACTGCTCACCGATGCGTCGTAATCGGGACGCTCGGACACGCCGTCGTACTCGAGTCCTTTAAAGCGTGCATCGAAACGGCCAATGCTGCGCGATTGATCGCGCAGCAATTGATTGCGAAAACGCGAGGGATAGAGACGCAGGCGGCTTCGCTTCACGTAATCGACGTCGAGCCCGGTGAACTGCGCGACGCGTGCGGCGATTTCGTCGCGCTGCGCGTCGGGCAACGCGTCGCCCTGCGCGAGCGCTTGCGCATAAGGCCCGCGGGCGAACGCGCGGGCCTCGTCGAGGAAGGCCGGCAGACTGGCCGGCTTTGGCACGATCTTGTCGTGGTACCACGCGATGGCCGCGAAGCTCGGCAAGTAGCTCTCGCTCTTGAAATCGAAGCCGGGTGAAAACGCCGAGGAATCGAGCACCGACGACATCAGGATCACGCCATTCAACGCGATATTGTTTTGCCCCAGTTGATACGCGAGCATCGCGGCGCGCGCGGTGCCATACGATTCGCCGAGCAGGTACTTCGGCGAATTCCAGCGCTGGTTCACCGTCAGATAGCGGTCGATGAATTGCGAGAACGCGTCAAGGTCCTTGTCGACACCCCAGAAGTCCTTCCCCGTGCCATGGCCGACAACCCTCGACAGGCCTGCGCCGACGGCATCGATAAAGACCAGATCGGTGGTATCGAGCAGGCTATCGGGGTTGTCGTCCAGCACATACGGCGCGGGCGGCGTGCTCGCGGGACTCGCCGTGCGCACCCGCTTCGGTCCGAACGAGCCGATCAGCAGGAACACGCTGCCCGCACCCGGTCCGCCGTTGAAAAGGAACGTGACGGGACGTGTCGAGGGCGCCTTGGTCGCGACGGTGTAGGCGGTATAGAAGACGCTCGCATTGGCCTGCCCGGTTTTGTCACGCAGCAGCAGGTTGCCCGCCGTCGCGGTGTAGTCGATCTTGCGGCCGCCGAGCCGGATCGAATGCTGCGTCACGGCAGCGCTTTCCGGCGGTACAGGGATCGGCGAGGTCTCGGGTTTGACAGCGTGCGGCGGGTTGTCCTGCGTATCGTTCTGAGCGGCCGCGGAAACCCGTGGCGGATGGCCGGTACGAGATGGATTTGCGCGCGGCTCCTTGACTGGCTGGCCGTTCGCATCGACGGTCTGGCCGGCAGTCTCTGCCTGAGCGCCAGGCGCGCCGGGCACGCTTACCGAGCTAGCCGGCGCGGTGGCTGATTCCGTGTCGGCTGCCGCAGTGGCTGAGTCGTCCAGTTCGGCCGCCGCGCACATCTGACTGAACGTGGCGACGATGGCAAGAACCAGCGCCATCGCCACCAGCGCGGCCGCCATGGATCCTGCCATCAGTGATCGGCGCAACGAGAGGTAGAAGCGAATGGCCATGGGGTATCCGGCTGCGAGTCGATAGGCGTCGATGTCCCGATTGTCCAGCTTAAGACGAATCAGGCGACTGATTCTTGACGCAAGCATCGAAGCCGTCAATCGAAAACGGGCTCTAACGCGCGTCCCTCCCAAGCCGCATCGTTTCCTTGGGGAAAACGAAAGTAATACGAAATACTTAAGAAAGCCGCTCCGCTATCGCGGCGCCACGAGGACTTCGTCTGACGTTCGCGGCTTGGGCGGCTTTCCCTGTTCACAGCCTACGCCTTCATACGCACCGGCAATCCGCCGACGAACGCAGCAATCCGTTCGCACGCGTCGATCAGGCTTGCCTCGTCGACCACGAAACCCAGCCGCACGAAGCCATTCGCGGTCTCGCCGAAGGCGCTGGCGTCAAGCAGCGACACGCCTTGTGCGCGAAACAGTTGCCAGGTGAAATCGACCGTATCGAGGCCCGTGCCGCTGACGTCGACCATCATGAACATGCCGGCTTCGGGCAACAGGCAACGCAGGCCCGGCACGCGGTGCAAGCGCTCGAACACGACGTCGCGGCGACGCCGGTAAATCTCGCGCATCTCGGCGACGATCGGCGCCTTGTTCTGCAGGGCCGTCAATGCAGCCTGCTGGATGAAGCCGGGCAAGCCATACAACATCGCCAGCGCGAGCCGCCCCATATGCTCGATCAGCGTGGCAGGCCCGATCGCCCAGCCCACACGCCAACCCGCCATTGCATGCGATTTCGAAAGACTGCCGAGCGTCACCGTGCGTTCCGCCATGCCCGGCAATGCGGCGATGCTCACGTGCTCGCGCTCGAACGTGAGATCCGCATAGACCTCATCGGAGAGCACCCACAGATCGTGCTCGCACGCGATCTGCGCGATGCGTTCCAGATCGGCGCGCGGCATCACCACGCCGGTCGGGTTACAGGGGGTCGCGAAGAAAATGGCCTGGGTGCGCGGCGTGACGGCCGCTTCGAGCGCGTCGCAGTCGAGGTGAAACGCCCGAGCCGGATCGACCGGCACCGGCACGAGCGTGGCGCCCGCGGCGCGCACGCAGGCTTCGTATGTGAGGTACATCGGCTCGGGGACGATCACTTCGTCACCCGCTTCCAGCAGACACAGCGAAGTCGCGAACACGCCGTTCTGCGCCCCCGCCGTCAGGATCACGTTGGCCGCGCTCACGGCGCAACCGGTGGTGCGCGCATGGTCTTCGGCAATCGCCGCGCGCACCGGCTCACGCCCGGACACGGCGCTGTAATGCGTATCGCCGCCACGCAATGCTTCAATGGCGCGCCCGACGATCGGCGCGGGGGTCGCAAAGTCGGGGTCGCCGACGCTCAGCACGATCACGTCTTCGCCATTGGCGAGCGCCTGTTGAGCGACACGATGGATTTCCCACGCCGACGTACGCCTGCCCTGCAAACGCTCAACCAGATTCGAATACTTCATGGAACACACCCCGTTTCGACTTGAGCCGCCAATGTAATGGGGCGCGTGCGAAACGTCCAGATACGAAAAAGCGCCACGCGAGTACTGAGTCTCGTGTGGCGCTTCGCTGAAGCCCTGGCCCCAAAGGGCAATGCGTTTAAACCTGGCGGCGCAATTCCGCCGGCGGCACTTTCATCAAGTGACGATATTTCGCCACGGTGCGCCGCGCCACCAGCACGCCCTGATCCGCGAGCATCCTGGCGAGTGTCACATCCGACAGCGGATCGTGCGTGTTCTCCGCGGCGATCATTTCCTTGAGCAGCGCACGGACGGCCGCGGCCGAACAGGTGCCGCCGCTTTCCGTGCCGAGTTCACGCGGGAAGAAGTGCTTGAACTCGAAAATGCCGCGCGGCGTGGCCATATATTTGTTGCCGGTCGCACGCGAGATGGTGGACTCGTGCAGACCGAGCTCCTCGGCCACATCGCGCAGCACCATCGGCCTGAGCGCGATTTCACCGTACTGGAAGAAGGCTCGTTGATGCGCGACGATGCATTCGGCCACGCGTTGAATCGTATCGAAGCGCTGCTGCGCATTGCGGATCAACCAGCGCGCTTCCTGCAATTGCTGCGCGAGCGGCGAGCGGCTTGCACCGGCCGACTGCGCGAACAGTTCGGCGTACATGCGATGGATGCGGGCGCGCGGCTGCACGGCCGGGTTGATCGTCACCGCCCATTTGTTGCGCACCTGACGCACGATCACGTCCGGCACCACGTAGTTGTCTTCGGTACGGCCGTAGTTGTTGCCCGGCTTCGGATCGAGCTTGCGCACCAGCGCGCAGGCCACCCGCAGTTCCTCGGCGCTGCAGCCGATCTGCTTTTGCAGTTCAGCCTGTTCGCGGCGCGCGAGACGTTCCAGATGATGGTCGACGATTTGCCGCGCCACATCGCGTCCCGGCGTGTCGGCGGGCAAGGCGTTGACCTGCAGCGACAGACACTCGGACAGCGAGCGCGCGCCGAGACCGGGACGATCGAGCGATTGCACGAGGCGCAGCGCCACCAGCAATTCTTCTTCCGTCAGTTCGGGTTCGAGGTCGACGCTATCGGCGAGCTCGGAGAGTTCCTGACGCAGATAGCCATCGTCGTCGAGCGCCTCGATGATGAAGCGGGCCACCGCACGATCACGGTCGTCGAGTCGATACAGACGCAGCGAGTCGTGCAACTGCTCGCGCAAGGTCGGTTGGGAGCGCGCCCATTCCGCAGGATCGCTACTGTCGGAGTCACCGTTCTGGCGCGTCGAACTGCGGCTGCTGTAGTCGCCCGAAAAGTCGCCGGGTATGTCGTCCTGCCCTGCGCTTTCCATCGTGTCGCCGCTGCTGTTGTCAACCGGTGACGATTCGGGTTCGGCCGCGGCGACCGTGTCCGTGGCGGGTGTCGCGCCGGCATCATCGCCTGGCGCTGTGGTGGCAAGCGCGACGTCTTCCGTGTCTGTCGAGTCGTACTCGAGGAAGGGATTGGTGTCGAGTGCGGTGCGCAACTCCTGCTGGAACTCCAGAGACGACAACTGCAACAGGCGCACCGATTGCTGCAGACGCGGCGTGAGTGCGAGGGACTGCCTTGCGCGTAGTTCAATTGACGGCATTGTAGTGAGGTCCCGTTAATAGCTGAGAAAAGGTATCTCACCTCATTACAGCAACTGTCATACCAGCTCGCCCAACACCCTGTTTTTTCTGAGTTTTGCCTTTTCAGGCCCGCCGATTGCGCAGTGGGCGAGCGCCCTTTTTACAAGAACCCGGCAATTTCCGGTCGCGGGCCTTACGGACCATTGGACAGCACGCCACACGTGGCCGCCCCTCTATTCCTCAGCCTAAACGCATGCGCAGCAACGGCTTCTCCCGACCTCGGGCATTCGTGCGGTGTACCAGGCACACAGCTTGCGGGTTAACACTATTTATCAACACCCGAAGGAGAAACCATGAAGACCATTCAATTTCTGAAGACCGCAGGCAGCATCGCTTGCGTCGCATTCGCACTGAACGCTACGGCGCAAACCAGCGGCTCGGCCCCGTCGGCCGCATCCGAAACCATCGGCCAGCACGTCGACGACGGCACCATCACCACCAAGGCCAAGGCCGAACTGCTCAGCGCGAAGAACGTCAAATCGACCCACATCCATGTGAAGACCCGCAAGGGGGTGGTGTGGCTCACGGGCTCGGTGCCGTCGGCTGACGACAAGGCCGCAGCAGGAGAAGTCGTGAAAGGCATCGATGGCGTCTCGAGCGTGAGGAACCATCTGAAAGTCGTAGCGGAATAACGTAGCGGACTAAGCGCGGTATCTTCGCCGCTGTCCCGTTTTAGGAAACCAGCACGCCGGAATCGCGCTGAAAAATACGCGCGGCCGGCAGGCATGCGCCCGGACTACGCGGCGGTGCCGCGATCGTACAGTTGCTCGACACGACGCCCCGCCGTCGACCTCGCTAGAATACGAATCCGTCGTGCTGCGACAAGCTCCTCCCCATCCAATGACCGCTCCCGACGAATCAAGACGTGAAGCGCGGACGAACGCCGCCAATTCGCTGTTTGCTTTTCTCAAGGCGCTGCCGCTGGGCGACCGGCTGGCCGAAGGCAGTGTGATGGCCGCGCAGGCGGTGGCCGGCGGCAGCCTTGCTTTCGTGATCGGCCGTTGGCTGCATACGGAGCAAGCTTTCTGGGCCGCGATTACGGCGATTGCGGTCAGCCAGCACAGTTATATCGACACCCGCAATCTGTCGCGCGATCAGTTCATCGGCGCGATGGTCGGAGCCGTTTGCGGGCTCATCGGCGCAACCCTCGGCGGTGGCTATCTCGCCGCTTACGCCGCCACCGTTGCCGCGGCAATCGTGATTTGCTGGGTCGTGAACGTGGGCAGCGCCGCGCGTCTGGGCGGCATTACGGCGACCATCATGCTGCTGGTGCCGGGCGTCGGTTCGCCGTGGGACAAGGCCTTGCTGCGCCTCGGCGAAGTCACGTTGGGCACGGTCTGCGCACTGCTGGTGACCTTGATCATGTCGAGGATAGAGAAGCACTGGTACGGCAGAACCGACAAAGCCTAGCCGGATTTCTGATCGTTCTCTTGCGGTTGACGCCGGTAACGCCCCGGCGTCGCGCCGACGCTCTGCTGAAACGCCTTGCCGAAGGCGGCTTCCGATTGATACCCCACTGCCTCACCGATCTCCGCGGCGCTGCGCTGCGTGCGTAGCAGCAGATCGCACGCGATCGTCATACGAATCTGCGTGAGGAAATCCATCACCGTCATACCCGCACGCTCGTTGAAATGGCGCGCGTAAGTTGCGCGGGACATCGCCGCGCGTTCACCGAGCTCGGCAATCGTCCACGCCCGTTCGGGGGCGTCCAGCATGCCCTGTACCGACGCACCCAGACGCGCATCGGCCAGCAGCGCCAGCACGCCTGCGCTCGATGCATTCTGTTCGCCATGCACGCGCAAAGCCATCGCGAAGAGCGCGTGGCTCAATGCGGTGACGATCGCGAGCGCGCCGGGCTGACGTTGTTCGGCTTCGGTTCGCATCAACGCAATCACCGTCTGCAGCGCGCCGAGCGTTTGCACGCCGCCGAGCGACACGTGAAATGGATCCGGCAGCGCGTTGAGCAGCAACGCCGAGGAACCGGGCGCGTAGACGAACCGGCCGCATAGAAGATCGAGATCGGCGCCGCCCTCGTGCTCGTCATTGCGGCGCAACGGCAGCATGCCGTCATGACTCAACGTCAGCGGCGCGGTGGCAGCCGCTCGCCCGATATCGCGCACCCGATGCGCGGCGCCACGCGGGAACAGCATGAAGTCCCCCGCGTGCAGCGCAACCTGCGCGCCACCCGCAGTCTCGACGACGCACGCTCCATCCAGCACCAGATGAAACGGTGCAATGCCCGCCTCCATCGGCGCGTGATCGATGTCGAAGCCGCCCGTGAGCAGGCAACGCAGATCGAGGCTGGCTTGCGGCCGGGCGAGGTCGATCAGTCGGCTGAGCGTATCCATGAGACGGTCGCGCTAAAAGTTGAGCGAATCGAGTATTCAGGATATCGCGGCACAGCGCAATACTTTGCCTAACGACACCGGCACCCGCCGGGGCGTGGCAAACAAAGGAGCACTGTCATGTTGAACTGGATCGATTACCGCAAGGAACTGTTCGGCCGCATCGGCGAGATCGCCAAACTGTCGCCGGATACGGTGAAGGCCTATCAAACGATGTCGAGCGCGGGCCAGAAGGCCGACCTTCTCGGTGCGAAGACGCGCGAGCTGATTTCGCTTGCGGTGGCCGTGAGCTTGCGATGCGACGGCTGTATCACCGTGCACACCGCCGAAGCGTTGAAACACGGCGCGACACGTGAAGAGATCGCTGAAGCGCTCGGCGTGGCGGTCGCCATGAACGCGGGCGCCACCATGGTGTACTCGGCACGCACGATGGACGCCGTCGCCGCTTATCAGGCGGATAGCAAGCCGGCAGATTGAGGGAAGCGGCGCCCACTACGCGCCGTTACGCCGAATGACGCGC
Source organism: Paraburkholderia sp. WS6 (assembly GCF_030464835.1). NCBI lineage: Bacteria > Pseudomonadati > Pseudomonadota > Betaproteobacteria > Burkholderiales > Burkholderiaceae > Paraburkholderia > Paraburkholderia sp. WS6. The sequence continues at coordinate 166,665 of NZ_JALQCK010000012.1, forward strand.
CTCTTCAAGCTGCTTGCGGCGCACTTCGCCCTGGCGTTCCAGCATCCAGCCCGGGTACTCAGCCGGCAGCGTGCTGACCTGATCGAGCTTTGCAAGCTCGTCGGCGGTCAACGCGACGCCGGTGGCGGCAATGTTGTCGTCGAGTTGCTCGACTTTCTTCGCCCCGACGATCACCGAGCTCACCACGCGTTGATGCAGCAGCCACGCAAGCGCGATCTGCGCCACCGACACTTTCTTCGTCTCCGCGATATCGCGCATCACGTCGACACAGTCATAGGCGCGCTCGCGATTGACCGGGGGAAAATCGAAGGTCGTGCGACGGCTGCCCGCTTCGCCCTGCTGATCGCGCCCATATTTGCCGCTCAGCAAGCCGCCCGCGAGCGGACTCCACACCATCAATCCAAGCCCTTCGCTGTGCAGCATCGGCACGAGTTCGCGTTCGAGGTCGCGGCCCGCCAGCGTGTAATACGCCTGGAGCGATTCAAAGCGCGCGAGGCCGAGGCGCTCCGCAATGCCCAGCGCCTTCACGATCTGCCACGCGGCCCAGTTCGACACCCCGACATAGCGCACATGGCCATGCTGAACCAGCGTATCGAGCGCGCGCACGGTTTCTTCGATCGGTGTGGCCGGATCGAAACCGTGGATCTGATACAGGTCGACGTGGTCGAGTTGCAGGCGCTTCAGGCTCGCCTTGATCCCGTCGATGATGTGATAACGCGAGGCCCCGCGCGCGTTCGGAAACGCTGCCGTCTGGCCGAATACTTTGGTTGCGACCACAACCTTGTCGCGCGGCACTTTCAGGTTCTTCAACGCCTGACCCGTGATCTGTTCGGACAGGCCATCGGCATAGACGTCGGCCGTGTCGATGAAATTGATGCCCGCATCGAGCGCCCGGCCGACCAGCCGCTCCGCGTCCCCCTGCTGCAGATCGCCGATCTGCTTCCAGATGCCGTCGCCTCCGCCGAAGGTCATCGTGCCCAGGCACAGCTCCGAAACAAACACACCGGTACGGCCTAACTGGTTGTATCGCATCGTCGAGACTCCATCGTGGATTCGTGAATCGGTGAGCCGTACAGAGTACTGCACCTGGAAAATTTCGACAGGACCCGGCGTGAGTTCTGACCAGCCATCCGGCGAACGTATGTTTCAAACCACTTACGGTCCCCGCAGTAGTTACCGCAGCTTTTTTGGCCCGGAAAAATTTCCTTCTTTGCCAAAAGCGAGGCGCCATGCGGGTCTCCGGCAAGCGTCGGCGATGCGCAACATACCCGTAATGTTATGCCGGGGGCATTTGGAAAGTTCTGGTAAGGCGTGTATAAGTCTGACCATTCCGCTCGTATGGTGCAGTGCCTTTAACAAGGACCGTGCGTATGAAGAAGAAGAAAACATTTGGAATCGGCCTCGGCAGCGTGGTGCTGCTCTCAAAGGCATTCACCCCTTCAGCGATGGCCGCGTGCAGCAATACCGCGCCGCCGAGCAACACCACAGTCACCTGCACGGGCACCGGCCTCGCCGCCGTCGTTGCGCAAACCGGCAGCACCGGCGTGACGATCAATGCCGATAGCACCGCCTCGGGCAGCTTCGTGCACAGCACCAATGCAGTTGTCTTCAGCGTCGACACCAATAGCACGATCAACAGCAGCGGCAACTTCGCGCTGACGGGCGGCGGCGGTACGGGCACCGCGCGCGGTGCCGTGTTGCTCGGCGTGGGCAATGGCAATCAGATCACCAACGCGAGCGGCGCGGTCATCACCACGAGCGGCGCCTTCAACGACGGCATGGCCGCCAACGGCAGCGGCAACACGCTGATCAATCGCGGCTCGATCACCACCAGCGGCCCCAACGCTTACGGCATGACGGCCGCGTGGGGACAAACGAACGTCGGCCAGTTGAACAACACGTTGATCAACAGCGGCACGGTGACGACCTCGGGCAGCAACGCGCGCGCGGCATCGATTCTGGGCGGCAGCGGCACCATTAACAACAGCGGCACGTTGACTACCACGGGCGCGGCCAGTCCAACCGCTGATCTGCAAGGCAATAATGACCAGTTGATCAACAGCGGCACGATCAGCGCGAGCGGCAGCGGTTCGGATGCGGTGTTTTCCAACACTGCGGGATCGAGCTTCGTGGCGACGATCCAGAACCTCGCGGGCGGCAGCATCATCAGTCAGAACGGCTCCGGCATCCGCACGCTCAACGGCAACAGCACCATCATCAATGCGGGGCTCGTGCAGAGCGGCATCGGCACGGCCATCACGATGGGCAACGGCAACGATTCGCTGATTCTGCAAACCGGTTCGGTGATCAACGGCGCGGCCGACGGTGGCGCGGGATCGAATACGGTGACCTTGCAAGGCACGGGTACGGCGTCGAATGCGTTTACCAACTTTCAGACCTTGCTGATGCAAGGCACACAGTGGAACTGGACCGGCAGCGGGACCTTCACGCTCGCACATGTGCAGACCGGCACGCTCAATCTCACCGGCACGTTAGGCGCGAGCGCGGCGGCGCTCGTCGATAGCGGCGCGACCTTGCAGGCGAACGCGGTGAACCTGCCCACCAATGTCACCGACAACGGACTCGTGCGGTTTGCCCAAGACAACGCGGGCACCTACACGGGATCGATCAGCGGCACAGGCGCAGTCGACAAAACCGAAGCTGGCGTGTTGACGCTTGCGCCGGCTGCGGCGAACGGCAACACCTACTCGGGTGGCACGACGATCGATCAAGGCACGATCGCCGTCGGCGCGGACAACGCGCTCGGTGCGAACACGGGCGGGCTCACGTTCAACAGCGGCACGCTGCAACTGACGACAAGCTTCGACCTCGCCGGCACGCGTGCCATCACGTTGGCCGCAGGCAGCGGCACGATCGATACGCAATCCTTCGATACCACGCTCTCCCAGGCGGTGAGCGGGACCGGCGCGTTGACGAAAGCCGGCAGCGGCAGCTTGCTGATGACCGGCGTGAGCACCTATAGCGGCGCAACCACAGTCGCGGCGGGCACCCTCGCGATCGGCGATGCGACCCATGCCAATGCCGCGCTGACGGGCGGCGGCGCCACCACGGTGGCCTCAGGCGCGACGCTCGGCGGCTATGGCAGCGTGACGGGCGCGGTCACGAACAACGGCACGCTCGCGGTGGCGAATGCATTGCCGTCGTTTGCCAGCGAGGGCAACGGCGCGTTCTCGATCAACGGCTCGCTGGTGAATGCCGGACTCGTGCAGATCGGCGGACCTGCCGCAGGCGGTGTGGGCAACCGCTTGAATGTGACGGGCAACTATGCCGGACAAAACGGCACCATCGGATTGAACACCGTCGTCGCCGGCGACGGCGCGGCGTCCGATCGCCTCGTGCTGAGCGGCGGGACAGCCACTGGCTCAACGCGCCTGCAAGTCACGAACGTTGGCGGCCAGTGCGCACAAACAGTAGCTGACGGCATTCAAGTGATTCAGGCGACCAACGGCGCCACCACCGCCTCGAGCGCTTTTACGCTGGCTGCACCGGTGAAAGCCGGCGCATATTCCTACTATCTGGCCAAAGGCGGTGTGAGCAGCGGCACCACGGACAACTGGTATTTGCGCAATACGGTTGCGCCGCTGCCGCCCACAACGACACCCGGCCAGCCGCCGGTCACGACGCCGGGCGCCCCTGGCGAGCCGCCTGTTGTCGCGACCGGCATACCGATTGCGGCCGAGGGCACGCCGCCCTTGCCGCCCGCGCCGCCCGCCGGCTCGGCCGCCACGCCGCTGTATCGCGTCGAAGTGCCGGTCTACGCCGCGGCGCCCGGCGTCGCGCGTGAACTCGGCCTGATGCAGATCGATACGTTCCATGACCGGCAAGGCGATCAGGCCTTGCTGAGCGAAAGCGGCAAACTGCCTGCCGCATGGGGCCGCGTGTGGGGCGGCCACAGCGTGCTGAGCCAGGACGGCACGGCAAGTCCGCAATTCGACGGCTCCGTGTATGGCATCCAGGCCGGGCAAGATCTTTACGCCGACAGCAGTGCGAGCGGCCAGCGCAATCACTACGGTTTGTTCGTCGGTTTCGCGCGGGCCACCGGCGACGTCGACGGCTTCGCGCTCGGCGTGCCCAACCTCGCTGCAGGCCATCTGGCGATCAATGCGTACAGCCTCGGCGGCTACTGGACGCATACCGGCCCGAGTGGCTGGTACACGGACGCCGTGCTGATGGGAAGTTCATTGACCGTCGATCCGGTCTCGCGCGACGGCCTCGCTACGACGACGCACGGCAACGCGGTGACCGGCTCGCTCGAAGGCGGTCTGCCGATTCCGCTCGGCGCCGGGCTCACGCTCGAACCTCAAGCGCAACTCGTGTGGCAGCACCTCTCGCTGTCCGATTTCAACGATGGTGTATCGAGTGTCGGCTTCAACAGCGGCAATACTTTCGTCGGACGAATCGGTGCGCGCCTGCAAGCTCAGTTCGATGCCTTCGCGATCGCGTGGCGGCCCTATCTGCGCGTCAGCTTCCTACGCGAATTCGGCTCCGACGACAAAGTCACCTTCGGCGGCGGGACCGTGATTCCGGGCACCGTCGGGCAAACCGCGGCGCAACTCGGCGCGGGCGTGGTCGGTAAGTTCAGCACGTCGGGCAGCGTATTCGCGACGCTCGGCTGGGTGACGAATCTGGGTGGCGCACACCAGAGAACGGTAACGGGCGACGCAGGCGTGCGTTGGGTCTGGTAGTTTTGCGCCGTGCCGTGCGGCAGGTGCGGTGCGGGCCGCACCCGCAGTGATTGCCGCCTTATTCCGCGCGATAGCCGCCACCCAGGCATCGGCAAAGCCGCCGAAAACCTGCCAGACTGATTGTTGATCCTTGAAACAGGCCGGCGCTTGCCGCCCTCTGGATATGGCACACCGCGTCCCCATCTATGCCAGCATGACTTCGGCCTCGACATCCGCCACCGCCCTGGACGCGCGCTCTGATTCTTCGCGCTTCGATGCGGCATTGCAGGCAACTTCAGATGCTACTTCGGGCCACGCTTCGGCCCCCGCTTCAGGCCCTTTCACGCCCGGCGCGCAGGATGATTTCCATCCGGCAGTAGCCAGTTGGTTCCTGAAGACCTTCCCCGCCCCCACCGACGCCCAGGCTGCCGCCTGGCCGCAGATTCGCAGCGGACGCTCGACCCTGGTGGCCGCGCCCACCGGTTCGGGCAAAACCCTCACCGCCTTCCTGTCCGCTCTCGACGAACTCGTCCAGCAAGGCCTCGCCAACGGCGGCGCGTTGCCCGACGAAACCCTCGTGGTCTACGTCTCGCCGTTAAAAGCGCTCTCCAACGACATCCGCATCAATCTGCAAGTGCCCTTGCAAGGCATCGCCGCGGAACTTGAGGCGCGCGGCCTGCCGCCGCTCGACATCCGCACCGCTGTACGCACGGGCGACACCACGCAGCAGGAACGCAATGCGCTGAAAAAACGCGCGCCGCATATTCTCGTGACCACGCCGGAATCGCTGTACGTCCTGCTCGGTTCGGATTCCGGCCGACGCATGCTGTCGACGGTGCGCACAGTAATCGTCGACGAAATTCACGCGCTCGCCGGCAGCAAGCGCGGGAGCCATCTGGCGCTCAGCCTCGAACGGCTCGATGCGTTGTGTCAGCGGCGCCTGCCACGGATCGGTCTGTCGGCGACGCAAAAACCGGTCAGCGCAGTCGCGCGCTTTCTGGTGGGCGGTGCGAGCATCGAAAGCGATATTCCGGCGGACTGCGCGATCATCGATGTGGGCCACATTCGCGAGCGCGATCTCGCGCTGGAGATTCCGCCCGTGCCGCTCGAAGCGGTGATGCCGAACGAAGTGTGGGAGCGCGTCTACGATCGCCTCGCCGAACTGATCGCGACGCATCGCACCACGCTGATTTTCGTCAACACGCGCCGCATGGCCGAACGCGCCGCGCGTCATCTGACCGAGCGGCTCGGCAAAGACGTAGTCGCCGCGCACCACGGCAGTCTCGCCAAGGAACATCGTTTCGACGCGGAGCAGCGCCTGAAACGCGGCGAGTTGCGGGTGCTGATCGCGACCGCTTCACTGGAACTGGGCATCGATATCGGCGACGTCGATCTGGTCTGCCAGATGGGTTCGCCGCGCGCGATCGCGCCGTTCCTGCAGCGTGTGGGGCGCTCGGGCCACCACGTGGGCGGCATGCCGAAAGGCCGGCTCTTTCCGGCTTCGCGCGACGATCTGATCGAATGCGCCGCGCTGCTCGATTGCGTGCGGCGTGGCGAACTCGACGCGTTGCGGATTCCGCGCGCGCCGCTCGATGTGCTTGCGCAACAGATCGTCGCCGAGGTATCGAGCGCCGAATGGGGCGAAGACGCACTGTTCGAAATGCTGAGGCGCGCGGCCCCCTATGCGGGCCTCGAACGCGAGCAATACGACGCCGTGCTGCGCATGCTCGCCGTTGGCTATACGAGCCGTAACGGCCCGCGCGGCGCCTATATTCATCGCGACGTGGTGAGCGGCACCTTGCGCGGCCGGCGCGGCGGCAAACTGGTCGCCGTGACGTCAGGTGGCACGATTCCCGAGAACGCCGACTATGCGGTGGTGCTCGAACCGCAGGCGATCAATATCGGCACCGTCAACGAGGATTTCGCCGTCGAGAGTCTCACCGGAGACGTGTTTCAACTCGGCAATGCGTCGTACCGGATTCTGCGGATCGAGAGCGGCCGCGTGCGGGTCGAGGACGCCCAAGGGCAGCCGCCAAATATTCCGTTCTGGCTCGGCGAAGCGCCGGGGCGCAGTGATGAACTGTCGTTCGGCGTCGCGCGCCTGCGTGAGCAGATTGGGCGCCTGCTCGATGGGCAGGAGGCCGATGCGGTGGTGGCGATCGACGAGGCGTGTTCGACCGGGACCAGGACTGAGACCGGGACCGACAGCGAAGTCATGAATACGCGCCTCCAACGCGCAATCGACTGGCTCGTCGACGCTCTCGGTCTCGACGAAGCCGCCGCGCGGCAAATCGTCGACTATCTCGCCCGCGCACGCGCCGCGCTCAGCGTGCTGCCGACGCAAAACACACTCGTGATGGAACGCTTCTTCGACGAATCCGGCGGCACGCAACTCGTGATCCATGCGCCGTTCGGCAGTCGCGTGAACCGCGCGTGGGGCCTCGCGTTACGCAAGCGTTTTTGCCGGACCTTCAACTTCGAACTGCAAGCCGCCGCTACCGAAGACGCGATCATCCTCTCACTGACCGGCAGCCATTCCTTCGTACTCGACGAAGTATGGCGCTACCTCCATTCGAACAGTGCCGAGCATCTGCTGATCCAGGCGCTGCTCGACGCGCCGCTCTTCGGCGTGCGCTGGCGCTGGAACGCGACCACCTCGCTCGGCCTGCCGCGTTATACCGGCGGGCGCAAGACCCCGCCGCAATTGCAGCGCATGCGTAGCGAAGATCTGCTGGCGAGCGTGTTTCCCGAACAGGCCGCCTGCCTGGAAAACATCGTCGGCGAGCGCGAACTGCCGCGTCATCCCTTAGTCGACCAAACCGTCGACGATTGCCTGCACGACGCGATGGACAGCGAGAGCTGGATTGCCTTGCTGCGTCGTATCGAACAGGGTGAGGTGCAACTAATCGCCCGCGATCTGCCGGCGCCCTCGCCGCTTGCCGCCGAAATCCTCACGGCCAAGCCCTACGCCTTTCTCGACGATGCGCCGATCGAAGAGCGCCGCACGCAAGCCGTGCAGAACCGCCGCTGGAGCGATCCGTCCAGCGCCGACGACCTCGGCGCGCTCGATGCCGACGCGATCGACAGCGTGCGCGACGAGGCATGGCCGCAGGCACGCACCGCCGACGAGATGCACGAAGCGCTAACGGGTCTCGCCTGCATCACCGAGGCCGAGGCGCGCAATGTCGAAGACTGGCCGGCATGGCTCGCGTTGCTTGCCGAATCCGGTCGCGCGACCCGTCTGCGGATCGCTGCCGACGACGCGCTGTGGCTGCCTGCCGAGCGCCTGACCTGTTTCCATGCGCTCTACCCTGACGCCCGGCTTGAACCGCCGCTCACCGCACCAAACGGCTACACCGATACGTGGAGCGCCGACGACGCCCTGCTCGACGTGCTGCGCGCCCGGCTCACTGGCTTTGGCCCGCTGCCTGTACGTGCGATCGCGCAGGCACTGAACGTGCCCGCAACGTCGGTCGAACACACGCTGACGCGCCTCGAAGCGGAAGGCTACGTGATGCGCGGCCGCTTCTCGCCGGGCGCGACCGAAGAAGAATGGTGCGAGCGTCATCTGCTTGCGCGGATCCACCGTTACACGGTGAAACGCTTGCGACGCGAAATCGAGCCGGTGGAACGGCACGACTTCATGCGTTTTCTGTTCGAGTGGCAGCATTTGACGCCTGACACCCGCAGCGAGGGACGCGACGCTTTAGCCGCCGTACTCGACCAGATGGAGGGTTTTCAGGCCGCGGCAGCCGCATGGGAAGAAGACATTCTACCCACGCGCGTGAAGGCGTACGCGAACATTTCGCTCGACGAACTATGCCGTGCCGGCAAGATCGTCTGGACGCGCCTGACCGAGCGGGCGCGCGGTGCCGCAGGACCGGTGCGCAGCACGCCGATCGTGCTGTTGCCGCGCCCACAGGTACGAGTCTGGCGCGCGCTGATCGACCCGTCGAAACAACCGGAGCTATCGGCGCGCGCGCAGAGCGTCCATGACACGTTATCGCAGCATGGCGCAATGTTTTTCGACGAATTGCTGGCCGAGGTACACGGCTTGCGCATGGAACTGGAAAACGCGCTGGGCGAGCTGGTTGCCGCGGGCCTCGTGAATTCCGACAGTTTCGCCGGCTTGCGGGCGTTGTTGAAACCCGTCGCCAAACGCAGTGCTTATTCCAGTAGCCGGCGTGTCAGGTCGAGTGCATTGATCGGAGGAATGGACGACGCGGGCCGCTGGGCCCTGGTCAGCCGGCAGCCCGTTGTTGCTGCAGCCGAAGCATCGCCGGCGCGCCGTCAGCAGTTCGCCCCAGAAGTACTCGAGCATGTCGCCATGACGTTGCTGCGCCGCTATGGTGTGGTGTTCTGGCGTTTGCTCCAACGCGAGGCCGAGTGGTTGCCGCCGTGGCGGGACCTGTTGCGCGTGTTTCAGCGGCTCGAAGCACGCGGTGTCATTCGCGGCGGGCGGTTTGTGAATGGCCTCGCTGGCGAACAATTTGCTTTACCGGAAGCGATTCCGATCTTGCGCGAAGTGCGACGGCATGCGAACGATGGTGCTTTTGTGTGTGTCGCAGGAACCGATCCTTTGAATCTTGCCGGTACGTTGCTGGTGGGTGAACGCGTGCCTGCTGTCGCTGGAAATCGGGTCTTGTATCGGGATGGAATCGTTATCGCGACGCTTGTCGCAGGGGCTTTCTGGTTTGACCCCACGGTGGAAGCGATTCCCACAGAGCGGGAGCACGCCCGAAGCGCGTTGGCCCGGCGGTTTTGAGGCAGTCCTGAGGTAATTCCACAGCAGTTTCAATGCCGTTTCGATGCGATTTCGAGGCTTCATACCAGCGCGCACGCCAAAATAAAAGCCTTAAGACGAAGGCCATCACGACCGTTAATGTTTATAGGCCCGAACGCCAGCCGCTTCGCTACAATGGGGCCAGTCTTTAAGTATGATGAAGACTGTTTGCCGCCACCCCACCTTCATGGTTGGCTCATCGGCACACTGCCCGGGGATCTCATGAACGACGACCAACACGATCAGGTGCTGTTTGCCCAGTTCGGCACAAGCAGCCCTTGCTGGCGTCTGTCGAACGACAGCAACGCGCTGGAACTCACGCCCGTCACCGGCGACGTGCCGGCTAATGTCGCCATTCCGCTGAATCCCCAACAGGCCTCGCAGATCCGCTGCCTCACCGGCGTCACCTCGCACCTCATCCTCGACGTGCGGCTGTTCGGCGAACCGCTGCGCCTGCACCTCGTCGGTAAAAAACTCGCCAGCAATACGTGGGCAGGCACCGCCTCGGCCTACGACGATACGGAATCCGTCGCACGCGACCTCGTCCACGGTCTGTCTTTCGCCGAACAGGTCGTCTCCGAAGTCAATTCGGTCGTGGTCATCGTCGACAGGCACGGTCGCATACAGCGCTTCAACCGGCTCGCCGAGGAACTCACGGGCGTCAAGGAAGAAGACATCGTCGGCCGCAATGTGTGGGCGCTGTTCATGAGCACCGAGTCCGGCGCGGCGTCGAGCCAGAACATCACAGGTTTCTTCAATCGCGGCGTCTCGTACGAAGTCGAGCGGCGCGTGAAAACCCTTCGCGGCGAACGGCTATTCCTGTTTCGCAACAAGTTCGTTCACAGCGGCAGCGGCGTCGAAGAACAGTTTCTGATCTGCTCGGGCACCGACATCACCGAAGAACGGCTCGCGCAGGAACGTCTCACCGAACTGGCGAACACCGATTCGCTCACCGGCCTCGCCAATCGCAACGCGATCCAGGACAAGATCAGTGCCGCGATCGAAGCAGCCGCGCGAGGCGAATCGGTCGGCGTGCTGTTCCTCGATCTCGACAACTTCAAGAAGGTCAACGACCACTACGGCCATGTCTTCGGCGACCGGCTGATCCGCGATGTGTCGTCGGCCATCAGCACCTGCCTGAACGAAGGCGACGTGCTCGCGCGCCTCGGCGGCGACGAGTTCATTGTGCTCGCCGCCCAAGGCACCGCCCACGATCTCGAAGCCACCGCGCAGCGCATTCTCGAACGCCTGCGCACGCCGTTCAGCCTGGGGCTCGTCGAGGTCTACACCGGCTGCTCGATCGGCATCGCGCGCTATCCGGAACACGGGAACGACCTCGAATCGCTGATCCGTTCGGCGGACACGGCAATGTACGTTGCCAAAGACGAAGGCAAGCGCACCTATCGCGTGTTCTCGCCCGAGATGAACCGCAAGGTTGCCGAGTACATGTGGCTCGACACCAACCTGCGGCGCGGTCTCGAAGAGGGCCAGTTGACGCTGCACTATCAACCCAAGCTCGTGCTCGCCACCGGCGTGGTGCAGGGCGCGGAAGCGCTGGTCCGCTGGAACTCGCCGGAGCGCGGGCAGATCATGCCGACCGAGTTCATCCGCTATGCGGAAGAATCCGGGCTGATCGGCGTGCTCGGCCGCTGGGTCATGGAAACGGCCGCGAAGCAAGCGGCCAAATGGAAGGCGGACGGCTACAACCTGCGCATCGCGATCAATGTGTCAGCACGGCAACTGGTCGACACCGCCGTGGTGCGGCATTTCAGCGAAGCGCTCCAGCGCGCGAATCTCGATCCGTGTCTGATCGACCTGGAACTCACCGAGAGTTGCCTGATCGAGGACGAAGCGGCGGCAATCGATCTGATCAAGCAGTTTCGCCAGCTCGGCGCGCAGGTTCACCTGGACGACTTCGGCACCGGCTATTCGTCGCTCTCGCAGTTGGGCCGCATTCCGCTCGACGTCATCAAGCTCGACCGCAGTTTCGTCCGCTCGATCAATGCCGACACCAAAGCGCAAGCACTCGTGCGCTCCATGGTGGTGGTCGCGCAGGAGCTGAATTTCAAGGTGGTCGCCGAAGGCATCGAAACCGAATCGGAAGAGGTGTTCATGAGGGGGCTGGGCGTCGACTACGTACAGGGCTTCCTGTACGGTCAGGCCATGCCGGTCGCGGAATTCGAACGCTGGTTGCAGGATAGGCAGAAGCTCAGACTGATTGCCTGAGCTTCCACGCGCCCGAAGGGCGTCCCCCGCTCCGAAGGAAGTCCCCTTGGGGGATTGGGGGGTTGGGGGACCCGCCCGCGGCGGCTCGATATCCTCGAGACCCGAGGCGATTCAGGCGAAATTGGCCGCGCTGGAGGCCGTCTGGCGCAGGTTCGAAGTACGGCGGTTCTGCAGCATCACCAGCCGCTCCATAAAGACGAGGTCCTTCTCCTCGATCGTGAAAGCGGCATTCACCCAGTCCTCGGTAATTTCCATCAGCTCGGCGCGCGAGAGTTGCAGCACCCGCTGGCGCGCCCGCAGCATCGCGCGGATCCCGTTCATCTTCGGCCGGAGCGTATCGATGAAGGTGCGCGTCGCCATATAGGCGTCGCCCGGTTCGAATAGCTGATCGACCAGTCCCTTGCCGAAGTGCCACTCAGCGGTGTGCGACTCGCCCATGCCGATCAGTTCCTCGGCCAGACGCATCCCCACCTTGCGCGCGACCAGCGAATAGCCGCCCATGCCCGGGAACAGATTGAACGCGATCTCCGGAAAGCCCATGCGTGCGTCGTTCTGCGCCAGCAGGAAATGATGCGCGAGCGCCGCCTCGAACCCTCCTCCAAGCGCTGTGCCCTCCACCATCGCGATTGAAATCGCCCCCGTATCGAAGCCGCGCGCCGCCGCGTGCACACAATCGACACAGGCGCGCGCGTACGCCATCAGCGCCTGGCGCTTGCCGGAGCGGATCGTGTCGGCGAAGAAATCAAGGTCGCCCCCGACGTTGAACATGGCCGGAATCAACGAGCCGGTCACCCAGAAATCGATCGGCAAGCCGGACTCTCGTGCTGCCTGCGCGAGACCCAGAATGTCATGCACCAGATCGAGATTGAAACAGGGACGCGGTTGCGCCCGCAGCATCATCCACATGATGTTGCGGCCTTCTTCGTAGTAGGCGGAGACTTGCGACAAATTGCCGGCCTCAAGGAACGGACGGCAGGCGTGGTGATTATGCAGGTTCATTTTGAACGGTCCTTTTAAGGTTAAACACTGGCATTGCAATGCGAGCCTAAAGCAGACCGGAATCGGATGGGAGCGGGGTAACCAACAGATGAATGCAACACGCGCGTGAAGCCCCGCCAGATGGCGCTCTGCGGGGCGGCGAACGGACGGACGAAAGATGCTGCGGACGCAAACGCTTGCGCACCGAAGAAGGGCGAAATTAGCCCGCAAATGAGCACACGGCCGCAGTCAATTAGCGAACGAACAAAGCTTGAATTTCTTGCCGGATTTGAAAGAAAAAGAAATAGTCGTCGATTAGGTAATGCAATCGAAAATATAGCTTGCGGAGGCTTGTTTTTTTATTTGTGGGCTAACAGACGGACTATTCAATTCGCATATTTAAACGCGGGCGCTCCGGAGCGCCCGCTGATTCGCCTGCAACGTTATTGCAGGAAAGCTCGAGGCCAAACTCAAGGCGAACCGCTCATCAAGGCGCGGCCGCGATCACCTGAGCAACGGCTGCTGTGAGCTTCTTGCCATACGGCACGTGCAGGAACTCGTTCGGTCCGTGTGCATTCGACTTCGGCCCGAGCACGCCGCACACCATGAACTGCGACTTCGGGAAGCCCGACTTCAATACGTTCATCAACGGGATCGTACCGCCCTGCCCCATGTAGGCAACGTCCGCGCCGTAGTGCGTGCGCGACGCGTCGTTAAGCGCGGTGGCGAGCCACGGTGCGAGATCGGGCGCGCTCCAGCCACTCGCCGCGCCGGCGTCCGGTTTGAAGGTGACCTTGGCGTTGTACGGCGGATCGAATTCGAGCAGCGCCTTCAGTTCGGCGACGGCCTTTTCCGCTTCGATCAGCGGCGGCAGGCGCAGCGACAGCTTGAACGCCGTGCGCGGACGCAGCACGTTGCCGGCGTCGGCAAGCGCGGGCAAGCCGGCTGCGCCGGTCACCGACAGCGACGGACGCCACGTCGAGTCGAGCAAGGCTTCCTGCGGATCGGTGGTGGTGGGCAGCACCTGACGGCCGTCCTGGCCGCAGGCCCACGGCAGTTTCTTCCAGACGTCGTCGCCGAGAATCTGCGCGGTCGCTTCCGCTTCGCGCAGACGGTCCGCCGGGATCGAAACGTGGAAACCCTTGGGCAACAGGGTGCCGTTGGCGGAGTCTTCGAGACGGTCGAACAGTTGCCGCATGATGCGGAAGCTCGATGGTGCGATGCCGCCGTAACCGCCCGAGTGAATGCCTTCGTCGAGCACCTGGACTTCGAGGTCGCCGGCGACCAGCCCGCGCAACGACGTAGTGAGCCACAGTTGATCGTAGTTGCCCGCACCCGAATCGAGACACACCACAAGCCCGACTTTGCCGAGCCGTTCACGCAATGCGTCGACGTACGGCAGCAGATCGTAGCTGCCCGATTCCTCGCAGGTTTCGATCAGGCCGACGCAGCGCGGACGCTCGATGCCTTGCGCGTCCAGCGCGGCCAGTGCCGTGATGCTCGCGTAGATCGCGTAGCCGTCGTCGGCGCCGCCGCGGCCGTACAGTTTGTCGTTTTCGAGCTTCGGCGTCCAGGGGCCGAGGTCGTTGCGCCAGCCGTCGAATTCAGGTTGCTTGTCGAGGTGGCCGTACAGCACGATGGTTTCTTCGCTGCCCGATCGGGTCGCGGCCGTTTCAAAGAAAATCACCGGCGTGCGGCCCGGCAAGCGGATCACTTCGAGTTTCAGGCCACGTACGGGTTGCTGTTCGGCCCATTGCGCCGCGTCGGTAATCACGCGCTCGAGATAGCCGTGCTTGACCCACTCGGGATCGAACGCCGGACTCTTGGCCGGCACGGCAATGTAATCCGTGAGCGCAGGAACAATCTCGTCATTCCATTTACGGTCTACGAATTCGCGTAGCGTGTCCTGGTTGATGCGCTGGGTCTGCTGGGTCGTATCGTCGGAGATCATGGTGGCGGTCCGTGGCGGGTCTGTTCAGTCGAAACGTCCATGATAGTCCTGATGCGCGATGCGCTGAACCCCCTCACCGCGCGTGCATGTTTCAGAGCGACGCAGCGCAAAGAAAACAATCGCGCGACAATCGGGGGATACATCACGTCCTGAGGAGCCAGGCTATGGGTGGCAACATCGTTGTACAGGCCATCGCCGCGGTGCTCGCGCTGGCGCTGTATTTTCTGCCGAGCATTCTCGCGGACCGGCGCAAGCGTCATGACGTGCTGACCCTGGCGCTCTTCAACGCGTGCCTCGGTTGGACCGGCTTTGGCTGGCTGCTCGCACTCTACTGGTCGCTACAGCCCAACCCGCCGAAGAACGTGGCCGGCGAAGTTGTAGAGACGCGCAAGATCGTGCGGATGCGCGCATTCTCATCGGCGCTTCTGGTGCGCGTGCAAAGGCGGGCCGCGTCGCGTGAGCACCCGGAAAACAAGCAACCTTGATTCGACAACAATGGTGCGCAGCAACCGCGGGCAGGCAGCTAGCGGTGCGTTTGCTGCCGCGCGTCATAGCGCTCACGCGCAGCGTCGAGTTCGGCCGCGTTTTCCTCGGCCCAATGATCGAGCGTCACCAGCGCGTCACTGAGCGTTCGCCCCAGTTCGCTGAGCCGGTATTCCACGTGCGCCACCGCGCCCGGCTGCTCCTCGCGGATCACCAGACCGTTCCGCTCGAGTTCCTTGAGCGTCTGCGTCAGCACCTTTTGTGAAATGCCGCCGATCTTGCGCAGCAAGGCGTTATTGCGCATCGGGCCGGGCAGCAGCGCCGGCATGATGAGCAGCGTCCACTTTCCTGCGATCAGTTCGAGCGCGAGGCGCGACGAACAGGCGGCGTCGAAAACGTCACCGCGATAGGGCTGTTCGGTCGAGGCGAGGGACGCGTTGGCGGACTCGGGAAATGCCATGGTTACCAGCGGGTAAGTAATGGTGAGCGCATCACTATAGCCCTAAGCTGGCCGCTCATTAACCACTCACCGATAGGGCTCACGATGGCATGGCTCATTCTGCTCGCCGCAAGCGCGGTCGAAATCCTGATGGCGTTGGCGTTGAAATATGCAAATGGATGGACACGCTTGTGGCCGAGCATCGGCGGCGTTGCGGCCGCGCTCGGCAGCGTGTTTTTACTGACGCTGGCGATGAAGCATTTGCCGGCAGGTACGGCTTACGTGGTATGGACAGGGATCGGATCGCTTGGCATCACGGTGCTCGGCGTGATGCTGTTCAACGACCCCGTTTCGGCGCCCCGCGTGATCTGCATGACCTTGATCGTGCTGTCAGTGGCGGGGTTGAAACTGATCGACGGATAAACCGGTTCGCGGAGCGAGTACGTGCGGCGGGCCGCTTCTCTCAGGCCGCCCGGCCCATTCTGCCCCACATCACCGAGCCGGCGGGAATCGAGCGCGGTTCAGCTCGCACGCTCTCGTGCGCGAACATTTCGCGGCGCAGTTCGCCATGTTCGTCGAACCACTCGCAAATCAGCCAGTCGCCCGGACTGAGCGCCACCGGTCCCGCATACGTCACCGTCATGCGCGGACCACCTTCCTTCAGCGTGACAACATCGCCGACATTGAAGCGTGCGGCTGCCGGTGTTTCGAATACGTCAATGGTAGCGGTCAGCATATTCAATCCCCTACGGAACCCGTTGAGCGGAATAAAGTCATCGCACCGTGCTTTGCAGCATAGAACCCTGCCGAAGGAAAACTCTAAAAAGTTGGCCAAGATTAACAATCGAAATTAACCACGGCAAGCGCTTTTTATTGATACCGTTTTCATTGGCACTGGAATAGGCTTTCCACCCCGGCAGTCGATGGGTAAAACCGGGGAAAACCCTTTATAACAACGCCAGGCCACCACCCGTGCGGCATTGCACGATCGCAAAACTTACGGCGGCAAACCCGGCCCGCAAGTAGAAAATGCGCACTGGATTTGTCATATCTGCACTGCCACCGACAAACCCGATTCGGGTTTATTCTGATCACTCACACGCGGAATTACCTATGAACGGAAAACTCATCGGTAAATGCAGCCACTCCAAAACCAGTTTTGTTTAAAGTGCATAATAGTTTTTAGCGACCACCGTTGAAAACGATTTCCCGTCCGCTATTTTCAAACCGGCTGGGCAGCCCGGCGCAGTGCGAGTTGTTGATGCCGCACGAGCAGCACGCTCAAACCGATACACACGAACATCAGACACGCGTTGATCGCGAGGCTGTACTGGAACGCGTGCGCATAGGCAGCCGGTGTCTCGCGGCCGCCGATCACACCGAAAAACGCACCGCTGATGGCCGCCGTACCGAACGCCGAGCCGATCTGCAAAGTCGACGACACCACGCCCGAGGCAAGCCCGGCCTTCTCCGGCACGACTTCCAGCAGCACGATGCGCATGATCGACGGCAGGAGCAGACCGTGGCCGACGCCCGCGCACACCAGTCCGCAGTAGAACAGCAGATCAGGCGTAGCGGCATGGGTCGCGGACCAGCCGGTGACCGTGAAGCCGACGGTCATCATCGAGAAGCCGAGCGCCAGCACGTGACCGCCGATGCGCTTGACCACCGCCGGCGACGTCAGCGGCCCGACCACGAAGCCGATCGCGAACGGCATGATGGCCATACCCGAAGCGAGCGGCGTCCAGTGCAAACCGGTTTGCAGGAAGATCCCGTAGGTCAGGAAAAACGCGCTGTTGCAATAGAACAGGAACGCGAGCACGAGGCCCAACGCAAAGGCCGGGTTGCGGAACAATTGCAGATCCACCAGAGGATGGCCGCCGCCGCGCTCGACGCGCCGCTCGGTCGCCACGAATAGCGCGAATACGGGAACTGCCAGCGCGAACATCACGAAGGTCCACGTCGGCCAGCCGGCTTCACGGCCGTGCGTCATCGGATAGATGACCAGCAGCAGCACCATCGAGAGCAGCGCGACGCCCTTCAGGTCGATGCCGGTGTTCGTGGCCGGCTGATTTTCCGGCACGAACTTCCATGTGCCGATGAAGGCCACGATGCCGATCGGAATGTTGATCAGAAAAATGATGCGCCAGTCGAGTCCGAAAGGGTGATAGGTGATCAGCGCGCCGCCGCCTAGTTGCCCGACGATCGACGAAAGCCCGAACACGAAACCATAGAGGCTCATGACCTTGGTCTGCCGATGCAGCGGCACGACCGCACGGATGGTCGCGAGCACTTGCGGCGCCATGACCGCGGCGGCGATGCCCTGCACGATCCGCGAGATCACCAGCATGTGGCCACTGGTGGCGAAGCCGCACAGCGCGGAGGCGACCACGAAGGCCGCCATGCCCGTCATGAACATGCGGCGCCGGCCAAACAGATCGCCGAGACGCCCGCCCGTGATCAGCAGCACGGCATAAGCGGATGCGTAGGCGGACACCACGAGTTGCAATTGCGCGTCGGTGGCGTTCAGGCCGGTGTGAATCGACGGCAGCGCGAGGTTGACGATGAAATAGTCGAGCGGTGCGAGGAAGGCGCCGACGAACAGCACAGCGAGCGCGAGCCCTTGGCGCTCGAAGCCGGACGCAGCCTTCCCGGAACTGGTGGCCGTCGTACCTGTGGCAACTCCGCTGGCGGCCACCGCACCGACGCCTGGGCAAGCGGCGGCGGCTCCGCCTACCGGTCCAGCAAATGCCGCCGGGGCGGACTTGATCGGGTCTCTATTCATGACCGTTCGTTCAAAAATTAGGTAAAAAAAATTAGACGAGCGCGCGCATGGCGACGTCCACGATTCCGATCAGCGCATCTTCCTTGTGGGCGACTCGCCCCAATACGCGCAGTCCTTGCATCACGCACAGGAGGAAATCGCCGACGGCTTTTTCGTCGAGCGTGGAATTGAACGCGCCGCTCGCCTGGCCGCGAATCACCGAGGCCGCCAGCAACGTCGCCATGCGGCGTTGAATCGCCGCGACGCGCGTGCGCAGTTCCTCGTCCCCGGGTTGCATCTCCAGCGTGGTGTTGGTGATGAAGCAGCTGCGTTCGCCTGTCAGCGCGCAAGCGACCCGGGCGTAATGCAGCAAAGCGTTGCGCAGCGCCTCTTCCGCCGGCACCGGCGCGTTCAGCCGTTCGGCCAGCCGCGCGACCGAACCTTCCGCGTAGTGATCGAGCGCGGCGAGCATGATGCCGTGCTTGTCGCCGAATACGCCGTACAGACTGCCTCGCAACAGGCCGGTAGCCTTGCAGAGGTCGTCGATCGAGGTGGCGTGGTAGCCGTGATTCCAGAAAACCTGGCTCGCGCTCGTTAAGACGGTGTCCGTGTCGAACTCGCGCGGCCGCCCGCGAGGGCAGGCCTCACCCTCTTTTTTCGCGAATTGTTTCGAATTGCCAGATTGCTTCATCCGACGGATATTATGACCAACCGTTCAAGAAAGCAAGGCGAGATTCGAAACGGGCACGACCGTCTATTTGCCCCACTTCTGCGCAGCGCTCGTGAAGAGCTGGTTGATCTCGTTGCCGCTGGCGGCCTCTGTCGTGTAGTTGAAGGTGCCGTGATCGCGCATTTCGTGCGCGGCGCGGAGAAACGCGCCCAACGCCGCGCGCGCCAACGAGCCACCCACACTGACACGCCGCACACCCAGCGCCTGCAGGTCCTCGAAACTGAGCAGGACGCCCTGCAAGCCCATTAGCACATTGACCGGCCGGTCGAGCGAGCTGACCACGGTGGCGATCTCTTCGCGCGTCTTCAGGCCGGGCGCATAAAGCACATCCGCCCCAGCCTCCTGGTAAGCCTGCAGCCGCCGGATCGTATCGTCGAGATCGGGTCGGTCCACCAGGTAGTTCTCGGCTCGCGCCGTCAGCGTGAAGGGAAACGGCAGAGCACGCGCCGCGACGACTGCCGCGCGCACGCGCTCCACGGCAGCCTCGAACGGGTAGATCGGTTCGTCCGCACGACCGGTTGCATCCTCGATCGAACCGCCGACCACACCCGCAGCCGCGGCCTGCATGATCGTCTCGGCGCAGTCTTCCGGGGCGTCGCCGAAACCGTTTTCCAGATCGGCGCTGACCGGCAAATCGGTCGCACCCGCGATTTCGGCAAGATGCACCATCATCTGCGCGCGGCCGATGGCGTTATCCGGCAGGCCACGCGAAAAAGCATAGCCTGCGCTGCTGGTGGCGAGCGCCTTGAAGCCGGTCAGCGCGAGCAGCCGCGCGGTACCGATGTCCCAGGGATTCGGGATGATGAAGGCCTCGCCCGCTGCGTGATATGACTGGAATTGCCGTGCTTTTTCGGTTTGCGTTGTCATCGACGGTCCCATTGAAGACGGCGACCGGCGTTTGCGCCCACGCGCTGCCGGATCGTCGTTGTGTATTCGTTAAATAAGCAGTAAACAGCAAGAACAGAGAGTGGCAGCCGGCGGTCCGGCTACCCCCGCCAGCCAGCCCTTCATCTGTCCGCAATAGATGAACCGCGCGCTCAGGTTTCGAGCTTCGCGTCCATCGTAATGGTGGCGTTCAGTACCTTGGAAACCGGGCAGCCCGCCTTGGCGTCCGCGGTCGCCTTCTCGAACGCCGCTTTGTCGCCACCGGGAATTTTCACGGCCACATCCAGATGCACCGCGGTAATCGAAAAGCCGCCGCCGTCCTTGTCGAGCGTGACGGTTGCCGTGGTGCCGATACGTTCAGGCTTGATGCCCGCCTTGCTCAGTTCGGCCGAAAGCGCCATCGAGAAACAACCCGCGTGCGCAGCCGCAATCAGCTCTTCCGGATTCGTGCCGATGCCGTCCGCGAAGCGCGTGGCAAACGAGTATTGGGTGTCCTTGAGAACGCCGCTGTCGGTGGAAATCGAGCCCTTGCCGTCTTGCAGGCCGCCTTGCCAGACTGCTGATGCCTTGCGCTTCATCGCTCTCTCCTGTTTGTGCCCTGCTTCGCACCGCTCCTCAACCCTACGTGATGCCGCCCACAACGGTCCAGCCCGGGTATTCGTAGTATCGGCATCGGTCGCGAGTGCCCCAAGGGGTATGCCTTCGGGGCGTGCCGCGCGGCGCAAGAGGTGCGGGCGTGGACCGAACTTCATCATAGGCGCTTCCGTGTGCCAGTGTCGTGACGACGCCGGGATACGGTTCGCTGATGCGAGTCACAGTCCGTGCCGCAGTCCGTGCCGCAGTCCGTGCCGCAGTCCGTGCCGCGGACGCAGGGCGCAGTCGCTACTCGGCGAACGGCAAGCTCTCCTGCCCCACCGCGCGCATGTCGAATACGTTCAGTGTCATCGCCACCAGGGCGTAGTAGCCGAGCAAGCCCACCAGGTTGATCACCACCTGGTGGCCGAAGCGCCCGACCGCCTTTCTATAGGTGACATCCGACACACGTTTTGTGTCGTACAGTTCGCTCGCGAAGTCATGGATCAATGCGTCATCGGCATCCGCGAAGGAAGGCTGATGACCCTGTCGGATTGCCTCGGCATCCGCTTCGGCTACCCCGGCATCGAGAGCGATCGGATAGTGGATATACCACTCGGCCTGCGCCTGCCAGCGCGCCGCGGTCACCAGAATGGCCAGCTCCGACAGGCGCAGCGGCAAGCCGGTGCGATAGCGGCAGAACGCGCCAAGCCGCTGCGCCTGCTGTGCCAACTCCGGACTATGAATCCAGCCCAGAAACGGCCCGTTCAGATTGCGGCGTGGACCGGACAGAATCTCGTCGAGTACGGCCTTTTGCTCGGCTGTGGCTTCAGATAGTTCGAAGTGAGGCAAACGCTCGGTCATCGCGGATCTCGCTGAAAGGGAAAGGGTGTCAGATGGCGGTCAACGCGCCTTCGATCGCATCGGTCAAGCGGCCGATGATCTCGCCGATGTCGCGCGCGGTGCAGATGAACGGCGGCGCCAGCAGCACATGATCGCCGATCTTGCCGTCGACCGTGCCACCCATCGGATACACCATCAAACCACGCACGAACGCTTCGCGCCGGATCGCCGCGTGCAGTTTCAGCTTCGCACCGATCGGTTGATAGCCGGCGCCGAGCCCCTTGGCAATCGTGAGGATGTCCGGCGCGACGCCGTCTTCTTCACACGCATACAGGTAGCCTGTGCGGCCCATGCCCGACATGATCTCGTCGAGGATCAGCAGCACGCCGTAGCGATCGCACACCGCGCGGATCTTGCGGAAGTATTCCCGCACCGGCGGCACGGCGCCAGCCGTTGCGCCCACCACCGTTTCCGCAACGAATGCGGCCACCGTGTCGGCACCGAGTTCGAGAATCTTCTGTTCGAGTTCATCCGCGAGACGCTGCGCGAACTGCTCTTCGGTTTCGTCGATGCGCTGCTCGCGATACGCGTAACACGGGCTCACGTGATGCGCTTCGATCAGAATCGGCAGAAAAGGCTCGCGCCGCCACGCATTGCCGCCGATCGCCAGCGCGCCCGGCGTGTTGCCGTGATAGCTCTGGCGACGCGCGATGAAATGACGGCGCTGCAACTCGCCCTTCTCCACAAAATACTGCCGCGCCAGTTTCAGCGCCGCCTCCATCGCTTCCGAACCGCCCGACACGAAGTACACGTGTTCGAGCCCTTGCGGTGCGCTCGCCACCAGGCGGTCGGCGAGTTCCTCGGCGACCTGGGTGGTGAAGAACGACGTGTGCGCATACGGCAATTGCTGCGCTTGCCGCTTGATCGCGTCGATCACACGCTGGTTGCTGTGGCCGAGGCACGAGACGGCTGCGCCGCCCGAGGCATCGATATAGCGCTTGCCGGTGGAATCGATGATCTCGATGCCGTCGCCGACGATAGCCACCGGCAGTGACTGCTTCGGCGAACGATGGAATACGGTGGACATGGTCTTCCCTTTCCTTTCCTTTCTATTGGCGACGGCTGCTCAGACGCGGGGCTGCCGGTCACGGGAAGAATCGGTAATGATTTGCGCCTCGGCTTCGCAGCCGGGATGGATCAGATGGTTCGCATGGCCGCCGATAGTCGACACCGTTTGCACGGAACATCGCTGCGCACTTGCTTGGACGCTCGTCTCCCGCACAACCGAGTGTGTGATGAAAGCTGCTCGCAGTCGGTGTGTCGCGCAGGATGTGCCGCGCCTCGTCGAGCGAAGCCGCATCGCGCAGTTGCTGCACGAACGGATCGCCACGGCTCGTGCCCACTCAACAATCGGTACGCATTTATACTTCTGAACAACATTTGTTGTAAAACGATGCGATGGTGAAGCAGACAGAGCGTCTGCGCTCCGTGACACGCTGCTGCCTGGTTCAGAGGAAAAACTTCAAGGTACGTACGCGCCCTTTTCATGCAGCGACTGCTCGGCGATGCCGAGTTGCTCGACGGCACCCGCCCCTTCCAGCGCAAGCAGATGCGCGACCAGCGATTCGGCAATCGCCGTGGCCGCCACCAGCGATGGAAAGAACGACGGGCTTTCGTGCGAAAAAATCAGCACCTTGTCGGCATTCAACGCGATCGGCGAAACCGCGCTATCCGTGATTGCAATCAGCTTGCTGCCCTTTTCCAACGCGGCTTCGGCCACGCGTGCCGCTTCGACTGAATAGGGCGCGAAGCTGATGACGATGGTGGCGCTGTCACGCGCGACCGTTCGCAGTTGCATCTCGAGCGTGCCGGCTTCGCCGTTGAGCAGCGACACCGACGAGCGAAACAGCCGGTAGCCGTAGACAAGACCAAACGCCACCGCATAACAGGAGCGAAAGCCTGCTACATGCACATGCGGCGCGCGCCGCAACAGACGCGCGGCTTCCACGATCACGCGACCGTTATGCGCGGCGGTGACCTCAAGGTTGTGTTGTTGCGCGACCAGCAGGTCACTGGCCAGCGCATCTTTCGATTTGACGAGCGAACGGGCGCGACTGGTGAGCGGCTCGGGCCGCGTGCGCACGCGCGCGACGAACAGGTTGCGCAACTCGTTCCAGCCGGGAAAACCCAGTTGCTGCGACAGACGCACCAGCGAAGCCGGCTGCACCTGCGCGCGCTCGGCCACTTTGCGCATCGACGAGACCGCGACTTCATCGGGATGATCGAGCAGGAACCCTGCTCCCATCTGGAACTGCGGACTCAGTTCGGAGAAGCGCGCCCGGATCAGGGCGGCGAGCTGGTCAAAACTGTCTGGCATGCGATATACCGGGCGAACGGTCGATAAGAATGACAACAAATGTTACCACCCGGTGCATCGCATCCAACAGAACTTCCAGTTCGTGGCGGCTCGCAAACAATATCTGTCCTATCGCAATCAAATCTGTCCTGGCTAGCTTTTCGCAAAACAAACTGGCCCGACTGGGAGGGCTTCTCGTCCCATTCTCGCTAACGGGATGATTTGATCGCGCAATGGCCACGCAAGCGCAACAACAAACATCCGAGCGGATGGCGTCTTCTAGGGCGTTGCAATAGTTACAATGGCAATTGGATTCAAGAGAGTCGTATCTGCGCGAAATCTGACCGTTGCAAAATCAAAGACTTAGCTCTCAGCATCGCAAACAAAGCTGGTCTGAAAAAAACCAGTTGCAAACAACATCTGGCCTGGCGACCTTACTCAATCAGTCGTACAGACGTGCCTCCTTCTCGGCCCTTGACTGCTGGGAGTCGTCAACAGAAGCGACCGCTTCGATGGCACGAATGTAGTCGGCCGGAAGACCTGCCTCCCGTGCACCGATGAGCACATGCCGCTTGTACCAGTGATACGGTGTGAGGCCGAAACGTTTTTTCGTGGCAAAGTATGTGAGCGCGTCTAAGCCGCAAACGTTGGTTTCAACATGTACTGTTTTAGGTTCATAACCGGCGCCGGCCCCTTCGAACCTGTCGAGCACGACACGGTCCCGAAAGGCCACCCCGAAAATGACACCGTACACTCTGTCGCCAGCAACCCCAGTGCTCTCGCAATCGCATTTGCCCGACCCGTCGTTACTAATCTTGTCGAACGCGAGTCGGCATCCGCTTACGAAGCCTGACGCGACGACCCTCGCGGACGGCACCCGTGCGACCAATCGGCGTGCCGACATGTTTGAGCCATATGCGAAATACGCGAATTCGTCGGTTGTGAACATGCTCGCCCCCTCAATTGAATGGCCGATGTCACACCAATTCTGAGCGCAATTTCGCTAGTCGGCTTAGACGGTCGCCGTCGCTGCAAATAGTTCCGCGTAGAGGGTAAGTGAGACGACCAGCGCTTGATTGATTCCATCGTGAAGTTTTATCACTGTTCAACCGGAAATCCATAGATACTCGGGGAGACCAACGCATAATGCATCGCCTCGTGGGGTGCCAGAATCCCTCAATGTGCCTTACGATGACCAATGGAATTGAAGATCGGCACGCTCTCTAGTTAAATCAATCAAGGTCGCGTTCACTTCGTCAGTTTTCTGAACCCACTGCTCTGCTGCAGCCTGGTCCCGCCCGAAACCAATATGCCGGCTAACAAGACGCTGCCGTCGCAGGTCCGGGTCGACGTTGACATACCAAACTTCGTCGAGCAACGGTCGCGCAGCTTTCCAATGGCCATGCTCGAGAAGGAGGTAATTCCCTTCAGTGATTACAAGCGGCATATCAGGCGCCACAGGGATTGCGCCGGCGATGGGTTCTTCAATTTCCCGGCGAAATGTGGGAGCGTAAATTGTTTCGTCGTGACGCTGCTCACGCAGGCGCCTCAGAAGTGCGACATACCCCGCACTGTCAAACGTATCTTCCGCACCTTTGCGGGATGCGCGACCGAGCCGTGCGAGTTCGACATTCGCAAGATGAAACCCGTCCATCGGCACAACCACTGCCTTTCCGGGAAAAGCATCAAGGATTGCTTGCGCCAGTGTTGATTTGCCCGCACCCGGCGCACCAACCAAACCGAGGATCTGGCGCCGCCCGTCAGAAATTAACTGGTGGAGGCGACCGAGGTAGCGGTCTTCAATCGTCGACATAATCCAGGGTATTCCAAAAAAGTGGCGGTCGGCGAGAACTATTCTTATCCTCGCCGAGGCCCGATTGCCGAACCGCTCGCATCAACATTTCTCAACGCATTGTGCTGTCGCGACACTTACGTCACCCGGTGGGCGTCTAGTGGTGCGATTTTGCTCGCGCGGCGGCGTTGATGCCACCCGCGATGAACTCCCGCGCATGTTTCGCCAAGTCCATACCGTCGTCCCACAAGTTGCGCCAGATTGCCAACGCATTGGACAACTGCTCGTTGACGACCGTCGACGAAAAGCTCTCAAAAGTCACGACTCCCTTGTAGTCAATCATGGCGAGTGCATGGAAGAACTGAGAGAAGTCGATAGTCCCCGACCCGAGGTACCCGCGATTGCTTTCCCCGATATGAACATAGCCAAGACGCTTGCCACATTGCAGAACCGGTTGCATGAAATCGGACTCCTCAATGTTCATGTGGTACGTATCGAGATGAACGACAACATTAGGCGCATCGACTTCGTCAATCATGGCAAGCGCCTGCGATGCAGTGTTCAGTAAATTGCTCTCGTAGCGATTTACCACTTCAAGCCCAAGCGTCACGTTCTTCTTCAACGCGAAATCAGCAATGCGCTTGAGCGAATCAATCGCGTTGCGGCGACCTTGTTTGGTAACCGGTGCGTTGTATTTTCCCATCGCGCCGTAAAGAATCCCGCCGAAGTAGCCTCCACCCAGCTCTGCCGTGACGCTGATACCTTCCTCCAGCATCGAAACCCCGCGTGCGACCGTAGCTGAATCCTCGCTGGACACGTCCGCATCAAAGGTGAGACCGCGCGAGCAACCGATATCCAGCTCATGCTCTTGCAGCAAATCCCGCGTGAGCGCCAGGTCCATGACCTTCGGACCATGCAAGGACAGTTCAGCCAGGTCGAACCCAGCGGCTTTGGTCTGGCTCAAAACCTTGCGAGTCGATTCGGGGGTGAGATCGCCAGCCCATACCAGTGCGTGTACGCCAAGCTTATTCATTGTGTCACTCCTTCAGATGCGGTCACGCGCCTGCGGACCAAAGTTTTCGAAATGCTGTTCGCCCATGCCCAACGGAAGAGCATCACGGCAAGCAAGAAGACACCCCACAACGCAGTCGCCAGGTGTTGGTTGGCACCGAGCAAATTGAGGCCTGAAGCGATAACCTGCAGAATTACAAGTGCAATCACGACCGGAACCACGCGGCCAAAGCCGCCGAATGGGTCGACGCGACCCAGGAAGCACGCAAGCACGGAGATGAGCAGAAAGGCCTCGCCATGGCCAACGCGAACCGAGTTGAACTGGGCCGCCATCACCACACCGGCGACGCCGCACATCAGCCCCGACAGCATGTAGATTCGGGTGACGGCGCGTGTCGTCGCGATGCCGGAATATCGCGTTGCTTCCAGATTTGACCCAATCATGCGTGTGGCGAAACCTAGCCGCGACCGTGTCATGACAACGTGCCAAAGTAATGCGCAGCCGAGAAAAATCAGGAGGGGAATCGGTACGCCGAGGAAGACGCCGTTGCCCATTTCGCGCACAAACGGCGGAAACCCGGAGATGTCGCCCCCACGTGTGAGGAACTCCCCTAATCCGCGCAAGAAAATCATCATCGATAAAGACACGAGGATTGGGCTTGCTCCGGTGCGTGCAATGACGGCACCCATCACCCAACCGGCTGCGGAGCCGGTGGCCAATGCGGCAGCAATGCCGAGGATGATGGCTACGGCGCCGGCGTCCGCTCCGCCGTACGTATGAAGCACCCACGCCATCGCCAACCCCGATATGTTCGCCGTGAAAGTCACCGCGAGATTGAAGCCACCGGAAATCAAGGGCATCAGCATGGCCAGCGTAAAGAACCCGAGTTCCGGCAACTGGAACGCTACCGACACGAATGTGCTCGCTGAGAAAAAACGCTCAGATGCGAAGCTCAGGACTGCGATGACGAGGAGCAGAAACCCAAGCAAGCCGGCGACGTCTGCGGGTACGAGCGGCGCGGCCGCGCGTTGAGATGAGGACATTTTCATGACGAGGCCTTTACGCTTTGTGACGTGAATCGCGTTCCGACGAGCTTGGCGAAACCTCCGCTCGACAACGTAATGGCGATAAGAATGATGGCGCCGATAATCATCTTGAACGCATACGGCGAGATACCTAGCAAGTTCAGGCCGTTGGCGGTGATAGCGGTCAGGAGGATGCCAAGGATGGCGCCGAGGATTGTGCCGCGCCCACCGCCTAACCTTGCACCACCGAGCACCACAGCAGCGAGCACATCCAGTTCACGGCCATAAAACGCGTTCGGAACGACTTCCTGCACGTAGTGGGCTTGCATGAGTCCGGCAATCCCCGCCATCATGCCGAGCCAGCCAAAAGCGATGTAATGCATCGCACCTATGTTGACCCCCACGCGTCGCGCCGCCTCGGGGTTGTCACCCATGGCGTAGAGCTGTCGACCGGTTGT
Source organism: Paraburkholderia sp. WS6 (assembly GCF_030464835.1). Lineage (NCBI taxonomy): Bacteria > Pseudomonadati > Pseudomonadota > Betaproteobacteria > Burkholderiales > Burkholderiaceae > Paraburkholderia > Paraburkholderia sp. WS6. Next base: position 194,648 of record NZ_JALQCK010000012.1, read on the forward strand.
CGTGCGCCGCAGCAGAAACCATGTTGCTATGACCATGACGACCATCACGGCCACGGGCAGTGCGAGATTCGCATTACCACTCGCGGTGTTGAAATTGATAATAGAGACTCTATTAGTCCACCAGTCCGGCAGGTCGTAGATGGACACCCCGCCCGTGAGAAACATCAATCCACCGAAAAACACGTTGAACGTGGCAATCGTCACGACAATCGAGACGATGCGAAATCTGTAGATAATCGTGGCGTTGATGGAGCCAAGCACGAAGCCGAAGCAGGCAGAGACAATGAAGCCTAGCGCCCAGTTACCACCACCGAGTCGCAACACTGTCAACGCAGTGAGGTATTGGACCACCGATGCGCCGACGGCGAATGAGATATCAATGCCACCAGCAATCAGCACGACCAGTAGCCCGACTGCGAAAATGATGTTGACGGAACTCTGATTAAGCAGGTCGAACAGGTTTGGAAGAGTAAGGAATGTCGAGGTTGAAAGGCTGAGGCCAATCACCATGATGGCGATAACGAGAATCAGCAGAGCCTCAATCGAACCGATTCCGAGTTTGCGGAAATCAGGCATGGACGTCTCGCTCGATTTGTTCCATCGTTGTCGTTCCCGGCACGTACTCTTTAACGATGCGGCCGTCGCGCATATGCAGAATTCGGTCGGAGTTGAAGTAAACCTCCGGAATTTCGTCCGATATCAGCAAGATGGCCATACCCTCAACAGCGAGCTTGTGGATGATGGCAAAGATGCCAGCACGGGCGCCGACGTCGACGCCGACGGTGGGCGAATCCAGAATTAGAAGCTTCGGATTTGTTGCCAACCACGTGGCGAGCACGATGCGCTGCTGATTTCCGCCGGACAGTGTTGAGACCGCGTCGTCGGGTTTCCCGATTTTCACGGCCAGTTGCCGAATCCAGTCTTGAATCAGCGCGTTTCGTTTTTTGGAAGCGATGAGATGGGTGCCGTCCAGAAGGTTGTCCAACACCGCCGCGACTGTGTTGTCTCCGATTGATTGCGGCTGTACAAGGCCGAGTTGAAGTCGGTCTTCAGACACGTAAGCTATCCCTGCGTGGATAGCGTCACGATTTGTTCGCAGCGAAATCTCTTTTCCGTCGAGCTGGATGGAACCCGCACCGGGGCGCGTCATTCCGAAAAGCGACAATGCGACTTCCGTTCTTCCTGCGCCAAGGCGTCCCGTGACGCCAAGAATCTCGCCTCGTCGCACTTTGAACGACACGTCATGGTATTGACGGGCTCGTGACAACCCCTGTACCTCCAGCACAACCGGCGCTTTCGTCAGGTCTGTCGTGCGCACTTCATAGTCGAAAGTGCGGCCCGTCATCAATTCCGTCAGGCGGGTTTGCGTCATCCCTTCGGTGGGAAAGGTGCCGACGTACTGTCCATCGCGGAAAACGGTCACGCGAGTGCAGACGTCTAGCACTTCAGCGAGCCGATGGCTGACGAACACCACGGCAATTCCGTCCGCAGAAAGTCGCCGGACAATTTTCAGCAGAGCTTCGGTCTCAGCATGGCTGAGCGAGGCAGTCGGCTCGTCCATGAAGACAAGACGTGCGTCGCGAACAAGCGCTCTGGCGATTGCCACGACCTGGCGCTGGGCGATTGATAGCGAGCGGACAGAACGCTTGAGGTCGATGGAGACTCCGAGCCGCTCGAGAATCCGGCGTGCCGCCTCCTTCATCTTTCCGTATCTGACGATACGCGGACGAGAGCCCAGGTTCTGCTCGAAAGCAATGTTTTCCGCGACGGTCATTTCTGGGAAAAGCGCCAGATCTTGCCAGATGACCTGAATACCGAGGTCACGGGCCCTGGCCGGGTCGAGTCCTTCGATTGACTCACCGTCCATGAGCATCACTGCGCCAGGTTCCGGCTGATAGACCCCACTGATAATCTTGATGATGGTGCTCTTGCCGCAGCCATTCTCGCCCGCAAGGCAGAGAACTTCTCCGGGCATGACGTCGAACTTCACGGCCCGCAGCGCTTTAACGCCACCGAAGATTTTGGAAATGTTCTCGAGCTTGAGCAGGGGCATGCCACCGGTGTCGAGCACACCCGGTGCCATGTGCGCATCACCTCGTTGAGAACGGAGGACGTTGATGGAAGCTGGTTGACTCATGGAAACGCTCCGATGGTACTTGCGCGTGACTGGCTGGCGACCAGATGTGTCGTACCGTTAACTTCCGGGTAAGCAGCGCTACAACTGCGCTCACCCGTTCGGCAAAAGGATTGCGGTCAGAGGCCCATCTTTGCGAGGTCGTCAACGGTTTTGGCGTTGAGGTCCACCAGTTGGTCGACAATCAGGTTGTGACCGTCGGGATGAACAACACCCAGACCTGGGATGTTCGTGCCGTCCTTAATCGGCTGCCCCTTTACGAGCATCGTGCCCAGCGTCACAAACACTTCGCCAGCGACTTCCGGATTCCACATGTACCCGCCGCTCAACACGCCGTCGTGGACGAGCTTTCGGCCCTGTCCAGGCGAGAACGGCCCGAGAACCAGAACCTTTCCTTTCGCCTGCTGCTCCGCGACGGCGCGAGCAGCTCCAATGGGCCCCTGGCTACCGAACGCAAGAATGCCTTTCAAGTTAGGATGAGCGCGCATCAGGTCGAGCGCAGTCTTGCGCGACGCGTCCACGTCTTCAGCGACGCCGTAGCGGTCCCCGACGAGGGTCATCCCGGGATAGTTGGCCTTGATGTAGGCGATTGCCGCATCCGCCCAGGCGTTATGGAGCGGCACGGTCAGCGAACCGACGAAAACGGCGTATTCGCCCTTCCCTCCCAGCGCCTCGCCAAGGCGTTTTCCGTAGGCTTCGCCGAAACCTTTGGACGAGGCCAGTTCAAAGTCCCAGTCCACGTTCTGCTGCTTCGGGGACTCGTGGGTGATGACCTTGATACCGGCGGCTCTGGCACGCTGAAGAACGGGTTCCAAAACCTGTGCGTCGTTCGGCACGACGCCGATGACGTCTACGTGCTGCGCAATCAAGTCCTCGATTGCTCGGACCTGGAGCGCAGGGTCAGCGCTCGTCGGCCCGACCATGAATGCCTTGACGCCGAGCTGGTCAGCGCGCTTCTTGATTCCCGCTTCCATGGCGTTGAACCATGGAATGCCGCCAATCTTCACAACGACACCGATTACAGGCTTGTCAGGCGAGGCCGATGCAAAACTCGTCGTCAAAGCGAGCGCGACTGCGCCGGCACCCAAAGTGCGGATGATGTTCTTGAACATGTCTCCTCCGGTAGACGCCTGGGCACGCAGACGCCCTAAATGAGTGATAAAAGGCCCGATTTCGTATTTTGCTAAAGTTGCTAAATCCATTTAGCAATTCGGGTGGGTGTATGCTGAATCTATTTAGCAGTTCGGTCGAGCCGTAAAAACCCTGGTGTTGGGTACTGTCGCGAAACGGCTACCTTTTCGGGACACAACGGCGCAATGCCCTCGGAGCAACTTGATGGCAAGCAGCAACCCAGGACGCAAGTCCACGATTTATGACGTCGCAAAGGCGACCGGCTCCTCGACGGCTACAGTCAGCATGGTGTTGAACGGGAGTTGGGTTCGCTATCGAATCAAGGAGGAAACCGCGAACCGAATACTCGAAAGCGCCCGCCAGCTTGGGTATAACGTCAACATGAAAGCTCGAGGACTCAGGCTATCGCGCTCGGGTCTAGTGGGTATGGTTCTTCCCCATTATCGGAACCGTTTTTTCGCGGGACTCGCCGAGACCTTCGAAGAGCAGGCTCGTAGTCGTGGCCTTTGTCCGATAGTTGTGGGCACTCAGCGCGACCCTGCAGTCGAGGTGAGCGTTACTGAAACACTTCTATCGCAGCGGGTTGAGCTGCTATTTATCGCCGGCGTGCGTAACCCGACACCACTGAACACGCTCTGTTCGGCGGCAGGCGTCCCTTCCATCAATCTGGACCTGCCAGGAGACGGTGCGCCGTCGGTCGTTTCCGATAACCGCAAAGGCGCTCAAGCTATTACGGATGTGCTGATTGAAAAGCTGCTGGCACGGGGCGCGGCACCAGACGAGTTGGTCTTGCTAGGAGGTGTAGCGGATGAATATGCGACCGAGACGCGTATCGCAGGATTCAGAGACGCTTTCGAAGCTCGTCAAATGACGCCTGCTGCAGATGCAATCGAGTGTTGCGGATATAACGCCGCTGCTGCCAAACGCGTACTCTCAATTCGCTATGAAAAACTTGGACGACTTCCAGCCGGTTTGCTGATGAATTCGATTACCGCGTTTGAAGGGGTGGTTCAGTTCACATCGACGTTGTCGCCCGACGCGTGGAAGTCTGCGGTTGTTGGCTGCTTCGACTGGGACCCATTCGCGGCAAATCTACCTTTCGACGTGACCATGTTGCGGCAGGACGTGCAAGCAATCATTTCTGAAGCGTTCAAGTTGGCCGAAAACCATGACTCGACGGACCGCTCTCTGATTCTCGTGCCAACAGTTCTGGGCAAGAAGTTTGAAGAAGCCGAGCAAACGAAGGAGTTTGACCGATAACTTCGGTCTAGAAATGGTTGCGGTCACAATCATCAGTCGTAATTTCCGAAGCGAGACCGTGAAGACCACGGTCGTCGCCAGGCCGTCTGAATCGAGAAAACATGCAGACCAATTCCACGCCGCGCGCCGGCACGCTTAGCCAAATTCCACGTGGTATCTGGATGCTCGGCTTCGTCAGCATGTTCATGGACATTTCTTCGGAAATCATTCACAGCCTTTTGCCGATGTTCCTGGTGACGAGTCTGGGCGCGAGCGCGATGATGGTGGGCCTGATTGAAGGCGTCGCGGAAGCGACTGCACCCATTGTGAAAATGTTCTCCGGCGCGCTCAGCGACTACCTTGGCAACCGGAAATGGCTCGCGGTCATCGGATACGGCATGGGTGCGTTGAGCAAACCGTTGTTTGCGCTCGCGCCAACATCTGGCATCGTTCTGACGGCGCGCATCGCGGACAGAATCGGGAAAGGTGTGCGGGGTGCGCCGCGCGACGCGCTCGTAGCTGATATCACGCCCGCTCACCTGCGGGGCGCCGCCTATGGTTTGCGACAGTCGCTCGACACGGTCGGCGCGTTTCTCGGGCCGTTGCTCGCCGTCGTGTTGATGCTGCTGTGGGCAGACAACTTTCGTCTCGTATTCTGGGTGGCTGTGATTCCAGGGCTCGTTGCGGTGTCGTTGCTGGTGTTCGGCATCAAGGAACCAGCGCACCATTCGGACGCGAAGCGCGTCAACCCGATGAAGCTCGAAAGCCTGAAGAAGCTGAGCCGGCCGTACTGGTGGGTTGTATTCATTGGGGCGGTGTTCACGCTCGCACGATTCAGCGAAGCATTCCTTGTCTTGCGCGCGATGCAGGGTGGCGTCCCGGTGGCGCTGGTGCCACTCGTTATGGTTGCGATGAACCTGGTGTATTCGACGTCTGCTTATCCATCTGGCAAGCTGGCCGATTCAATGAGCCACACGAAACTGCTGGCCATCGGGCTAGTGGTACTCATTGCATCGGATGTCGTACTTGCGCATGGAAACCACTGGCCGGTCGTACTGCTGGGTGTCGCGTTGTGGGGCCTGCATATGGGGCTCACGCAGGGCTTGCTGGCGACCATGGTCGCGCATGCAGCACCACCGGACCTGAAAGGCACCGCGTTCGGTTTCTTCAATTTGATGAGCGGTCTGGCGATGCTTGTGGCGAGCGTGGTCGCAGGTGAGTTGTGGGACCGCCTGGGAGCCGGCGCGACGTTCTACGCGGGAGCGGGGTTCTGTTTGCTGACCCTGTGCGCTCTGGTTATCGGTGGAGGACTGCGCCGCAAGCGCGCCTTCTAGCTGCATACGGTGCCGAGCGGTGCGCCTAACCCGGCACGGTCAATGTCGTTACGAGCCCTGCGTGACACCAGATGACAATTACGCAGCGTGTCATTGTTCGTCATCGTCTCCGTGATGCTTGTACCAGCCCTTGTGTTTGCCGTTGTCATGCCAACGACGTTCATCACGGTATTCGCCCTGATATCCGTAGCCATAGACCGGCGCCGGCGCATAGACCACTGGAGGCGGTTGATAGACAACGGGGGGCGGCACTACATATACCGGACCGGGCACGCCGAGAAAAACGTTGACGTCTGCATGTGCCGACGCTAGCCCTGAGGCGCTGGCACCACAAATTCCCAAAGCGAATAAAACCATCGCGCGTTTCATGATGCACTTCCGTTCAAGTTAGGTAGTCCGCCCAAGCGGCTCGATACATCCCCAAATTTGATGGTAGATGAGGGAACTACCGGCAGGTGAAACGTCGAGGCGACTCCTGTAACCTTTTGTAAGCTTAACGTCGAGTTGCCGGTCAATCCGAAGCGCGTTATTTGAAGGCGGCTCTGTCAGGCCGGCCGTCGGACATCGGCTCGTCACAGGGGCCGTCAGCCCCCAATTCTCTATCACCGATACGGTATGTGACGTACCGTCAGTGATGATGACAGCTGCGTGGAAATGGATTTTTTGTGTCCGTATTGAACATCAGCACATGCACTCCGCTCGAGTTGCCTTTTGATTGGGCCGGTGAGCAACCGAAGCAATTTCGGCTGACTCGCCCGCGCCCCTGGGACAGGTATCGTTTGCGAGCCGCCTGTGCGCTTCGTGCCTCGCGAAGACGCGGTTCTACAGCAGCGCGATCACCCGCACATCGCCCTGCTCGGCCGCCGACGCGACCACCTTGTCGCCGATTCGCCGGAACGTGATCGACACTGACGAATCGCCCACCTTCAGATCGCCGACTTCGAGCCAGTCGATGCCCTCGGGCAGCATGGGCTGCTCGATCACGACTTCGCGCCGCTCCGCATCGATCGTGATACCCAGACAGGCTTCGAGCATCATGAACGGCGAGCCCGCCGCCCAGGCTTGCGGCAGACAGGCGACCGGATAGGCGGTAGGCGGCTCGCCCCGCCGCCGAGGGAAACCGCAGAACAGCTCGGGTAAGCGCATGTCGAAATTGACTGCTGCCTGGAACAGCGCCTGCAACAGCCGCACGGCCGCTGCCTTGCCGCCGTAGCGTGACAGGCCGCGTGCGCAGAGCGCGTTGTCATGTGGCCAGACCGAGCCGTTGTGGTACGCCATCGGGTTGAAGCGCGCCTGGCTTGCGGCCAGCGTACGCACGCCCCAGCCGGTATGGAACAGCGTGGAGTCGAGCGCGTGCACCACCGCTTCGCCCCGCTCACGCGAGGGCAAACCGAAGGCGAGCAAGTGGCCCGCATTCGACGCCATCACGCGGCACAATTCGCCGTGGCCGTCGAGCGCGATGCCGTAGAAGCCGGACTCTTCCATCCAGTACTTTTCTTCGACGCACTGACGGATTTTCTTCGCGCGCTCGCTGTATTGCTTGGCCTGATCGTGCAGGCCGCGCAGCTTGGCAAAGTGGGCCATCGTATCGAAGGCGGCACTCGCATACGCCTGAACTTCTACGAGTGCAATGGGGCCGTCGGGGAACCGGCCATCGGCGTGGAAGACTGAATCGTGGCTGTCCTTCCAGCCTTGATTGGCGAGGCCGCCATCGGACTCGCGCTGATAGTCCAGCAGACCGTAACGGTTCTTGTCGCACACGCCCGCGACCCACTGCGCCGCGCGCTCCAATGCCGGCCACAGTTCGTCGACCAGTGCGAGATCACCCGTGCGTGCCGCATAAGCGCCGGCCAGCACGATGAAGAGCGGCGTGCTGTCGACGCCGCCGTAGTACAGCGCGAACGGCACTTCGCCGGTGGCGGCCATTTCGCCCTTGCGCATCTCGTGCATGATCTTTCCGGGCGCTGCGTCACGAAACGGCGAATTCTCGCGTGCCTGATGTTCGGCTAGAAAGCGCAGTACGCCCGCGGCGAGATTCGGTTGCAGCCACAGCGTTTGCAACGACGTGATGATTGCATCGCGGCCGAACGGCGTTGAGAACCACGGGATACCGGCGTAGGGATACGGGCCGGTGGCGAGATCGGTCGTCAGCAGACCCAGGTCGGCAAGCGAACGGTCGATCCATGCGTTGAAGAGCGGATTGCTCGAACGCACTCGGGCGGTGACGCGGCGGCGCTCACGCATCACCAGGTGGGCGTCGACCAGTGCGGCGCGCACAGCAGCGCGGCCGACGCGTGGGCGCTCCGCATCGATTTGCGAAAGATGGGCTTCGCTCACCGCATGGGTGGGTTGCGCAACGCCCGCGGCAGGCTTGTCGGCTTGCGCGACGACTTGCACCGAGATGGACAGATAGATCGATACGCACGCTTGCGCCGGCAGCTTGACGGTGTAGTCCGCGCGATCGGCGAAGAGCTTGTCGGGTTCCGGCAAGAAGGCGATCTGCACATTGCGCGCCACGTCGTCGAGACCGATATAGCCGAGCAGCACTTCGCGGTTCTCGACGCGCGCCGGTTCGACACGGCCCTGTTTGTCGCGCCTGAGGCCGCGCACTTCGAACATGTCGCGAAAGTCGCTGGCGAAGGAGATGGACAGTGGCACGACTCCATCGCTCGTGCCGTAGTTGGTGAGTTCGATCGCTTCGTTGAGCACGGTGCCGGAGAGCACGCGCACGCGTTCGACGTGGATCACGCCTTCCGGTGTGCTGTCGCCGCCGAGCGGCGGCAGGGGGCGGTTGGTCAGATGCGCGGTGAACGAGGTGTTGTCGCTGCTGACGCTGCCTGACAGCAGCGAGGGCGCGCGGCCGCCGAAGGTAAGGCGCAGGTTCGAGAGGACGCGGGTGTCGTTGACGAACAGGCCGTCGTCGTGGCCGGTGATATCGCCGAGGGGGTCGTTGACGATAAAGGTGTCGCCAGACTTCAGCACGTGCTGGGTGGCGCTTGCGACGTTGAGGTTTTCCGTCGGGATGAATGCGCCGTCCGGCTCGGGTTCGCGGTGGTCGATTCCGCCCGAGTGGGACAGGCCGCCGAGGGCTTCTGGCTGCTGCATCAGGTCGCTCCTATGGTGTTCGGGTTCGGGTTCGCTTTCGGGTTCGGGTTCGGGTTCGGGTTCGGGTTCGGGTTCGGGTTCGGGTTCGGATGCTGCTGAGGACTGGCTGGTCGATTCCGATTGTAGAGGGTCTGTCCGCGTCAGACGAACTTATCACAGAGGAGTTTCTGGTTTTTGGTTTGGCATGGGATGTGCAGGGGGGGTTGCACCAAGTGCAGGTTTTTCGTCTGCGCGGCGCTTTTGTCTGTGTTCTTGGGGCTTTGGCCTTTCCTTGATTTGTTAGTGGTCTATTAGCGTTGCCCCTGTGC
>NZ_JALQCK010000013.1:0-193515 GCF_030464835.1 Paraburkholderia sp. WS6
CTGCCGTGGCGGCCTGCAACACGGGAAACCAGTCCAGTGGAAATTGAACGGCGGGGCCGTCGGACATGTCGATGAACATGTGCACGCGGTCAAAATGCACGTCCACCGCAGCGCGGTTCATGGCCATCTCCTGAAGTGAATCAGCTTAAAGATAGACCGCGGCAGAGCGGCATTCAAGAAAGAAGGCAGGAAAGAAGGCCTGCGCCAGCGCTGGTGTTTCGGGCAATTATCACCGGGGTGGGCTTGTACGCCTTGGGCGGCTCGTTACCCGGACAGGAAGCGAAGTGGGAGCCGTCCCTGAAACCGAATGTAAAACTATGCGCGACTGCTACCCGGAACTGCTATCCTGAGAATCCTAGCAGCCGCGAAACCAAGCCGGACAAGGCTCACCGGCCATCTGCTGCGAGTCCCTGATTCGCCACAACTGCAAGAAAAAGCCGCTGATCCGCAAGGTCAGCGGCTTTTTTGTTTTGGTCTTCCAAATAGCAACAGCAAGGAGGTTTCTTGATGACGTTCCGCACCGCCGCGCTTGCCGTGGCCACCGCATCCGTCGCGCTTTTCACCGCCGCATCGCAACTCTCCGTCAACGCCCAAACGCCGCCCGACAGTCAGTGGCGCGCCAGTCCAATCACGCTTTCGACGTTGCTGCAGGACGGCTACAAAATCGTCGCCGTAGTAAACGGCGCGCACGGCAATGCCGGCTCGGCCGATACGATTTTCGTTCAGCGCGATCAGAGCGCCTTCAAATGTATCGACCCGTCTCTGGCCGATGCAAAAACCAAGGCTGCGTGCTTCGAACTGGTTCAGCCGTCAGGCGCCGCCCCCGAATCCAAATAGGCGGATGACTTTGCAGAATCGAGTCATCGGCTTTAACGCTCGCAACGAAAAAGGAGCTGGCTTACGCTCGCTCCTTCGCACTATCTTTGCCGGATCCTGCGCCAACTAAAACGGACAAGCCCCACGCTCACCGATCCACCAGCCGGCTGAGATTCCCGCGCACCCGTTGCAGCAGCGCGATGAGCTGCTTCGCTTCTTCGTCGGTAAAACCGTTCAGCGCTTCGAGCGCGATTTCATCGCCCACTTTGCGGGCCTTGCCGAGCGTGCGCGCGGCCTTCGGTGTCATGCGCACCTGGCGTTCGCGGCGATCCTCCGGATTGGCCGTGCGCTCGATCCAGCCGCCCTCCTCCATCCGGTCCAGCAGACGCCCCGCCGAAATGGGCGCGACTTCGAGCAGGTCCGCGAGCCGCGCCTGATTGACGTCGCCGTAATGGGCGAGGTTGGCCAGCACGCGGCACTGCGCGCGCGTCAGATCGACCGATGACTTCGCGAGATCGTCGAAACGCTTGCCTGTCAGGCGGCCGACGTCGGAAATCAGAAAGCCGAAGCGTTCTTCGAGTTGGATGGTCATGGGCCGATTATACGAAAGGCTTCCGTTTGTCAGCGTCGAAATGGGCGCAAAACCGGCGCAACGGGCGCAATTCAGGCTCCGCATAAATCCTGGTGGGCGGATGCGCTTGCAGCCAATATAATAAGCATGCTTACTATCTCGAAGGTCCCACTCCCCCATGTCCACCGACTCCGCGTCGACGAGCGCCGCCCGGCTCAATCGGCCGATGATCACCATCTCGATCATGCTCGCGACGCTGATCCAGACGCTCGACAGCACCATCGCCAACGTCGCGCTGCCTCACATGCAGGGCACGCTGTCGGCGTCGCAGGATGAGATCACGTGGGTGCTGACCTCGTACATCGTCGCGGCCGCGATCGCCACGCCGCTGACCGGCTGGCTGTCCGACCGGCTGAGCGTCAAGCGGCTGCTGATCTTCTCGATCGGCGGCTTCACGGTGGCCTCGGCGCTATGCGGCTTGTCGGAAACGCTGACGCAGATCGTCGCATCGCGTTTGCTGCAGGGGATTTTCGGGGCCTCGCTGGTGCCGCTGTCGCAGTCGATCCTGCTCGACATCAATCCGCGCGAAAAGCAGGGCCAGGCGATGGCGGTGTGGGGCATGGGCGTGATGGTCGGACCGATTCTCGGGCCGACGCTCGGCGGCTGGCTCACCGATAGCTACAACTGGCGCTGGGTGTTTTTCATCAACGTGCCGATCGGCGCGTTTGCGCTGTTCGGCGTGGCCACCTTCCTACCCGCGCGTGAACCGAAGCACGACGCGAAATTCGACGCGTTCGGCTTTGCCACCCTGGGTCTCGCGATTGGCGCGCTGCAGGCAATGCTCGACCGCGGCGAGCAACTCGACTGGTTCGGTTCGAATGAGATTGTCATCGAGGCGCTGGTCGCTGCGATCAGCTTCGCGTTCTTCCTCGTGCATACGGCGACGGTCGGCAAGAAATCGTTCTTCAAATATGAGTTGCTGAAGGACCCGAACTTCGCCACCGGCACGTTCTTCATCTTCGTGATCGGCGCGGTGATGTATGCGACGCGCGCGTTGCTGCCGCCAATGCTGCAAAACCTGATGAACTATCCCGTCGCGACCACGGGCCTCGTCACGGCGCCGAGCGGCGCGGGAACCATGGTCGCGATGCTGTTCGCCGGACGGCTATTGAAGCGGATCGACGCGCGGCTTCTCCTGCTCGCCGGCTTCCTGATCTCCGCGTTCGCACTGTGGCAGATGATGCATTACACGATCGTGCTGTCGGAGTCGGACATCGTCTGGCCTGGCGTGGTGCAGGGCTTTGGTCTCGGCCTCGTGTTCGTGCCATTGAGCGCGCTGACCTTCTCCACGCTTATGCCCGAACTGCGCGCCGACGGCACTGCGACGTACAGCCTGATGCGCAACATCGGCAGCAGTATCGGCATTTCGATCGTGCAGACGCTGATGACCCGCAACACGCAGGTCTCGCATGCTGACCTCGCAGCGAATGTCACGCCGTTCAATCCGGCAATCCAGTCGATGCTCAATAGCGGCTCGAATTACGACCTGGCGGTGCTGAATGCGTCGATTACGCAGCAGGCGTCGATGATCGCCTATCTGAACGACTTCAAGCTGATGTTCGTGGCGACGCTACTGGTCATTCCGCTGCTGCTGTTGATCCGCCCAGCGCACCAGGCGCCGGATGCATCAGTGGCGCACGCGGCGATGGATTGAGCACGATGATGCCGTCAAGCGGGAGCGGCAGCGCTTTCGCGTCACACTCACGCTTCGATTCTTCCTCGCGTCACGCCCAGCAATCCCGCCATTGCGTCTCGCGCCGCCGTTGCATCACGGTCGCGGATCGCTTCGAACACCGCCGTGTGTTCGGCCAGCGACGCGTTGAACACGTCTGCGCGTTTCGCGTTCAGGCGTAGCTGCGCTTCCAATGTGCGCTCGATTAGCGTGCCGAGCGGGATCAGCAATTCGTTGCTGCATGCCGTCAGCACGCTCAGATGAAATTGCAGATCGGCGCGCACCCATTCATCGACGTTACGCGCCCCGACCATCGACGCATGCGCTGCCGCGAGCGCATTGAAGGTGTTGCCGGTATGCGAGGCCGCCGCCAGACCCGCCGCGTACGGCTCGATCATCTCGCGCATTTCCTGCAGCTTGAGCGCGAAGGCCATCGGCTCGGCGACGCGCGAATACCAGTCGAGTACATCGACATCGAGCAGATTCCACGCATGTTTCGGCCGCACCCGTGTGCCCACCCGTGGCCGCGATTCGATCAGCCCTTTCGACGTCAGCGTACGCAGCGCCTCGCGCAACACCGTCCGACTCACGCCGAAGGTGTCCATCAACTCCGCCTCGCGCGGCAGGATCGAATCGGGCGCGTAGTCGCCGCGCAGAATCGCGGTCGCCAGCAGATGGGCGACGCGCCCATGCAGATCGTGCTGAATAGCTTTCTCCCAGCAGCCTCTCGGCGCTATTGATATCGGACCTGAGCCCGGAACGACCGCGATTATCCGGCATCTCAACCCGCCAACCTCCGCCTTCGGCGCCGTTGCGGCGTTGGCATGCTGGCCGGCGTTCGGTTGCGGCGTCATCGTCGCCGTCGCCCGGCGAGTATCCAGCCGCCCCGGCCGGCATCTTTACCAACTTCAGGCCACTATTTGGCCAATAGTACTATTAATAGTACTTAATCGCACTTTTGTTGTAGCATGTGAATCCTCGAAATTGTCCGCACACGCAGGCACCCAAGCCGCAAGGAGACGCACACCATGAAAATCACCAAGCTCGAAACCTTCATCGTTCCGCCGCGCTGGTGCTTCCTGAAGATCGAGACGGACGAAGGCATCGTCGGCTGGGGCGAGCCGGTGGTCGAGGGCCGCGCACATACCGTGGCGGCCGCCGTCGAGGAGCTGTCCGACTATCTGATCGGCAAAGACCCGCTACTGATCGAAGACCACTGGCAGGTGATGTACCGCTCGGGCTTCTATCGCGGCGGCCCGATCACGATGAGCGCGATTGCCGGCGTCGACCAGGCGCTGTGGGACATCAAGGGCAAGCATCATGGCGTGCCGATTCATGCGCTGCTCGGCGGCCAGGTGCGCGACAAGATCAAGGTGTATTCGTGGATCGGCGGCGACCGTCCGAGCGACGTCGCGAATAACGCGCGTGCCGTGGTCGAACGCGGCTTCAAGGCAGTGAAGATGAACGGCTCCGAAGAGCTGCAGATCATCGACACCTTCGACAAGGTGCAAGGCGTCATCAACAACGTCGCCGCCGTGCGCGAAGCGGTGGGACCGAACATCGGCATCGGCGTGGACTTCCACGGCCGCGTGCATAAGCCGATGGCGAAGGTGCTGGCCAAGGAACTCGACCCGTACAAGCTGCTCTTCATCGAAGAGCCGGTGTTGTCGGAAAACGCGGAAGCCTTGCGCGACATCGTCAACCAGACCAACACGCCGATCGCGCTGGGCGAACGTCTGTATTCGCGCTGGGACTTCAAGCACATCCTGTCGGGCGGCTACGTCGACATCATCCAGCCGGACGCGTCGCACGCGGGCGGGATCACCGAGTGCCGCAAGATCGCGTCGATGGCCGAGGCGTACGACGTCGCGCTCGCGCTGCACTGCCCGCTCGGCCCGATCGCCTTGGCCACCTGCCTGCAAATCGACGCGGTGAGCTACAACGCGTTCATTCAGGAACAGAGCCTGGGCATTCACTACAACCAGGGCAACGACCTGCTCGACTACATCAAGAACCCCGAAGTCTTCAAATACGAAGACGGCTTCGTGTCGATTCCGCAAGGCCCGGGCCTCGGCATCGAAGTGAACGAAGAGAAGGTGCGCGAGATGGCGAAGGTCGGCCACCGCTGGCGCAATCCGGTGTGGCGCCATGAGGATGGTAGCGTCGCGGAATGGTAATTGCCGGCGCACACGTTACGGCTGACGTAGCGTGTGCCGTCTCAGTTACGTAACACCCCGGACCGAACCGGCCGGAATACGCCCTTCGCGGCACTTTGCCGGCGCGGTCACACCACCCGCAAAGCCTTACCCACAAAGGCTTTCAAGCCGTTTGTTCGGCATCAGACATACGCATGGCCCGCTCCTTGCTCAAATGCATTCAAAACGACAAATGCATCGGGGAACATCATGGGCGAATTCCTTCCAGACTATCTGCTACGCGAACAGGCCGCCGTCGGCGCGCTGGTGGTGTTCGGCGTGCTTCGCATCATCGGCGCGATGCTCGCGTACGAACGCGGCTGGCGCATCTCGGTGGTCGAAAAATGCTTTATCGCTGCCGCGGTGCTGTACTGCCTGCCGCAACTCTTCGAGCTGCTGACCCACATGTACAGCTCACGTGCCGCAGGCGCGGAACTGGAAGGCAAAGCAGCGGGCTGCGCGATCGCGCTCTTCTGCGCGCCGATTCTCGGACATCGGCTCGGCCTCGAATGATCCGTTTCATCGAACGGACGCTCATCATGCGACCGCGAAAGAGACCTGCGAGCCCCGCGAAACCTGCCTACCGAGCCGGCGACGTCCTGACGCTCAGGTCCGGCGGACGTCCGATGACCGCCACCTGGAGCGGACCGGTGCTGTTCGCGCCGGGCAACTGGTTGATCTGCCAGTGGTTCGGCAACGACGGCGAACTGCAGCAGGAAATGTTTCCGGAAGAGACGCTGAAACGGGCGCACAACACGCTCGCCGCCTAAAGGGCAGTAACGGATCAGCCGGCCACCGCCGGGCGACCGTGTGTATTGCGCCGCACGCCTTTGCTGTGCGGCGCTTTTTTTAGCCTTAACTGCCCAACGCTGCGAATGCCGGCACGCTGTGCGACAACACGGCCGCTGCGACGAACACGCCGACCATCGCCAGCGCTTCGAGATAGAGCACGTTGACGAAGGTATGCGCGTCCATCGTCGAGGCCGTGCGGCGCAGGCGCGGCAGCGCCGAGAAGCGATTGAGGCCGCCGAGCACCAGCGCAAGCGCGACTAGCGCGAGCTTCAGCGTCAGCACATGGCCCCACGTGCTCATCTGGATGGCTTCGAACGAGCCGCCCGATCCACGCACGGCATTGAAGACCCCGGTGAGCAGCACCAACCCGACCGCCACAACGGATACGTGCGACACCTGCGTCGCCGTGCGGATCAGCATCCCGCGCGCGGTCGACGTGCCAAGCGCGGGCAATACCGCGAGCCCCGCCGCCATCGCCAGTCCGCCCCAGACGCTCGTCACCAGCACATGCAGCGTCTGCATGCCGATCGCCGCCGAGGCCGGGCCGGCATCCGCCGCATGTCCGAGCGACGCCTTGCCCGCCGCAATCGCGATCACCGCGAGCCACAGCAGTGCATTGCGCAGCATGCCCGTATGACTGGCCATGGCCGTGCCCAGCAGCACCAGCGCGCCGGCGAACGCCACGCTCCAGCCGTAACCGACATGGGTTTGCGTCAAGACAGTCGGCACCACCCCAATCGCCGCCGGCAACGCGACGCCGCTCATCGACGCCGCCTGATACAGCAGCCAGCCCAGATCCGCGAGCACCAGCACGACGGTGGCGGTCAGCATCGACCGTTGCGCGCGCAACCAGGCGGGCCGTGCGGGGTTGATCTTGGTTTGCGCGTCCTTGGCGAGCCAGGCGCTGAGCAGCGCCGAACCGACGGCAAACGCAAACGCGACATTCATGAGCGCGGCCATCGCGACCTGCCCGATCCACAGTCCGTCCATGCTCATTTGACGATGAACGCGAAGTTGCCTTGCGTACGGTGGCCGTCCGTGGCAACCGCGATCCAGTGCACCGCGTAGCGGCCAGCCGTCAACTGCGGCAGCGCCAGGTGCATCACCTTTGCATCACTTTGGTCAACTTGCGACGCAGCCGGCGCGGCGGGCTTGCCGCTCGCGTCGCTGAGTTCGATCCGGCTGAAAGCCGGTTCGAGCGGCTCGGTGAAATGGATCGTCACTTCAGTGGCAGTGGCCACTTCGGCGTTCGCCGCCGGCTCGCTCGACACCAGATGCGCATGCGCAAAAGCCGTGGACGTCATGACCAGCGCCGCGGCGCCGAACGTCAACGCACGGAGCGCCGGACGGGAAAAATTGAATAGCTTCAATAGCTTCATGTAAGGCCGATAGCTTGTGGAAAGTAAAACGGTAGACGGTGAGCCGAAGGTCGTCCACATCAGAGGGACGCCGGCGCGCCCGGAAGTGTACGCTTCGATGGCCGGCGCGCCAGTCGGTTCAACCTGCTTTGTTATGCAGGCCCATGGGAACGACATGTGCATCTACGATCCGGCAGACAAAAATCGAGATGGCCGCCCCGCTTGCCAGCCAACGACGCGCGTCAAACTGTCGCATCGCCGTGACACCCGGAACCTTCTCTAATGTGGCAAATAGTCACCATCACCCTTCGATGATAGAATGCTGCGTCGCCGCAGCGCCGGCTGCCCTTCACACCGAGCCGCTCGAAGTTCGGTCAGGTCCCCGATTTTGATGGAGTTACGCGTGTCTTCAAGACGCATTTTCCGCCCGTTGCTTGCCCTTCTGCTGATCGGCTCCGCGGGTGTCTATAGCGCTGCGAAAGCGCAGACTCAACCGAAGGCCCCCGATACGATGGAAGCGCGCGTGCAAGGCTGCACGGCCTGCCACGGCTCCCATGGCCAAGGTACCGACAACGACTACTTCCCGCGTCTCGCAGGCAAGCCGGCCGACTATCTGTACAACCAGTTGCAGAACTTCCGCGAAGGGCGCCGCAAATACCCGCCGATGAACTACCTCGTCACGTATCTCTCGGACGACTACCTTCATCAGATCGCCACGTACTTCTCGCAACAACGCCCGCCCTACCCCACGCCGGCCAAGCCGACCGTGTCGGCGGCCATCGTTGCGCGCGGCCAGCAGATCGTCCTGAACGGCGACGCATCCAAACAGATTCCGGCTTGCGCGGCTTGCCACGGCAAGGCATTGACCGGCATGGAACCCGCTATCCCGGGTCTGGTCGGCCTGCACGCTGACTACATGAGCGCGCAATTGGGCGCATGGCGTTCGGGCTCGCGCCATGCCATCGCACCGGATTGCATGCACACCATCGCCACCCGCCTGACTGACGAAGACGTGAACGCCGTCGCTGCCTGGCTTGCCACGCAAAAGGCTCCACAAAACCCCGTGCCGGCTCCGGCCCGCTCGTTGAAGACTCCGCTTGCCTGCGGCAGCGAACCGCAATAAGGCACCGGGAGAGACACTCAAATGAAACGCAAGTCTTTGTTCGCCCTCTCGGCAGTCGTCGTCGTTGCGGCTGCCGCACTCGTTCCCGTCCTGTGGTCGGGCGGCGACAACCTGCATAACGGCACGGCCATGGCGGCAACGCCCGCCGACCAGGCCGCACTGATCAAGAAGGGCGAGTACCTCGCCCGCGCCGGCGACTGTATCGCCTGCCACACGGTGCGCGGCGGCAAGCAGTTCGCCGGCGGCCTGCCGATGGCTACGCCATTCGGCACGATGTTCACACCGAACATCACGCCTGACGACCAGTACGGTATCGGCAAGTGGACGCAGGACGACTTCTACCGCGCGATGCACACGGGCCGTTCGAAAGACGGCAGCCTGCTGTACCCGGGCTTCCCGTTCACGAGCTACACAAAGGTCACGCGCGCCGACTCGGACGCGATCTACGCGTACCTGCGCTCGGTCACGCCGGTCAATGTGGCGAGCCGTCCGCACGAACTGAAATTCCCGTTCAACCAGCGCAACATGCTGATTGGGTGGCGCACGCTGTTCTTCCGCGAAGGCGAGTACAAGGCTGATCCGACCAAGTCGGTCGAATGGAACCGTGGCGCGTACCTGATCGAAGGCCTCGGCCACTGCGGCATGTGCCACACGTCGATCAACGCCATGGGCGGCCCGGTCAACTCGGCTGCGTTTGCCGGCGGCCTGATCCCGCTGCAGAACTGGTATGCACCGTCGTTGACGTCGAACAAGGAAGCCGGCCTCGGCGACTGGGAAACCAAAGACATCGCCGATCTGCTGAAGACCGGTGTGTCGAACCGCGGCGCGGTGTTCGGTCCGATGGCTGAAGTGGTTCACAACAGCCTGCAGTACATGTCGGACGAAGACATCAACGCGATGGCCACGTACCTGAAGACGATTCCGCAGAAGAGCGAAGCGCCGGAACCGCTGCAGCTCGAGACCTCGGAAAAGTTCGGTGGCGAACTGTTGAAGCAAGGTCAGAAGATCTACGCTGACAACTGCGCGAAGTGTCACGCGGAAAACGGTCTTGGTATGCCGCCGTCCTTCCCGCCGCTGGCGAACAACCAGTCGATCCAGATGCCGTCGGCGGTCAACCCGATCCGTATGGTGCTGAACGGCGGTTACCCGCCGAGCACGGAAGCCAACCCGCATCCGTACGGTATGCCGCCGTTCGCACAGGCACTGTCGAACACGGAAGTGGCCGCTGTCGTGACGTACATTCGTATGTCGTGGGGCAACCATGGTACGGCTGTGTCGCCGCAGCAAGTGTCTGATCTGCGTTCGGCGCCGCTCGACTAAGCGGCGTTAGATGTACCGGGGGCGCGGCCTGCGGAATACGCGGCCGCGCCCTTCGTTTTTGCAGGACCGGTATCATGTGGGTACAAACCCTTATGAAACCGCGCAGGAGGAAAGAGCCGTGCATGTCGGTGAGCGTTTCAACAGCATTACCCATCTCGTCGGCGCCGTGCTGTCGGTGGCGGGGCTGGCTACGCTCGTGACAATGGGCGCGCTCGACGGCGACGCGTACAAGGTGGTGAGTTTCAGCGTCTACGGTGCGATGCTGTTCGTGCTGTATGCTATCTCGACGCTCTACCACAGCGTGCGTAACCCGCGTGTCAAAGCGGTTCTGCAAAAATGCGACCATTCGGCGATCTATCTGTTGATCGCCGGCAGCTACACCCCGTTCACGCTGGTCACTTTGCGTGGGCCGTGGGGCTGGTCGCTATTCGGCGTAAGCTGGGGGCTTGCCGCTCTCGGCATCGTGCAGGAACTGACGCTCGGGCGACGCACCCGCAGCGTTTCGATGGTGCTGTATGTCTTGATGGGATGGCTCGCGCTCGTTGCCGTCCGCCCGCTGGTTCAAGCTTTACCGGCAGCGGGTACCGCCTGGCTCGTGGCCGGCGGGGTCATCTACAGCGCCGGCATCTACTTCTTCATCAACGACGAGCGCATCCGGCACGGACATGGTATCTGGCACCTGTTCGTACTGGCGGGCAGTCTGTGTCAATTCGTCAGTGTTGCGCGCTACGTCGCGTGACATCCCACGGCGGCGAAATGCAACTTAAGGCCAGTCAACGTGTCTGCATAGCGCGTTGAAGCATTCGGCACGCATTTGAGCGTGCCGCCGATTTCTCTGCGACCGGAACTGGGCTTTGGCCTCGAACGCGCCATAGAGGCGTGTTCATGCCGTGCCTGTACCCGCTGGTACCCGCCTGGGTCCATTGGGTGCCGTCTGGTGCCGTTCGCGAAACTGCATTGCAAAGAGCATTTATGTCTTTTGATTCCCTCGGCTTGTCCGAACCGCTGGTCCGCGCTGTACACGAACTCGGCTACACCACCCCGACTCCGATCCAGACACAAGCAATCCCCGCCGTGCTCAACGGCGGCGACCTGCTGGCTGGCGCGCAGACCGGCACCGGCAAGACCGCCGGCTTCACGCTGCCGATCCTGCAGCGTCTGAACACCATGCCCGCCGTCACCACGGCGTCGGGCAAGCGCGTTGTCCGTGCACTGATCCTCACGCCGACGCGTGAGCTGGCCGCACAGGTCGAAGAAAGCGTGCGCGCCTACGGCAAGTACCTGAAGCTGAAGTCGACCGTGATGTTCGGCGGCGTCGGCATCAATCCGCAAATCGGCGCGCTGCGCAGCGGCGTGGACATCGTCGTCGCGACGCCGGGCCGTTTGCTCGACCACATGCAGCAGAAGACCATCGACCTGTCGCATCTCGAGATTCTCGTGCTCGACGAAGCGGACCGCATGCTGGACATGGGCTTCATCCATGACATCAAGCGCGTGCTCGCGAAGTTGCCGCCGAAGCGTCAGAATCTGCTGTTCTCGGCTACGTTCTCCGACGAGATCAAGACCCTCGCCGACAATCTGCTCGACTCGCCGGCGCTGATCGAAGTCGCCCGGCGCAACACGACGGCTGAACTCGTCGCACAAAAGATTCACCCGGTCGACCGCGACAAGAAGCGTGAGCTGCTCACGCACCTCATCAAGCAACACAACTGGTTCCAGGTGCTAGTGTTCACGCGCACCAAGCACGGCGCGAACCGCCTTGCCGAACAACTGACGAAAGACGGCATCAGCGCACTGGCGATTCACGGCAACAAGAGCCAGTCGGCCCGCACACGCGCGCTCGCCGAGTTCAAGGACGCCACACTGCAAGTGCTGGTCGCGACCGACATCGCCGCACGCGGTATCGATATCGATCAGCTGCCGCACGTGGTCAACTACGATTTGCCGAACGTGCCGGAAGATTACGTGCACCGCATCGGCCGCACGGGTCGTGCAGGCGCATCGGGCGAAGCGATTTCGCTGGTGTGCGTCGACGAACTGCAATTGCTGAAGGACATCGAGAAGCTGATCAAGCGTCAGGTGCCGCAGGAAGTGATCGCCGGTTTTGAGCCGGATCCGACTGCGAAGCCGGAACCGATTCTGCGCCGTGGCCAGGGCGGTGGTGGCGGCGGTGGCAATCGTCAGCCGCGTCAGAGCCAGGGTGCGCCGAAGCGCGACGGCGGCCAGCGTGACGGCGGCCGCCGCGATGGCGCGTCGTCGGCCAAGCCCGCACAACGTTCGGGTCAGCGTCCGGCGAATGGTCAGCAGCAGCCGAAGCCGCAAGGTGCGAAACCGGCCGGCAACGGCGGCCAGCCGCGCCGCGACGGCCAGCGTCATGACGGTCAGCCGCGTGCGGCGGCGCACGAAGGCAGCGCCGCGCAACATGCGCCGCGCAAACCGCAGGCTGCAAAGCCGCAAGGCGGTAATCCGGGTGCTTTGCTGGGTGGCGCAAAGCCGCGCAACGACGCGCCGCGCGGCGGCCAGCCGACGCGCAGCGGCCAGCGCGGCCGTTAAGGTTCAAGCACTGCCTGCTCGCTAGCCGTAGTCCCAGACTATCGGCTAGCCGCAGCGGCAGCCTGCTTCAGGTGCTCGATCTGCCGTTCCCATCGATCGAGCACCGCATCCCCTTCCCCTTCCAGTTCAAACGTGATGCCGCTCGTCAGGCGCGCATAACGCACGCTCTGCGCCTCCCCTGTGTCGATCGAGCCGATGAGGTACACGAGGCCGCTGTCGTCGCCTGTTAGGCCCGCTAGCGGCGTCAAACGCAACTGCACCTGATAGAACGCCTCGTCGCAGACGAACGTCAGCGCGGCCCGGCCGTTTTGCGCGATCACGCGTGCCGCCCGAGCCTGTGGCCACAATGCGACGCACAGCGAGCGCGAATCAGGCGCGTACAACTCGCCGACGCCAAGCAGCGACGTGCGCACATGGCCGTTTGCATCGACGGTGAGCAGCGACGCGGTGAACCCCGTCTTGCTCGCCAGCGACGACCCGTCGAACAACGTGCGGACGGAGTCGGGCCATTCGTCGAACACGTTCTGTTCGAGCGGACGTTCGGGTGAAGGAGAATCGCTCATGGTATCGATCCAGTCAGTGGCGAGTTGCCGAGGTTGCGAAGGCTGCCGAGGATCAATCATGCCTCGAAAAACAAATGGCCCGCACAAGCGGGCCATTCATCTTCATCTGTCCACCGCGAACTCAGCAGAAAAACCTCAACGAAAGAACACGTGCTGCGTGATCTTGGCGAGCGGATAATGCACGCCCGGCTGAATCTTGGCCGGCAGATCGAGCGGCTTGAGCAGCATCTTCACGCACATGTCCGCTGACAGATTGCGCCGAACCAGCGCATTGATGCGCGCGGCGCGTTCGCGGTTATAGGCCGAATCGTGCACGCGTTCCGGATAACGAATCGCGAAAACATGGCGCAACGCGATCTCCGAGTCTTCGTTCTTGATCTCAATCACACGCCGCATCAATGCGCCGAGAACCGCAAGACGGCCATTGCCTTCGATCTTGTTGTACTTCTTGAAGAACTTGAAAAAGTGTTTGTAGTGACGGACTTCGTCAGTGCGAATGTTGTCGGTGATCTGCTTGAGCACGGGCTCGTCCGAACATTCGCCAATCGCGCGATACAGCGTTGCGGTACCCGTTTCCACCACACAGCGCGCGACCATCTCGAGCGCGCGGGTCTTTTCGAAGTCTTCGACCGAACACGTCAGCGAATACTCTTCCATGAAATTGCGGAACGCGGTGTCCCAATCGAACTCAGGCCAGACGTAGGCGACATACGTCTTGAGCGCCCGGCCATGCTGCATTTCTTCCGGCTCCCATTCCTGGTTGAGCCAGGCCGAGACTTCAGGGTCGCCGTCGAAGAAAGTGCTCAGATTACTGGTGTAAAGATCGGTACCGCTTTCGATAAACGAAGCGGCGCACAACAGAAGCAGCAGGTCCTCGTTAGCGACGGCCTTCTGACGGTCTATGCGGGTGAGGTCGATATCCTCGATCCGCCAGGGCATCACATGGTTCAGCTCAGTGTGCATTGTGTCTTTGCTCCGAAAGCTGTATCGACTCGTGGAGCGCTCGAAACCGCCCACTATCGCAAGGGCGGTCCGCCGTGTCAGATACAGCGCCTTGATTAGAGTTAGAGTTAACCCCTTGTATCCTGCATCTTAGCCGGTGTTTCACAATTCTGCAGATAACCCAGCACAGACCGTGCCGAACCACCGCAGTTCCAATTTCACGGTAGTCGATTCCTTCAGTTGGTTACAAGCGGCGCAAGCAAGGCAAAAAAAAGCCAACTCGAAGAGCTGGCTTTGGCTTGAAAAGAGACTGCACGTCAAACGCGGCAAGGCTCGCTGCGAAACACAACGGCCACCGGCAACGCCGTCATGCGGGCTGAACGCCGTCGAGAAGCCGGACGCGCCGCATACGCCACGCGACCACGACAAGCGACAACCCCGACAACACTGCCGCAATCAGGACGTAGTAACTTGGCGCCAGCTTGTCGCCGGTCAAGTGAATGAAGGTCTCCACGATCGTCGGTGCAAAACCGCCGAAAATCGTTACGCCGATGCTGTAACCGATTGAAAGACCGGTCGAGCGCACCTGTGTTGGAAAGATCTCGGACATCAGTGCGGGCATCGGTCCGGAGTAAGCCGCCTTGAAAATTCCGGCGGTGCCTTGCAAGAGCAGGAGCCAGCCGATCGTCGGATGCGACTGCAGCAAAGCGAACATCGGATAGATCAGCAAGCCCATCAGGATCGACGTGGTCAGCATGATGCGAATCCGGCCGATGCGGTCGGACAATGCGCCCATCACGGGCGACAGCAGGAACTGCAAGCCGCCGTTGAGCACCACCACCCCGAACGACGCAGCAGCCGGCATGTGCAACTGCTTCACCGCATACATCGGCATGTAGAGCTGCAGCACATACACGCCGACTGTAGATTGCGCGACGATGCCCACGGCCAGCAGCAGATTCACCCACTGATTGCTGAACGACGCGTCCTTCTCGTCAGACACCACCTGATGCTTGCTCGCGGACTCACGTGCTTTACGCAAGGCGAGAAACTCCGGCGTCTCGTCGAGATGCGAACGGATGTAATAGCCCACCGGCCCGACCAGCAGACCGAAGATAAACGGAAGTCGCCAGCCCCAGCTATTGAGTTGCTCAGGCGGCATCCACGCGGTCAGGAGCGAACCAAAGGCCGCCGCGGTGATCGCGGCCAGACCCTGGCTCGCGAACTGCCAACTCGCGTAGTAGCCACGCCGTGACGCGCTGTGTTCGACCATGAAGGCCGTCGCGCTGCCGAACTCACCGCCCACCGCGAAACCTTGCACGAGCCGCGCGAGCAGGATCAACACGGGCGCCGCAAGACCGATCGACGCATACGGTGGCATCACCGCCATCGTAAAGGTGCCGACCATCATCAGCGCGATGGCGAGCGTGAGCGCCGCCTTGCGGCCCTTGCGGTCGCCGTAGACGCCCAGCACGATCGCACCCAGCGGCCGCATCAGAAACGAAATGCCGAAGGTGGCAATGGCGAGCAGCGTAGAGAGCCACTCGTCCTGCATCGGGAAGAACTGTTTCGCGATGATGGTCGCGAAGTAACCGTAAACCAGAAAGTCGAACCACTCGAGCGCATTGCCGACCGACGACGAAAACACGATACGCCGCACCATCGCTTTGGAAAGCGGTGCGGACGTGGAATGCGGGGATGCTGTCGCGGATTGCGACGCGGGGATGTTCATTTAGAACCCCGCTGCCAATCCGTCGCGACGGCTGTCGCTTGCCGCCACATAGCCGCGGTCCGGATCGTTGCGGTCGAGCTTCCAGATGTACTGGCCGGAGCCGAAGTCCATGTACGGATCGTCGACCGACTTGATCGTGTGACCCAGCTTCTCCAGCGCCGCGGCCGTCGTCGGATCGAGCGTCGATTCGATGTCGATCGTGAAGTCGCGGTTGACCTTCCAGCGCGGCGCGTCGCAGGCGGCCTGCGGTTGCTGACCGTAGTCGAGCATCCGCACGATCGATTGCAGGTGGCCTTGCGGCTGCATATCGCCGCCCATCACACCGAAGCTCATCACCGCTTCCTGCTTGCCGTCCACCTGCTGCGTCAGGAACGACGGGATGATCGTGTGGAACGGCCGTTTGCCGCCCTCAACCACGTTCGGCGACTTCGGGTCCATCGAGAAGCCGCAGCCGCGGTTCTGCATCGCGATGCCGCTATCGGGCACCACGATGCCCGAGCCGAAGCCCATGTAGTTCGACTGGATGAAGCTGACCATCATGCCGCGCTCGTCCGCCACCGACATGTAGATCGTGCCGCCGGCCTTCGGCATGCCGAAGTCGAATTGCGTGGCACGCTTGTGATCGATCAGCTTCGCGCGCGACGTGAGGTACGCGTCGTCGAGCATCTGCTCGGGCGTGACGTCCATCGAGCGCGGATCGGCGACGTAGCGGTAGACGTCGGCGAATGCCAGCTTCATCGCTTCGATTTGCAAATGCTGCGACTCGACGTTGTCGACGGCGAGTTCCTTCACGTCGAATTTTTCGAGGATGCCCAGCGCGATCAGCGCCGCGATGCCCTGGCCGTTCGGCGGAATTTCATGCACGGTGTAGCCGCGATAATCCTTGCCGATCGGCTCGACCCAATCCGCTTTGTAGTTGCGCAGGTCGTCGAGGGTCAACGCGCCGCCGCCTTCACGCGCAAACGCCGCGATCTGCTCGGCGATCTCGCCTTCGTAGTACGCACGCGGACCTTGTTCGGCGAGCTTGCGCAACGTCTTCGCGTGGCCGGGAAAGCGCACCAGTTCGCTGACTTCCGGCGCGCGGCCGCGCGGCATGAAGGTTTGCGCGAAGCCCGGCAGGTCCTTCAATTCGGGTACGGCTGCCGCCCATTTGTAGGCGACGATGCTCGCCACCGCATGGCCGCGCTCGGCGATCTCGATCGCCGGCTCCATCAGATCGGCAAACGGCAGCGAGCCGAATTTCTGATGCAATGCTTCCCAGCCGGCGATCACGCCCGGCACCGTCACGGCATCCCAGCCGCGCTTGGGTTGTTTGGCAAGACCGTTTTCCTCACCGTACTTGCGCTTGAAGTAATCGACGTTCCAGGCCGCCGGCGACACACCGGAAGCGTTCAGACCATGCAGCTTCTTGCCGTCCCACACCAGCGCAAAGGCGTCACCGCCGAGGCCGCACGAGACCGGCTCGACCACCGTGATGGCGGCGGCCGCCGCGATCGCCGCGTCGACGGCATTGCCGCCTTTCCACAGCATCCGCAGACCGGCTTGCGCGGCAAGCGGATGCGAAGTCGAAACGATATTGCGCGCGAATACAGGCAGACGCGGCGTCGGATAGGGGTTTTGCCAGTTGAAGCCAGTCATGTCGAACACTCTCGAAAGCGCGGTCCGGCGCGTTCTATAACGCCGGAAACCATGGAAACGGGTAACACTCAGGTAAAACTCAGGTAGCACGCGGGGTACAACGCGGAGCCTTGGATTGCAGCGCGATCCGGCACAAAAAACAAATTCATTTATCAAATGAATAAATGCGTAAATGACCTGAATAGGTCGCCGCAGGGTCGCCCTGGACCCGAACCATGACGCATGAGTTGGCAGACAAGACGCGCGATGGTCTTACAATACGCTCACCCTCGTTCACGCATTACCCGTTTGCCGGCTCGGCTTGTCGCGCCGGTGACGGGCAGCGCCGACAAAAACCCACGACCCGAGACACATGACCCGAGACCCCCGCCTGACTCTCAACGCCCGGCAACAGGAACTGCTGGAGTGGGTGCAACGCGACGGCTTCGTGACCGTGGACGAACTCGCGGCCCACTTCGACGTGACGCCGCAGACGATCCGCCGCGACGTCAACTGGCTCGCCGACATGAACCTGCTGCGCCGCTATCACGGCGGCGCAAGTCTGCCGACCAGCTCCGAGAACGTCTCGTACACGGCGCGTCAGCGGATGTTCCACGAAGAGAAGCGGCGCATTGCGACGCTAGTGGCCACTCACATTCCCGATCAGGCGTCCCTCTTCATCAACCTCGGCACGACGACCGAAGAAGTCGCACGAGCGCTCAACCGGCATCGCGGCCTGCGCGTGATCACCAACAATCTGAATGTCGCCAGCATGATGAGCGGCTATCCGGATTGCGAAGTGCTGGTGACGGGCGGCATCGTGCGGCCGTGGGATAAGGGCATCGTCGGCGAACTGGCGATCGACTTCATCCGGCAGTTCAAGGTGGACTTCGCGATCATCGGTACGTCGAGCATTGAAACGGACGGCACGCTGCGCGATTTCGACACCCGCGAAGTGCGCGTGGCCGAGGCGATCATCCAGCATGCACGCACCGTGTTTCTCGCCGCCGACAACTCCAAATTCGGCCGTCCGGCGCTCGTTCGCCAAGGTCACCTCGATCAGATCGACGCGCTTTTCACCGACGCCGCGCCACCCGCCGAGATGAACGAAACGCTCGCCGCCGCCAACTGCCAGGTGTATATCGCCGAGTGATCCCAGGCGTCTTCCGCCATGTTGCAGTGCACGCGAAACTTCGAGTGAAATCAAGGATCTGGTCGCTGCCCTAAACCGCCTCTGCGGGTCGCAATTGTCAAAGGGAAAATTTACTGGTGCCCCTTTGGTGTTTGTCCGGCGGTTGACTACACTCCAGTTCCCCGGCGTCCGTTCCGCGTTACGCGGAGTGCCGGCAGCGTGAACCTGTCGTGATAGCCGCACCTCCCGCCTGATCCTCTAGCGGACTCCACTGGCATCGTGCCAGTCGCCTCCAAGGCCGTCCGCGTTTGCTTGACATGGAGAGAACGATGCTGAGTCCGCATGAATTCGCCACGTTGTTGCTCGTCAAGGACGCTCCCAATCAAGTCGATATGGAGCGAGAAGAACTCGACGCCTTGCTGGAACGCCAGCTTGTGCAACTTGAACGGCTCGCGTCGGGCAACGAACAATGGCGCGTAACCGAAACCGGCGACAGTGCGCTGCGGGCCATCAAGCGTTTTTCCTAGTACCCTGGATTACAAAGCAAAGCGGCCGGATCAACGGCCGCTTTGTTGTGCCCAATTCATTTACGCAGTAAATTGACGCGACGGACCTTCTGCCTTCGCGCATGCCAAAAACGCTCTCTTCCGACGACATCCAGCAATTCCGCGAAACCATGCGGCGCGTAGCCGAAAACGCATTCGCCACGCGCGGCGCGCAAGGCGTGACGATGCGCGAACTGGCGAGGGAACTGGGTTGCAGCGCGATGACGCCCTATCGCTACTTCCGCGACAAAGACGAAATCCTTGCGATGGTCCGCGCGGCGGCGTTCAACCGTTTCGCGGCGCGACTCGAAGCCGTGGCGAAGGAAGCGCCCGCGACCGACCGTTCCGCCGTCAGCGACGCCTACGTGGCGTTCGCACTCGACGAGCCGCACGCCTACCGCCTGATGTTCGATCTGACGCAGCAGGAAGGCGCTTATCCGGAACTCCAGGCCGCATCGCACCGCGCCTGGCGTATGCTCGGGGCACATTTCGAGCAGCTCGTTGCCGCGGGCCTTCTGGAAGGCGATCCGGAATTGATCGGTTACGCCTACTGGGCAAGCCTGCACGGCTTCACCATGCTGGCGCTCGCCAATCAGTTGCCTTTGCCACAGGCGCAACAAGCCGCAGGGAGCAACGCGCCGACGCGCGAGGCCGTCTTCGCGCAGATTCGTCGGATGTTGTGGCGCGGGGCGCAGCCGCAGCGCGGCTAGTCGCGCGTTAGCTCCGAGTCAGCCTATCAACCCACTCGACGCGAATATCCGAGCGGGAAGGACTGGGTGGAAAACACCAGGCGTGAAGCTCAGCCCGCGCGCAAGGTCGGATCGGCCGCCGCGCGCCAGCTCAATGCTTTGGCTCGCTGGTCGGTGAAGAAAGTCACCCACTGATTACGCGCTTGCGGGTCCGCACTCGCACCGAGGCTCGTGTAATGCTGTGCCAGCGACGCCTGAAACGCGCAGTAATCGTCCTTCGACAGCTTGCCGCGCCGGTTCGCCACATACGCATCGAACAGCGTCGCGTAGACGCCTTGCGCGTCGTTGCCGTAGTCGACCGTCTGGGCACTGCACATCTGCTGCAACGATGCGAACGAAGGTGCGCCCATCGTCCCGTTCAAGCTCGGCGAGCTGATGCATCCCGTCAGGAGCGCTGCGGCGCCGATTATCCAAAATCCACGCATGAATTCACCTCGAAATGGCTGCTTCCGAGAGTATCGTCCGTGGCCGCGCGTTACGCCACCAACTTAGCCAACCGCTAGAGGGGTCCGTAAGAAAACCGAACTTTACTTTTTCGAATATGTTCATTAAAGTTCGCAAACGAACACTATCGGTTCAATAGTTTTTCCAAACCAGTTTCTGAATACGACGCAGAGGACACAGCAGGTGACGCAAGGCTCGAGATACGATTTGCTCGTCGTGGGCGGCGGGATCAACGGCGCAGGCATCGCACGCGATGCGGCGGGCCGCGGCCTGTCGGTGCTGCTCTGCGAACAGGACGATCTGGCGTCCCATACGTCGTCGGCCAGCACCAAGCTGATTCATGGCGGCTTGCGCTACCTCGAGTACCGCGAGTTCGGGCTGGTGCGCAAAGCCCTGCAGGAGCGCGAAACGCTGCTGCGCGCCGCGCCGCACATCATGTGGCCGCTGCGCTTCGTGATGCCGCACATGCCCGATCTGCGCCCGGCCTGGCTGATCCGCGCCGGCCTGTTCCTTTACGATCACCTCGCCAAACGCGAACTGCTGCCCGGCTCGCGCGGCATCGTGATGCGCAACCATCCTGCCGGCGCGCCGCTGGTCGATTCGATCAAGCGCGGTTTCGTGTATTCGGACGGCTGGGTGAATGACGCGCGTCTGGTCGTGCTGAACGCGCTGGATGCGAAGGAACGCGGTGCAAAGATTCTCACGCGCACCAAGCTGCTGAGCGCGGTGCGCGCCGGCGGCGAATGGCGAGCGCAACTCAAGCGCGAGGACGGCACGATCCTCGACGTGCGCGCCGCTTCGATTGCGAATGCGGCGGGACCGTGGGTCGGCGAATTGCTGCATGGCGCGCTCGGCCGCGAGGCGACGCACAGCGTGCGCCTCGTGAAAGGCAGCCATATCGTCACGCGCCGTCTGTTCGAACACGATCACGCGTACATCTTCCAGAATCCGGACAAGCGGATCATCTTCGCGATTCCCTACGAACACGATTACACGCTGATCGGCACGACCGACCTCGAATATCGCGGCGACCCGTCGCAAGTGGCGATCAACGCCGACGAAACGCAGTACCTGTGCGATTCGATCAACCGCTACTTCAAAGAGAAGATTTCGCCGCAAGACGTGCGCTGGACCTACTCGGGCGTGCGTCCGCTGCTCGAGGAAGAAGGCGCGGACAATCCATCGGCGGTTACGCGCGACTACTCGCTCGAACTCGATGCACCTGCGGGCGAAGCGCCGCTGCTGTCGGTGTTCGGCGGCAAGATCACGACCTTCCGCAAGCTGGCGGAAGAAGCCGTCGACAAACTCGCGTACGCGCTGCATAACGGCACACCCTCGTGGACGGCCGGTGCGCCGTTGCCTGGTGGCGATATTCCGCAAGCCAACTTCGAGCGCTTCCTCGCCGGCTTCAAGCAGCAGAATGCGTGGCTGCCCGCCGATCTGGCTCACCGCCTCGCGCGTGCATACGGCACGCGCGTGAAAAATATCATTGGCAACGCGCGCTCGGTGGCCGACCTCGGCCGCGCTTTCGCGCCGGGTCTCTACGAAGCCGAACTCACTTATTTGCGCGACACCGAATGGGCGCGCAGCGCGCAGGACGTCCTGTGGCGCCGCTCGAAACTCGGCCTGCACGTCGAACCGGGCACGCTCGATTCGATCACACATGACATTGACGCATGGTTCGCCCGCGAGCCGTTCCGACAGAGTGCCTAGCTAACAGTTAGTTAGATCATTTAGTTAAGCCATTTAGCTGAGCCGCATAGCCAGACCACCTGGGTCAGGCTATCGCAACACGGCCTCGCTACGTGAATGGACCCGCATGACCCGAACGAATTTTCACCCCTCGGCTACTGACAAAGCCGGGACGCACACGCTCAAGCTGTTGCAGCCCGCCTAAAACAACAAGCCGTTCCCGTCGCCGGTCAGCAATCCGGTGATTCATAAAACACATGGAGAAGAGACAATGCAGGATCAGTACATCCTCGCGCTTGACCAAGGCACCACCAGCTCCCGCGCGATGCTGTTTGACCGGCTCGGCAATATCGTGTCGACCGCTCAGAAAGAATTCCAGCAAATCTATCCACGTCCGGGTTGGGTCGAACACGACCCGCAGGAAATCTGGTCGACCCAGGCCGGCGTCGCCGCCGAAGCGGTCACGCGTGCCGGCATGAACGGCACCTCGATTGCCGCGATCGGCATTACCAATCAGCGTGAGACCACCATCGTGTGGGACCGCGAAACCGGTCATCCGATTTATAACGCGATCGTCTGGCAAGACCGCCGCACCGCCGACTTCTGCGATCAGCTCAAAGAGCAAGGTCTCGAAGAGAAAGTCCGCGCGAAAACCGGTCTGCCGATCGACTCATACTTCTCGGCGACCAAGATCCGCTGGATTCTCGACAACGTCGAAGGCGCACGCGAAAAAGCGAAGCAAGGCCGCCTCGCCTTCGGCACGGTGGATAGCTGGCTGGTTTGGAATTTCACCAAAGGTGGTCTGCACGTCACCGACGTGACCAACGCGTCGCGCACGATGCTGTTCAATATCCACACGCTGAAGTGGGACGACGAACTGCTCGAAGCGCTCGACATTCCGCGCAACATGCTGCCGGAAGTGCGTGCATCGTCGGAAGTGTACGGGCCGACCAAGACCACCGTGTTCGCCTCCAAGATTCCGCTCGCGGGCATCGCCGGCGATCAGCACGCGGCCCTGTTCGGCCAGATGTGCACGGAGTCGGGCATGGTGAAGAACACCTACGGTACCGGCTGCTTCCTCGTGATGAACACCGGCGACAAGCCGATCGAATCGAAGAACAATCTCGTCACCACCATTGCGTGGCAGATCGGCGACCAGATCAACTACGCGCTCGAAGGCAGCATCTTCATCGGCGGCGCGGTAGTGCAATGGTTGCGCGACGGCCTCGGCATCATCAAGAACGCCGCTGAGATCGAAACGCTGGCGCGCAGCGTGCCGCATAGTGATGGCGTGTATCTGGTGCCCGCGTTTGCAGGCCTCGGTGCGCCGCACTGGAATGCACGGGCTCGCGGCACGCTGTTCGGCGTGACGCGCGGCACGAGTTCGGCGCACATCGCTCGCGCCGCGCTCGACTCGATCGCGTATCAGTCGCTCGACGTGCTGAAAGCAATGGAAGCCGATTCCGGCATTCGCATCGGCGAATTGCGTGTGGACGGCGGCGCTTGCGCGAACAATCTGCTGATGCAATTCCAGGCGGACATTCTCGGCGTCGACGCCGTGCGTCCGAAGGTATCGGAGACGACCGCCTTGGGCGCGGCGTATCTGGCCGGTCTCGCGGTCGGTTACTGGAAAGACGTGAACGAACTGAAAAGCCAGTGGGCGCTCGATCGTCGTTTCACGCCTGCCCTGCCGCACGCCGACGTCAAGGAGTGCCTCGACGGCTGGCAGCGCGCGATCCGCGCCGCAAAGGCCTGGGCCGACACGCCCTGATTGCTTTCCACCGGTTCCATAAGACACCTTTCGACATAACGAAGCCGCCTATCCAGCGGCTTCCCTAACAACTATATTTCGGATACCAAATCATGTCTCCTTACATTGCGGAATTCATCGGCACCGCGCTCCTCGTGCTGCTCGGCAACGGCGCGGTTGCCAACGT
Source organism: Paraburkholderia sp. WS6 (assembly GCF_030464835.1). Taxonomy (NCBI): domain Bacteria; kingdom Pseudomonadati; phylum Pseudomonadota; class Betaproteobacteria; order Burkholderiales; family Burkholderiaceae; genus Paraburkholderia; species Paraburkholderia sp. WS6. The sequence goes on from NZ_JALQCK010000013.1 coordinate 23,814, forward strand.
GCTGCTCGCGCGCACCAAGGGCAAAGGCGCGGACCTGATCGTGATCGTGATGGGCTGGGCGATGGCCGTGTTCATCGCCGTGTACGTCACGGCATCGTACAGCGGCGCGCACCTGAATCCTGTGGTCACGATCAGCCTCGCGCTGGCAGGCAAATTCGCGTGGCTCAAAGTGCCGGGCTACATCGCGGCGCAGATGCTCGGCGGGATGGCGGGCGCCCTGCTCGTGTGGCTCGCGTATCGCCAGCACTTCAATAAGGAAGGCGATGCCGACGTGAAGCTCGGCGTGTTCTGCACGTCGCCCGCGATTCGCAGCGTGCCGCATAACCTGCTCACTGAAATGATCGCGACGTTCGTGCTGATTCTCGGCGTGCTGTATCTGGCTTCGCCGCAAGTTGGCCTCGGTGCGCTCGACGCGCTGCCGGTCGGCCTGCTGGTACTCGGCATCGGCATTTCGCTCGGTGGCCCGACCGGTTACGCGATGAGCCCCGCGCGCGACCTGTCGCCGCGTCTGATGCACGCGCTGCTGCCGATTCCGGGCAAACGTGACAGCGACTGGCGTTATTCGTGGATTCCGGTGTGCGGTCCGTTGTTGGGCGGCGCGGCGGCAACAGGGCTGTATTTGTATCTGCACGCGCACTAATTCTGCACCGCACGTGGGAGCGTATATAGGGCCCGCACGAGGCGCACTAAGCGCGCTCCCACGGCGCAAATAAGCGCCGACGGCAAGCGACGGCGCCGCGCACGCGGTGCCAAAGCACGTATCATGATGCTTTCAATCTCCGCGCATGAGCTTGCAACTGTCTTGCTCGCGTGCCTCTCGCTTCCCGTTTTAAAGCATGATCGACCACCTCATCTGTGACTGCGACGGCGTGCTCGTCGACAGCGAAATCATCGCTGACCGCGTAATGCTCGAAACGCTGTCCGCCACCTTCCCCGGCCTCGACTTCGAACCCGTCGTCAAGACGGCGTTCGGCCAGCAGACCTCGCGCTTTCTCGAAGGCATCGAGAAGTCGTTCGATATCACGCTGCCTGCCGATTTCTTCAATACGATTGAACACAACGTCGAGCTTGAGCTCGCGGCATCGCTCAGCCCGATCAACGGCGTGCGCGACGCCTTGCAACGCGTGACGCTGCCGGCCGCGGTCGTGTCGAACAGCCGGATGGCGCGCGTGAATGCGTCGGTGCGGCGCGCAGGTTTGCAGCAGATTTTCGGCGAGCGGATTTTCAGCGCCGAACAGGTCGCGCGGCCGAAGCCTTATCCGGATGTGTATCTGTTCGCTGCAAAGACGTTGGGTGTGGAACCCTCACGCTGCGTCGTCGTGGAAGATAGCGTGGCCGGTTTGAATGCGGCGCGGGCGGCGGGGATGAAGACGATTGCGTTCGTCGGTGCGAGCCATATCCCCGACGGTTATGCGGACGCGCTGCGCAAGATGGGCATGACACGCATCATGAAGCATATGGATGAACTGCCCGCGCTGGTCGAGGCTGGTGTGCGCGGCGAGTTTGGCGACGTGCAGTCTTAACACATGCAACAATAAAAAAGCCGGCTGCAATTGCCGGCTTCAGAATCCTGAGAAACCCCGCGCCTTTCCGAGCGCGGGGGTTTTCCTAACGCATCAAACCTCATCCGCGACGCATTCGCGCGCCGTCGCCAGTGCCTGGCGGAATTCCACCAGCTCGGCGATCGTCAGCATCGGCAGATTGTGTTGTTGAGCGAAGCGCTCCACATCCGCACCGCGCGTCATCGTGCCGTCGGCGTTCATCAGCTCGCACAGCACGCCGGCCGGCTTCAGACCCGCGAGAATCGCCAGATCGACCGTGCCTTCGGTATGGCCGCGACGCGCGAGCACGCCGCCTGGTTGTGCACGCAGCGGAAACACGTGTCCCGGACGCACGATGTCGGCAGGTTTCGCCGTATCGCTGATAGCCGCGCGGATTGTCGTCACGCGATCGAGTGCGGACACGCCGGTGGTCACCCCATCGCGCGCTTCGATCGAGACCGTGAACGCGGTGCCGTGTCGGCTTTCGTTGTTGACGGCCATCGGCGGCAGTTCGAGTGCGCGGATTTTGTCGTCAGGCAGGCACAGGCAGACGATGCCGCTGCATTCGCGAATCAGCAAGGCCATGGTTTCGACAGAAAGACGCTCGGCGGAAACGATCAGATCGGCTTCGTTCTCACGGTCATGATCGTCTTGCAGGACGACAGCGCGGCCATCGCGCATGGCTTGCAAGGCGGCGGCGATACGCTGCGGAACGGGCTCGGTAGCGAGCAGCGGGAGGTCAAGTGACGCGCTATCCGCAATCACCGACGGAGCAGGAAAAGTAGCAAAGGACATAGTTGAAACGCTCATCGCAAAAGTTGGGCGAAAAACGTTTCAGGGCATTGCAAACAGACAAAGACGCGCCGTTGAACGCCGCGCAAAGCGGCGCTCGCGCACCGCCCGAACCTCTGGCGGCGTCACGGAAACGAACATGACTATCTGCACATCTTCTTCCATCCGGACTCTAACCGTCGGCTCTGGCTTCTCACCAGATCTGCTGACCCCACTGCGCTTTCGATACGCTGAAAGCTGAACGAAGCGGGCGCTCGCGGGCTCACCGGCTTACGCTTTCGCGCTGCCGGCATACCGCCGGTGGGGAATTTCGCCCCGCCCTGAAGACGCACTGATTGCCGGATTGACCGGCCGGCAAAGAATACAACAGTCGCGCGAAACCTGCAGCGCAACCCCTACCGATTAGACGGACATCTCGGCTTCACCGCATCCGCCTGAAAAACTGCACTCGTCAAACCGGTCAAACCGGCTCGGCCTGGCGTGTCAAATCGTGCGGCGCGGGCACATCCCAGCGCGGTGGCGTTTCCGCCTTCAACGTGACGCGAAACGCGCGCGCTTCGGTGTCGCCGGGATTGCGCAAGCTGTGCGGCTGGTCGGCATCGAACACGATCGCGTCGCCCGTGGCCAGCAACTGGCGCTGGTCGTGCACGCTGACTTCCAGCGTGCCTTCGCTCACCACCAGATTCACCGTAGTGCCCGGCGCGCGGCGCGTGCCGGCTTCGGTGTGCAACGGCGCGATACGCAGCTCGTGAAACTCGGCGGCGGTCGGCTCGGCGTCGGGATAAAGCGGCCGGGCCGAATAGCGCCCATTCGAACTGACGAGCCGCGACGAACGCTCCGCCGGCAAATGCTCGAAGCCGTTGGTCGCATGACGCCGCAAGAACGCCGCCACCGATACCTTCAGCGCCGATGCCACTTTGCACAGCACCTTGATCGACGGCACGCTGCGCGCCGACTCGATCTGCGCGAGCATCGCTCGCGAGACGCCGGAGGCGCGGGCCAGGGCGTCGAGCGAAAGTTGGCGCTCGGCGCGCAAACGGGCGAGATTCACGCCGACCAGATGTTCAAGAGCATCGAAAGGTTCAGCGGCACGCGGCGACGCATCGGTGTCAGCCGTGGGATCGCGAACCAGCGCAAGCGGGGAATGCATGATTGCCTCCAGGAGCGCCGCCGGACGGCGGGCAAGCGGTTAGTGGAAGCAAGATAGCACCGCGCCCCGCCGCGCCCAACGAAGTTATCTTCACACTGTTATCAGCATTGCGGAGGACGATTCTCGCAAAGCTTGTGCGAATTTTTCATATGGGCATATTTGGGGCAGATGTGGTTGAGCACGCTCACGCGCACTCATCCACATCACGGAACGGGGACGTCAGGCGCGCCCACGCAGACTCAGGCGCTTTGCGCCACGGTCCTTGCCGGCGCATCCGTCCGCGCTGCGAACCACGTAAGCAACAACGCCACCACGCTAACCGCCGCCGCAACCCACGGCAGCGTATCGAGCGAATGGCCGTGATTGATCACCAGACCGCCGAGCCACGCGCCGCCCGCATTGCCGACGTTGAACGCACCGATGTTCAGCGTCGAAGCCAGATTCGGCGCGGCAGCGGCCTTCTCGACCACACGCATCTGCAACGGCGGCACCGTCGCGAACGCCGCAATGCCCCACACGAAAATGGTAATCGCCGCCGCCACCTGCGAGTGGCTGGTACGCGCGAAGATCGCCATGACTACCGCGAGCGCCACCAGGATTCCCATCAGCGAAGGCATCAACGCGCGATCCGCGAGCTTGCCGCCCACGGTGTTGCCGATCGTGAGACCGACGCCGAACAGCACCAGAATCAGCGTGACACCACGCGGCGAGAAACCGCTGACCTGTTCGAGAATCGGCGCGATATAGGTGAACACGACGAACACACCACCGAAGCCCAGCACGGTCATCGCGAGCGCAGTCCAAACTTGCGGGTCCTTCAGCACGCGCACTTCGTGACCCAGACCAACCGGGCCGGAATCATGGCGATTCGGCACCAGCAGCGACACGCCCGCCAGCGACAGCACGCCAAATGCGCTGACGATCCAGAACGCCGCACGCCAGCCAAACTCCTGGCCGACGAAAGTCCCGAACGGCACGCCGAGCACATTCGCGAGCGTCAAGCCGGTGAACATCAGCGCAATGGCGCTTGCCCGCTTTTCAGCCGGCACGAGCGAAGCCGCCACCACCGCACCGATCCCAAAGAACGAGCCATGCGCAAACGACGTCACCACGCGCGCGATCATCAGCACCGAATAGCTGGACGCAATCGCGCACAGCGTATTGCCGACGATGAACACGCCCATCAGCAACTGCAACGCAAGTTTGCGCGGCATCTTGCTGGTGACCACGGCGAGCAGCGGCGCACCGACGGCGACGCCGAGCGCATAGCCGCTCACCAGCAAACCGGCCGAGGGAATCGACACAGTCAGATCGCGCGCGACCTCGGGCAGCAAGCCCATGATCACGAACTCGGTCGTGCCGATCGCGAAAGCGCTAATCGCGAGCGCCAGTAATGGAATGGGCATTTTTCTACTCCAGGTTCTAAAGTTGAGCGTGTTAGCCACGGTGGGCGTTGCGCAGCGCCGTCACGAATTCGATGACCACACCCGGCGCGAGCGCGACGAACAACTGCTGTTCGGCTTGCTGCGGCCCCATCTGCGGCACTTCGGCAAGCTGATAAAGCAGGTCCGCCGCATGCACGCGCCGCAAAAGCGCCGCCCATTCGTCGGCACTCTCCAGCCGGAAGGCGACATGGTCGATGCGTGGCATGGCCCTGCCCGCTGCGGCGGGCACCGTCGCGTCGATCAGATGAATCACCGGCCGGCCGTTCGCATACAGCCAGTAGCCATCGATCGAAAACGGCGGACGCGCGCCCTCCGTCAGCCCGGCGACGTCGACGAAAAAACGTCGGGCGGTCTCGAGGTCGGCGGTGACGATCGTTGCGTGATCGAGTTGCATGGAGTGGGCTGCACGGAGCACAAAGGGTTTACGAGGAGTGCATTGTGAACGGAACACGTTAGTTTGATAATTGGCGTAGCATTTGAAGCATTTTCAAATCTAATTGAAAGATCGCGATGGACAACCTCGGTGATATCCGCCTGTTCGTCGAAGCGGCGCAGCAGGGCAGCCTGTCGGCGGCGGGCCGCAAGATGGGCCTGACGCCGGCCGCCGCCAGCGCGCGGCTGGCCAAACTCGAAACCGGCCTGAAAACGCGCCTGTTCGAGCGCACCACCCGTCAGCTGAGACTCACGGACGAAGGCCGCCTCTACCTGAACTGCTGTCGCCAGGCGCTGCAATCGCTCGACGACGCCGAAGCCGCGCTGCAAGCCGGCCAGGGCGTGGTGCGCGGCAAGGTGCGGATCTCCGCGACCTCGGACTTCGGCCGCAACCTGCTGATGCATTGGCTCGACGAGTTCAATGCGCTTTATCCGGAAGTCACGTTCGCGCTGACGCTGTCGGACTCGCTGTCGAATCTGGTGCAGGAAGACATTGATCTGGCGATCCGCTTCGGCGTGCCGCAGGACAGCTCGCTCATCGCCCGCAAACTGGCGCCGAACCGCCGTGTGCTGTGCGCGTCGCCGGACTACGTCGCACGCAAGGGCGAGCCGAAGGACCCGAACGATCTGGCGAATTTCGACTGCATCGTGCTCGGCACCGCATCCGGCCCGGCCAACGAATGGCGTTTCACGCGCGGCGAGGAAGTGCAGCACTACACGGTGCCGTTCGAAACCTCCCGGGAAACCAACGACGGCGCGGTCGCCCGCGAATGGGCGCGGCGCGGCTACGGGATCGTCATCAAGTCGATGTGGGACGTGGAAGCGGACTTGCGGAGCGACTGCCTGAAAATCCTGCTGCCCGAATGGCGTTACCCGGACGCGCCGTTGCACGCGCTCTACCACCGCAACCGCTTCATGGCGCCGCGCGTGCGCGTGCTGCTCGATTTTCTGAGCGAACGCTTCGCGCAGGTGTCGGACGAACTGGAAGGCCTGCTGGGCTTGCCGCCGGAGCGGCCGCGAGCCAAGGCCGCCGCGGAAACCGCATCCGGTGAAGGGCTATAATATTGAGCTACGCTGCAAACGTGCATTGAAAGTGGACCGAAATAGGCTCAAGCGGGCTCAAGCGGGCTCAAGCAAGCCCAGGCGCCGCCCCGCGGCGCCGTCCGCACGTTTTCACCTCTCTCCACCTTTTAAACGACGCCCCCAGGTTAACCACTGCGACCGGCGAAAATCGATGACCAAGAAAGTTTATGTAAAGACCTACGGCTGCCAGATGAACGAGTACGACTCCGACAAGATGGTCGACGTACTCGGCGCGGCTGAAGGCCTCGTCAAGACCGACACCCCGGAAGACGCGGACGTTATTCTCTTCAACACCTGCTCGGTGCGCGAAAAAGCGCAGGAGAAAGTCTTCTCCGAACTCGGCCGTGTGCGCGAGTTGAAAGAAGCGAACCCGAATCTGATCATCGGCGTGGGCGGTTGCGTGGCGAGCCAGGAAGGCGCGTCGATCGTTGCGCGCGCACCGTATGTCGATCTGGTGTTCGGGCCGCAAACGCTGCACCGTCTGCCGCAAATGATCGACAAGCGCCGCGAAAGCGGCCGCGCTCAGGTCGACATCTCGTTCCCGGAAATCGAAAAGTTCGATCACCTGCCGCCGGCGCGCGTGGATGGCGCGAGCGCGTTCGTGTCGATCATGGAAGGGTGCAGCAAGTACTGCAGCTACTGCGTCGTGCCGTACACGCGCGGTGAAGAAGTGTCGCGTCCGCTCGACGACGTGCTGACCGAAATCGCCGGCCTCGCCGACCAGGGCGTGCGTGAAGTCACGCTGCTCGGCCAGAACGTGAATGCTTACCGCGCCGGCATCACGCTCGGTTCGTCGGAAATCGCCGACTTCGCCCAGTTGATCGAATACGTCGCGGACATTCCTGGCATCGAACGGATTCGCTACACCACGTCGCATCCGAAGGAATTCACGCAGCGCCTGATCGACACCTACGCCAAGGTGCCGAAGCTCGTCAGCCACCTGCATCTGCCGGTGCAGCACGGCTCCGACCGCATCCTGATGGCCATGAAGCGTGGCTACACCGTGCTCGAATACAAGTCGGTGATCCGCAAGCTGCGCGCGATCCGCCCTGACCTGTCGTTGTCGACCGACATGATCGTCGGCTTCCCCGGAGAGACGGAAGAAGACTTCGACAAGATGATGGCGCTGGTGCACGAGATGAAGTACGACACCAGCTTCTCGTTCATCTACAGCCCGCGTCCCGGCACGCCGGCCGCGAATCTGCACGACGACACCCCGCGTGAAGTGAAGCTCAAACGTCTGCAACATTTGCAGGCTACGATCGAAGAGAATGTGCAGCGCATCAGCGATTCGATGGTCGGCAAGATCGAGCGGATTCTGGTCGAGCGCCCGGCGCGCAAGGACCCGAACGAACTCGCGGGCCGCACCGAGAACAACCGCGTGGTGAATTTCCCGGCGCCGGTCGCGTCGCACGCACGGCTGATCGGCCAGATGGTGGACGTGAAAATCGTCCATGCGTACCCACATTCGTTGCGTGGCGAACTCGTGCTGGTGCACGACGACGCGCCCGCAACCACCCACTGAGCGACGCCAGCCAGCGTCACGAACCCCACAGGATCGATCCTCCGCCTTGAAGACCACTCAGCAGCATCTGGAATTCACCGCACCGCGCGACGACAACGCGCGGCTCGCCAACCTCTGCGGACCGCTCGACGAAAATCTGCGGCAGATCGAGCAGGCGCTCGACGTGACGCTGCAACGCCGTGGCCACCGCATCACGATTCGCGGGCGCGGCGCGAAACTCGCGCTTACCGCGCTCGAAAAGTTCTACGACAACTCGCAGAAGCCCCTGTCGGTCGACGACATCCAGCTCGCGCTCGTTGAAGTGCGTCAGCCGGCACGCCATCGCGCGAACGGCAACGGCCATGGCACGGAAGCGCTGGACCCGCGCTTTCCGGGCAATCCGGATCACCCGTTCGATCAGCCCGCCGACAGCGGCGACGACGACCTCGAAGAACTCGGCCCGAAGCTGTACACGCGCCGCGCCGATCTGCGCGGCCGCACGCCGATGCAACGCGAGTATCTGAAGCAGATCATTTCGCACGACGTGACGTTCGGCATCGGTCCGGCGGGGACGGGCAAGACCTATCTCGCGGTGGCTTGCGCAGTGGATGCGCTGGAGCGCGACCAGGTCAAACGCATCGTGTTGACGCGTCCGGCCGTCGAAGCGGGCGAACGCCTTGGCTTCCTGCCGGGCGATCTGGCGCAGAAGGTCGATCCGTATCTGCGTCCTTTGTATGACGCGCTATACGACCTGCTCGGCTTCGACAAGACCGCCAAGATGTTCGAGCGGCAGATGATCGAAATCGCGCCGCTCGCGTACATGCGCGGCCGCACGCTGAATCACGCGTTCATCATCCTCGACGAGGCGCAGAACACCACGCCCGAACAGATGAAGATGTTCCTCACGCGGATCGGCTTCGGCTCGAAGGCGGTGGTCACCGGCGACACGACCCAGGTCGACTTGCCGCGTGGCGCGAAGAGCGGGCTGATCGAAGCGCAGCAGGTGCTGGCGGACGTGCGCGGCATTGCGCTCACCCGCTTCACGAGCGCGGACGTGGTGCGGCATCCGCTGGTCGCGCGAATTGTGGAGGCGTACGATGCGCATTCGCAGAAAACCGCCAGTCCGGCGGATTCGCGCTAGATTGCGTCGTTGATTTACGTCGTTAATTTTGCGCCGAACTCCACTGGACAGGCCGCAGCAAACCAGGCAACAAACCGAACAAGCATGAGCCGCGCACCGAAACTGACGTTGAATCTGCAATTCCCTGCCGCCAAGACCTGGCCGGAACACAAGGCGCTGCTGCCGCGCGCCACCGTGGCCGGCTGGATCAAGGCGGCGCTCTTCGCAGACGGGGAGCTGACCGTGCGTTTCGTCGATGCCGAAGAAGGCCGCACGCTGAACCGCACCTATCGCGGCAAGGACTACTCGACCAATGTGCTGACGTTTGCGTACGCCGAATCGGAAGACGATCCGGTGACGGGCGATCTGATCCTGTGCTGTCCGGTGGTCGAAAAAGAAGCCGCCGAACAGGGTAAGCCGCTGATCGCGCACTACGCGCATCTGCTGGTGCACGGCACCCTCCATGCGCAAGGCTACGACCACGAGGTCGAGGAAGAAGCCGAGGAGATGGAAGCGATCGAAACCGAAATTCTCGGCAAGCTCGGGTTCCCGGATCCTTACCAATAGTCTTTCCCAACCTCTTTACCCTCTCCGTCAGAAACTACCGTGAGCACGTCCTCCCCTGAAACCGATACGCGAAGCACGCCCTGCCCGGACTACCCGCCCGCGCTCGGCGAACCGCGGCTGCTGACTGAGGAGGAGTTGCGCGCGTCGCTCGAATGCACGTTGCGCGACTGGGACCGCGAGAGCGATCTGTGGCTGTTCGGTTATGGTTCGCTGATCTGGAATCCCGGTCTGCCTAGCGTCGAAGCGGCCCGGTCGAAAGTGCACGGTTATCACCGCGGACTGTATCTGTGGTCGCGCGTGAATCGTGGCACGCCCGAACAGCCGGGCCTCGTGCTCGCGCTCGATCGCGGCGGCTCGTGCTCCGGCATCGCCTTCCGACTCGCCGCCGAGGGCGCGATGCCGCATCTGGAAGCGCTGTGGCGCCGTGAAATGCCGATGGGTTCGTATCGCCCGACGTGGCTGCCCTGCGTGCTCGCCGACGGCCGGCGCGTCGACGCGCTCGCGTTCGTGATGCGGCGTGACGTGCCAACCTACACCGGCAAACTGCGCGACGAGGTCGTCAAAACCGTGTTCGGCTGCGCAAGCGGCCGCTACGGCACCACGCTCGACTACGTCAGCCGCACTGTGCACGCGCTGCGCGAAAGCGGCATGCCCGACCGCGCGCTCGAAGCGCTGCTCGAGCGTTGCCGGGAGGAAAACCGCGAGGCCGGTCATGACGCTGACCGGCAAACGGGCCAAGGATCGGCACAATAAGCCGCGCGCAGCCGAACGCACTGCAGCGCGCCGCCACACTCCACCACACGCCGTACTTTTTTGCTCGAAAACGCTTTTCTTCGCGTAATCAGTTAGGATTGACCCATGCCCACCGCACGCGGCCGGGCGGGTTCATCACTGCTTCGCTCATCGCCCAGCCCGGCAGGACACGGTCCTGCCATGTGCCTGGTGTATCCTTAATGCTCTGCAACAGCGCGCCCAGTCTCGCCGGGCGCACTACCATGAACGACACGTATCCCAGTCGACACCGAACTAGCGACAAACCACAGGAAAAACGCTCACTCCTCGAGCGTCTGACCGACTTCATCTCGCCCGAACCCGACTCGCGGGCCGAACTCCTTGAAATCCTCCAGGACGCGCACGAGCGCAACCTGATCGACGCCGACTCGCTGTCGATGATCGAGGGCGTATTCCAGGTGTCCGAACTCAGCGCCCGCGACATCATGGTGCCGCGCGCTCAAATGGACGCGATCAACATCGCGGACAATCCCGCTGAATTCATTCCCTACGTGCTGGAAAAAGCGCACTCGCGCTATCCGGTATTCGAAGGCAATCGCGACAACATCATTGGTGTGCTGCTTGCGAAAGACCTGCTGCGCTACTACGCCGAAGACGAATTCGACGTGCGCGGCATGCTGCGCCCCGCCGTGTTCATTCCGGAGTCCAAGCGCCTGAACGTGCTGCTGCACGATTTCCGCGTGAATCGCAATCACCTCGCGGTGGTGGTCGACGAATACGGCGGCGTGGCCGGCCTGATCACGATCGAAGACGTGCTGGAACAGATCGTCGGCGATATCGAAGACGAATACGATTTCGACGAGGAAAGCGGCAACATCATCGCGTCGCCGGACGGCCGCTTCCGCGTGCGCGCGCTCACGGAGATCGAGCAGTTCAACGAGTCCTTCGGTACGCATTTCCCGGACGACGAAGTCGATACGATCGGCGGTCTCGTCACGCATCATTTCGGACGGGTGCCGCATCGCGGCGAAAAAGTCCGCCTCGACGATCTGATCTTCGAGATTCTGCGCGGCGACGCCCGCCAGATTCACATGCTGCTGGTGCGCCGCGACCCGCTCGCCGGCCAGCGCGAGCGCGAAGCACAGCACGTGCAGACCTGATCCGCTCCTTTTCCTCGCTTCTTCAACTCCTCACGCCGACCGCGCAACAATGGCCGACCCGATTACATCCCGTTCGCGCCGCGGCGTGAGTGCCCCTGCCGCCCCTGCCACCCGGGAAGCGCGCGGCCGTGCACTGCCCCGCTGGCATTACCTCGTCGCGCTGGTCGCTGGTGCGGCCAATACGCTGTCGTTCGCGCCGACGCCGCATGGCGGCTGGCTCGAACTCGTGATCTTCGCGTTCTTTTTCGCATGGCTCACGCGCACGACCGGCTGGAAAAGCGCCGCGCTGACGGGCGGCGCATTCGGCTTCGGCAACTACGTCACCGGGGTGTGGTGGCTGTACGTCAGCATGCACGACTACGGCGGCATGGCCGCACCGCTTGCGGGCGCGGCAGTCGTGCTGTTCTCGCTGTATCTGGCGGTGTATCCGGCGCTGGCTGCCGGAATCTGGTCGTTCTGCGCAGGGCACGCGCGCAACGGCGCGGCCGACACCGACAAACCGTTCTCGCCGACCTGGCACGGCGCGCTGGCGTTTGCGAGCGCGTGGGCAATCGGTGAATGGTTGCGCGGCACCGTGTTCACAGGTTTTCCGTGGCTCTCGAGTGGTTATGCGCAGGTAGACGGCCCGTTCGCCGGGTTTGCGCCCGTGGCGGGCGTGTACGGCGTCGGCTGGATGCTGGCGCTGGTCGCGGCTTTGATCGTGCAGGCGCTGATGCCGCTGTTGCCTTCGCGCGGGCAGCTCGATACCACCGATGCCGGCAACGAGGCTAAACGCGGCGTCGCACGCGTTGCTGTGCCGGGGGGAATCGCGGTTGCGCTGATCGCGGCCGGCCTGCTGCTGCCGCTCGCGCAATGGACCCTGCCCGCCAACGCACCGCTGACGGTGCGCCTCCTGCAAGGCAACGTCAAACAGGAAATGAAGTTCGAAGAATCCGGCATGCGCGCCGCGATCGACCAGTATCAGCAGATGATCACGTCGAAGCCCGCCGACCTGATTGTCACGCCGGAAACCGCCATTCCGGTGCTCGCGCAACAATTGCCGCCGCAGTTCGCGTCGGCGGTGCGCAATTTCTCGGATACGACCGGCACCGCGATCGTATTCGGCGCGATCGGCGGCACGATTACGCCGGAAGGCCAGGTGGTCGACTATACGAACAGCCTGTTCGGCGTCACGCCGGGCACGCGCGACGTATATCGCTACGACAAACACCATCTCGTGCCATTCGGCGAATTCGTGCCGTGGGGCTTTCGCTGGTTTGTGAATCTGATGAGCATTCCGCTCGGCGATTTCGCGCGCGGCGCGCCAGTGCAGAAGCCGTTCATCGTGCATAACCAGCCGGTGGCCGTCGACATCTGCTACGAGGATATTTTCGGCGAAGAGATCGCGCGGAGTATTCGCGAGAGCGACACGCCTGCGGGTGTACTGGTCAACTCGACCAATCTCGCCTGGTTCGGCGACACGATCGCGCTGGATCAGCATCTGCAGATCGCGCGCATGCGTTCGCTGGAAACCGGCCGGCCGATGCTGCGCGCGACCAACACCGGCATGACCGCCGCGATCGACGCCAACGGCAAGGTGATCGGGCGCCTGACGCCGTACACGATCGGCTCGCTCGATGTGACTGTGCAAGGCACCTCGGGCAGCACGCCCTACGTGACGAGTGGCAATAACACGGTGCTGGCAGTTTCGTTATTGCTGCTGGCGTTCGGGTTTGCATTCGGCCCGGGGATTACGCGGCGGCAAAACGGTAAGAAATAACTCGCGATAAACGGCGTGACTGTGCGCCTACCGCTTATACGTGAAGACGCCGTAACGAATCGCGGCAACAAACCCGCTCCAATAGAAAAACGCGCGCTCCGGAACCCCGTGAGCGCGCGCTTATAAAAAATCGGGCTTTACTGATTCGATGCGATCCGCTGCTGAATATGTTGTGCGCGCGCCGGTGAAGCCGGATGCGAACTCAACATGCTCGACTTGCCGCCATCCAGTTGCGCGAGCTTGTTGAACGCCGTCACCAATCCCGACGGATCGAGATTCTTCTTTTTCTGCAAGTCGAATGAATAATCGTCGGCTGCGCTTTCCTGGGTTTGCGAGAACTGCGCATTAATCAGCTTCTCGGAAAAATCGCCAAGCTGCGAACCGGACAGCGCCCCCGCCACACCACCCGCCGACGATGCCACCGAACGCGCCGCCGAAGTCGCGTACGCGACCTGCATCGCCTTCTTCGTATGGCCGAGCGCAACGTGGCCCATCTCGTGGCCGACCACACCGCGCACTTCGTTGTCGTTCATCATGTCCATCAGGCCGCTGTAGACACGCACGCAGCCGTTGGCCATCGCCCATGCATTGACGTCCTTGGTGATGTACACCTTGTAGTTCACCGGCACGCCGTTGATGTTGTTGCCCAGTTGCGCGGCGATCTTGTTCAGGCGTTTCTGATACTTGCTGTTTGCGGCGGCAATCTGATTTTCACTATCCAGCTGCGCGCACGACTTGTCGGTCAGCGCACGCACGTCAGCATCGCTGAGTGTGGCGGCCTGGGCGGCCTGCTGGCCGGACTGGATCAGCGCAGTCGGATTAACGTTGCTGACGTTCGAGCAGGCAGCAAACAGCGCACAAGCAGAAGCGGCAATGACAAAGCGGTACGATTTCATGGTGGAAGTCTCTTTTGCGGACGTTATTAATATCGACGGCGTGTTTTAATGCACCGCCCATTCGCAATGGCCGCATATCACGGGAGAAACTCCACGTATGTCGATTGCATAAACCATTGCGCCACGCGGCAGACAAAAAAAAATGCGCCTGACGGGTAGGCGCATTTTTACCACAAACGTAAGCTTAAATTTAAGCTTATGAAAGCGTGAATGACATCATTTTGCAATTTAGCGAAAATTGCGGGCGGTGCGATTCCAGACAACCGCACCGCTACGTGGTAACGAGTACTTCGCTCAAGCTGCCGGCACCGTATCAATAAACGACTGACGCAGCGACAGTTTCTGGAAATGCTTATCCAGATTCGGATACCCTTCGCGCCAGTTCAACTCAGGCATGCGAAAATCGAGGTAGCCCAGCGCACAGCCCACCGCGATATCCGCGAGTGTGTAGTGATTGCCCGTGCACCACGGCTTGGTGCCCAAGCCTTGTGACATGGCGATCAGGCCTTCGTCGATCTTGCGCTGCTGCCGCGCGACCCACGCGTCCACGCGCTGTTCGGGCGCGCGCTGGGTGCTTTCGAGGCGAATCAGCACCGCGGCGTCCAGCATGCCGTCGGCGAGCGCCTCCCAGCAGCGCACTTCGACGCGCTCGCGCCCAGACGGTGGAATCAGCTTGCCGACCGGCGACAGCGTATCCACGTATTCGCAGATCACCCGCGAGTCGAACACCGCTTCGCCGTCTTCCATCACGAGGCATGGCACCTTGCCGATCGGATTGAAGGTGTGAATCGTGGTATCCGGCGCCCAGACGTTCTCGGGCACGAGTTCGTAGTCGATCTTCTTGTCGGCCAGAACGATCCGCGCTTTGCGCACGAACGGGCTGGCGAGCGAACCGATGAGTTTCATCATTACCATCTGCCTTTTCTTGAATTCGGCGAAAGTATAAGTGGTCGGCGGCATTCCCGAGCACAGCGCGGTCGCTTCGCAAGCCGCATGGATACTCGCTGTGGATGGATTGCAACATTGCCGCGACACTAGCATGCCGTCTACCCGGCCAAATGGCTAACGTGGCTGGGGCGACCACCTCTGCCCGCCAGTATCCGCGCAAAATAAGTCTCCGCATTGGGCGCTACAATCTCACGATGAACCAGCCGACCGAACCCACCATCGCCATCGACGTCTACCGCACGCGCCGCGAGCGCGTCCTCGCCGCGCTGCGCGCGACGGGTGGGGGCGTCGCCATCGTCCCCACCGCGCCGGAAAAGCTGCGCAACCGGGACGCCGACTACCCCTACCGGCACGATAGCTATTTCTACTATCTGACGGGCTTCACGGAGCCCGAGGCCTTGCTGGTGCTCGACGCAAGCGCCGCATCGGGCGAACCGGCCTCGATCCTGTTCTGCCGCGAGAAGAATGTCGAGCGCGAGACATGGGAAGGTTTCCGTTTCGGGCCGGAGGGCGCACGCGAGGCGTTCGGCTTCGACGCCGCCTTCCCCGAGAGCGAAGTCGACGCGCAACTACCGCGCATTCTCGCCGACAAGCCATCACTGCATTACGCGCTCGGCACGTCGGCGGCACTGGACGAACAGGTGCGCGGCTGGCTCGACGCGGTGCGCTCGCTGGGCCGCAGCGGCGTCGCCACGCCCACGGTCGCGCATGATCTGATCCCGTTGCTCGACGACATGCGGCTCATCAAGGATCATCACGAACTCGCCATCATGCGCCGCGCCGGACAGATTTCCGCGCAAGCGCATCGCCGCGCGATGGCCGCCTGCCACCCCGGCGTGCGCGAGTACGAACTCGAAGCCGAGCTGCTCTACACCTTCCGCAAATTCGGCGCGCAGGCGCCGGCTTACACGTCGATCGTCGCCGCGGGCGCCAATGCCTGCGTGCTGCACTACCCGGCCGGCAACGCGATCGCCCAGGACGGCGACCTGATCCTGATCGACGCCGCCTGCGAACTCGACGGCTACGCATCCGACATCACCCGCACCTTCCCAGCGAGCGGCCGCTTCACGCCGGCGCAGCGCGAGTTGTACGACATCGTGCTGGCCGCGCAGCAGGCTGCCGTCGACGCCACCCGCGTTGGTGCGACCTTCGACGATCCGCACCAGGCCGCCGTGCGCGTGCTGTCGCAGGGGTTGCTCGATACCGGCATCATTGACCGCACGAAGTTCGCCTCGGTCGACGCAGTGATCGCGGAGCGCGCCTATGCGCCGTTCTATATGCACCGCACCGGCCACTGGATCGGCATGGACGTGCACGATGTCGGCGACTACCGCGAACGCGGCGCACCACGCGACGAAGCGGGCGCGCTGCCGTGGCGCACGCTGCAGGTGGGGATGACGCTGACCGTCGAGCCCGGCTTGTACATCCGTCCGACCGAAGGCGTGCCAGAGCGCTACTGGAACATCGGCATCCGCATCGAGGACGACGCGATCGTGACGGCGGCGGGTTGCGAGCTGATCACACGCGACGTCCCGGTGGCGGCCGGCGAGATCGAGGCGTTGATGCAGGAAGCCCGCGCGGCCCAGCCGCTAAAGCAGTAACCGAGGCAGTAACCCAAGGAAGCAACCCGCAATGAACGACGTTTCCCAGTCGACGGTGATTCTGAAACCCGCCGCGTCCGACCATGGCTTCGATTTCGACGTGACGATCGTCGGCGCCGGGCCGGTCGGGCTGGCGCTTGCCGGCTGGCTGGCGCGCCGCAGCGCGACGCAGGCGCTGAAGATCGCGCTGATCGACGCGCGCGAGCCGGAAGATTCGATTGCCGATCCGCGCGCGATCGCCGTCTCGCACGGCAGCCGGATGATTCTCGAGCCGCTGCGCTGGCCCGCCGACGCCACCGCGATCCAGCGCATCCACGTGTCGCAGCGCGGCCATTTCGGCCGCACGCTGATCGACCACAGCGAGCACGGTTTGCCGGCGCTCGGTTACGTGCTGCGTTATGGCTCGATCGTGCACGGTCTCGCCGAAGCGGTTCACGCGACCTCGGTGCACTGGTTCCGCTCCACCTCCGCCGCGGCGCCGACTCAGGACCTCGACGGCGTCACGCTGCCGATCGAAACCGCGGGTGTCACGCGCAATCTGCGCACGCGGATTCTGGTGAATGCCGAAGGCGGCCTGTTCGGCGACCAGAAACAGAAAGCCACCGGGAGCACGGGCAGCGGCGCAGTCGGCGGTACGCGCGATTACGGGCAGACCGCGCTGGTCGGCACGGTCACCGTGTCGGCGCCGCAACCGCATGTGGCGTGGGAGCGCTTCACGTCGCAAGGGCCGATCGCGCTGCTGCCGATGGGCGGCGTGCGCGGCGCGAATTACGCGCTGGTCTGGTGCTGCGCACCCGACGAAGCCGCGCGACGCGCACAACTCTCCGACGACGAATTCCTGCTTGAGCTCGGCACTGCATTCGGCAACCGCATGGGCCGCTTTACGCAAATCAAGGGACGCGCGTCGTTCCCGCTGGGACTGAACGCGGTCGATACGCTGGTGAACGGCCATGTCGTTGCAATCGGCAATGCGGCGCAGACGCTGCATCCGGTGGCAGGTCAAGGTCTGAATCTGGGCTTGCGCGACGCACACGCGCTCGCCGATGCCTTGTCGGCAGAAGGTCCGACCCCGCTGGCTCTCGCGACGTTCGCGCAACGCCGCGCGCTCGACCGGCGCCTGACGATCGGCGCCACCGACACGCTCGCGCGCCTTTTCACCGTCGACTTCCCGCCGCTCGCCGCCTTGCGCGGCCTCGCCCTCACCGCGCTCGAATTCGTGCCGCCGGTGAAAACCGCGCTGGCGCGGCAAATGATGTTCGGCCAGCGCCGCTGAGCGCGCCGCCCGTTCGCGCCTAACGCCCTCGGCCGTTGCAGCCTTTTTAGGCACCGTACCGGGCACATAAGCTGGCACATCAGTGGCGCCGCGCGAATGGCGCCCGTTCTATGAACCGGACCACTTTCATAGAAGATTTAATGAGTTACGACAGACTCAAGTCGGGTGTCGACTATCCGTTAACGCTAAAATGGCGGTTTTCCTTCGCATTTCGCGCAAGCTCCGATTGACAGAAACTTAACAATCGGTCACCAGCGCGTCCAAGTCATGCCCACTCTCGGCTCCCACAATCTGCGTAACAACCTGTTCGTCGCCCCCATGGCCGGCGTAACCGACCGGCCGTTCCGGCAGCTATGCAAACGGCTGGGCGCGGGCTATGCGGTGTCGGAAATGGTCGCCTCGAACGCGCAGTTGTGGAAAAGCGAAAAGACCATGCGCCGCGCCAACCACACGGGTGAGGTCGAGCCGATCGCCGTGCAGATCGCCGGCGCCGATCCGGCCATGATGGCCGAAGCCGCTCGCTACAACGTGGCGAACGGCGCGCAGATCATCGACATCAACATGGGCTGCCCGGCCAAGAAAGTGTGCAACGTGGCCGCGGGTTCTGCCTTGCTGCAGAACGAGCCGCTGGTGCAGCGCATCGTCGAGGCCGTGGTGGGCGCAGTGGGCGTCGGACCGGATGCCGTACCCGTTACGCTGAAGATCCGCACCGGCTGGGATCGCGACAACAAAAACGCTTTGACGGTAGCGCGTCTGGCCGAAGCCGCCGGCATTTCCATGCTGACGGTGCACGGCCGCACGCGCGCCGACCTGTATCACGGCGACGCCGAATACGAGACCATCGCTGCCGTCAAAGCAGCGGTGCGCATTCCGGTCGTCGCCAATGGCGACATCACGTCGCCGCAAAAAGCCCGCGAGGTGCTCGCCGCCACCGGCGCCGACGCCATCATGATCGGCCGCGCCGCCCAGGGGCGTCCGTGGCTGTTTCGCGAGATCGAGCATTTCCTGCAAACGGGTGAGTTGCTGCCGCCGCCGCGCATCGACGAAATCCAGCAGGTGATGAACGAGCATCTCGAAGATCACTACGCGTTCTACGGCGAATTTACGGGCGTGCGCACTGCGCGTAAGCATATCGGCTGGTACACTCGCGGCCTTTCTGGCGCCAACGTGTTCCGGCACCGTATGAATACGCTGGACACCACGCGCGAACAACTCCTCGCCGTCAACGAATTCTTCGACGCCCAAAAGGCGATTTCCGACCGTCTCGTCTACGTCGACGAGACGCTCAGCAAGAACGACGGCGAGCCGGACCATACCGACCGACTAGCAGCATGAGCAAGAACAATATCGAACAATCTGTCCGCGACAGCCTGGGGATGTATTTCCAGGATCTCGACGGCTCCAATCCGCATGACGTCTACGACATGGTTATTTCATGCGTGGAAAAACCCTTGCTCGAAGTGGTGCTCGAGCAGGCCGGCGGCAATCAGTCGCTGGCCGCCGAGTATCTCGGCATCAACCGCAATACGCTGCGCAAGAAGCTGCAACAGCACGGTTTGCTGTAGTTCGTTGTAGTTTCAGGCGCCCTGCCACGTTTCCCTTCGGCTTTTCGTCTTCATCATGATCAAGCAAGCGCTCATCTCCGTTTCCGACAAGTCCGGCATCGTCGACTTCGCCAAGTCGCTGTCGGACCTCGGCGTCAAGATCCTGTCGACCGGCGGCACCGCGAAACTGCTCGCGGACGCGGGCCTCTCCGTCACCGAAGTCGCCGACTACACGGGCTTCCCGGAAATGCTGGACGGGCG
This sequence comes from Paraburkholderia sp. WS6, assembly GCF_030464835.1. NCBI lineage: Bacteria > Pseudomonadati > Pseudomonadota > Betaproteobacteria > Burkholderiales > Burkholderiaceae > Paraburkholderia > Paraburkholderia sp. WS6. The sequence continues at coordinate 43,622 of NZ_JALQCK010000013.1, forward strand.
TGTGAAAACGCTGCATCCGAAGGTGCACGGCGGCATTCTTGCGCGCCGCGACCTGCCGGAACACATGGCAGCGCTTGAAAAGCACGACATCCCGACGATCGACCTGCTGGTCGTGAATCTGTACCCGTTCGTGCAGACCGTGTCGAAAGAAACGTGCTCGCTGGAAGACGCGATCGAGAATATCGACATCGGCGGCCCGACCATGCTGCGCTCGGCCGCGAAGAATCATCGCGACGTGACGGTGGTGGTCGATCCGGCCGACTACGCGGTCGTGCTCGACGAAATGCGTGCGAATAGCAACGCTGTCTCGTATAAGACGAACTTCCGTCTGGCCACCAAGGTGTTCGCGCACACCGCGCAGTACGACGGCGCGATCACGAACTACCTGACGAGCCTGACCGACGAATTGCAACACTCGTCGCGCAACACTTACCCGGCCACCTTCAACCTGGCTTTCGACAAGGTGCAGGATCTGCGCTACGGCGAGAACCCGCACCAGAGCGCCGCGTTCTATCGCGATCTGTCCGTGCCGGCTGGCGCACTGGCGAACTACAACCAGTTGCAAGGCAAGGAACTGTCGTACAACAACATCGCCGATTCCGATGCAGCGTGGGAATGCGTGAAGACGTTCGACGTACCGGCCTGCGTGATCGTCAAGCACGCGAATCCGTGCGGCGTCGCAGTGGGCGCGGACGCGAACGAAGCGTATGCGAAGGCGTTCCAGACCGATCCGACCTCGGCGTTCGGCGGCATCATCGCGTTCAACCGTGAAGTCAACGAAACGGCGGCGCAAGCCGTGGCCAAGCAGTTCGTCGAAGTGCTGATCGCCCCGTCGTTCAGCACGGCGGCTCGTCAGGTGTTCGCGGCCAAGCAGAACGTGCGTCTGCTGGAAATCGCCTTGGGTGACGGTCATAACGCGTTCGATCTGAAGCGCGTCGGCGGCGGCCTGCTGGTGCAATCGCTCGATTCGAAGAACGTGCAGCCGCACGAATTGCGCGTGGTCACGAAGCGTCACCCGACGCCGAAGGAAATGGACGACCTGCTGTTCGCATGGCGCGTCGCGAAGTACGTGAAGTCGAACGCGATCGTGTTCTGCGGCAACGGCATGACGCTCGGCGTCGGCGCGGGCCAGATGAGCCGCGTGGACTCGGCGCGTATTGCGAGCATCAAGGCGCAGAACGCCGGTTTGACGCTGGCGGGTTCGGCGGTGGCGTCGGACGCGTTCTTCCCGTTCCGTGACGGTCTGGATGTGGTGGTTGCAGCAGGCGCAACCTGCGTGATTCAACCAGGCGGCTCGATGCGCGACGACGAAGTGATCGGTGCAGCAGACGAGCACAACATCGCGATGGTGGTGACCGGCGTGCGTCATTTCCGGCATTGAATTCGACTTCGCGGGCGGCGTCTTTGTGATGCGATGCTCGCCTGCGTAGCTTGCGCGAAACGGCCCGGTGGAGTTTTCCGCCGGGCCGTTTTGTTTTGGAACACCGACCGCCACACGGCGCGTTCGTTGTAGTATCGCAAGCACCTGGTTTTAACCGCATACGCGGCACCTCATGAGAATTCTCGGCATCGACCCCGGCTTGCGCGTGACCGGCTTTGGCGTAATCGATCAAACCGGACACACGCTCAGCTACGTCGCAAGCGGCGTGATCAAAACCGCCGACGCCGATCTGCCCTCGCGTCTCGGCACCATTTTCGAAGGCATTTCAACGCTGATCCGTCAGCATTCACCGGATCAGTCGGCGATTGAAAAGGTGTTCGTCAACGTCAATCCGCAATCCACCCTGTTGCTTGGTCAGGCGCGCGGCGCGGCGATCTGTGGACTGGTGGCGGGCGGCGTGCCGGTCGCCGAATATACGGCCTTGCAATTGAAGCAGGCTGTGGTCGGTTATGGCCGCGCGACCAAGGAGCAGATGCAGCAGATGGTGGTGCGGCTGCTCAACCTCTCCGGCGTGCCTGGCACCGATGCCGCTGACGCCCTCGGCATGGCGATTTGCCACGCGCATGGGGGCTCGACGCTGAGTACGCTCGGCGGCATTGCGCCGTCGCTAGCGAAGAAAGGCTTGCGTGTGCGGCGTGGGCGGTTGGTGGGCTAGGTGTTCAGTTCCGGCTGCCAGCGCCATGATCCGCAACATCGCTGAGCCTGCTTCGGGCCGCACGAATTGTGGAAACAGCGCGAATCGCGACTACGCATCATGCCGCGCACCCACTGCGCTACACTCGCCCTTTCTCTCAAGATTGAATCCGCCATGATCGGTCGCATTGCCGGCGTTCTGCTGGAAAAAAACCCGCCGCATCTACTCGTCGACTGCAACGGCGTCGGTTACGAAGTCGATGTGCCGATGAGCACGTTCTACAACCTGCCGTCGACAGGTGAACGCGTCGTGCTGCTCACGCAAATGATCGTGCGCGAAGACGCGCATTTGCTCTACGGCTTCGGCACCGCCGAAGAACGCTCGACGTTCCGCGAACTGCTGAAGATCACCGGCATCGGCGCGCGTATGGCGCTCGCCGTGCTCTCCGGCATGAGCGTGCATGAGCTGGCGCAGACCGTCACGATGCAGGACGCCGCGCGCCTGACTCGTGTGCCGGGCATCGGCAAGAAAACAGCGGAGCGGCTGCTCCTCGAACTGAAGGGGAAGATCGGCGCCGACCTGGGCGCGCTGGCGGGCGCGGCGTCGGCATCCGACCACGCCTCCGATATCCTGAACGCACTGATCGCATTGGGTTACTCCGAAAAAGAAGCGTTGGCGGCCGTCAAGAACGTGCCGGCCGGCACCGGCGTTTCCGAAGGCATCAAGCTCGCGTTGAAGGCGTTGTCCAAGGGTTAAAAGCCCATGCCGTGACGGTGGCGCCGCGTGCGACAAGTAAAGCTTCGCACACGGCGGTGCGGCGCACACCCTGGCCGTTCGGCCGAGTTTCGCAACGGGCGGGGCGCGGTACAATGACCGCATGATCGAAACCGACAAACTCGCCGCCGAGCGCATCATCGCGGCCACGCCCGTCTCGCCGAACGAAGAAGCGTTCGAGCGCGCGTTGCGCCCACGCCAGCTCGAAGAATATGTCGGGCAGGAAAAAATACGCGGTCAACTGGAAATCTTCATCGAGGCTGCCAGGCGCCGGTCGGAATCGCTCGACCACGTGCTGCTGTTCGGGCCGCCGGGTCTCGGCAAGACCACGCTCGCGCACATCATCGCGCGGGAAATGGGTGTCAATCTGCGGCAAACATCCGGCCCGGTTCTTGAACGCGCCGGCGACCTCGCTGCATTGCTCACCAACCTCGAAGCCAACGACGTGCTGTTCATCGACGAAATCCACCGGCTCTCGCCGGTCGTCGAAGAAATTCTGTATCCGGCGTTGGAGGATTATCAGATCGACATCATGATCGGCGAAGGACCGGCCGCGCGCAGCGTGAAGCTGGATCTGCAGCCGTTCACGCTGGTCGGCGCAACCACCCGCGCGGGTATGCTGACCAATCCGCTGCGTGACCGCTTCGGTATCGTCGCGCGGCTTGAGTTCTATAACGCCGAAGAGCTGGCGCGCATCGTCACGCGTTCGGCATCGTTGCTACATGCGCAGATCCACCCAGATGGCGCATTCGAAATCGCCAAGCGCGCACGCGGCACGCCGCGGATCGCGAACCGGCTGTTGCGCCGCGTGCGCGATTTCGCAGAGGTGAAAGCGGACGGCAACATCACCGCTCAAGTGGCGGACGCGGCACTCAAAATGCTCGACGTGGACGCGGTCGGCTTCGACCTGATGGACCGCAAACTGCTCGAGGCGATCCTGCACAAATTCGACGGTGGCCCGGTCGGCGTCGACAATCTGGCAGCGGCAATCGGCGAAGAGCGCGACACGATCGAAGACGTGCTCGAACCGTACCTGATCCAGCAAGGCTTCCTGCAGCGCACGCCGCGCGGCCGCGTCGCCACATTGCTCACGTACCGGCATTTCGGTCTCGCCGCGCCGGATGCTTCGAGCCCCATATCCGGCCTGTGGGATGCGGCCGCGACCTGAGCCGGATGCGCGAGTTGAAATAACTCGCGCCGTTTAACGCCCCGGTTCCGGCACCCTCTTCTTGAAGCTATCGTCATCGCTCGGCGCGTCGAGATGCGACACGTCCGCCCACGACACGATCGTCGCCTTGCTGGCGTCGTCGGCATAATCCACCACGTTGACGCTCGTATTCAGCAACGCGTAATCACGCGGCGCATCGAGTGACAAACCGCACGCAAAACGACGTACGCAATCGAGCACACCGCCATGCGCGACGACAGCGATCCGGCCGCCCGGATGCACTGCCACCAGAGGCTCGATCGCGTGCAGCACGCGGTGATAGAGCGCGCGCTGCGATTCACCTTCAGGCGGCGCGAAGCCAGGATCGCGGGTTTGCCAGTGCGCGTACTCATCAGGGAAACGGACGGCGATTTCGTCGCTGTCATGCCCCTGGAACGCACCATATGAACGCTCGCGCAAACCTTCACGCAGTTGCAGCGGCAGGCCGAGCGCGTCGGCGATCGGCTGCGCGGTTTGTTGGGCACGTTGCAGATCGCTCGAATAGATCGCGTCGAGCCGTGCGCCCTCTTTCACCTCACCCGCGATGCGGCGTGCAAGGCGTTGCGCCTGCGCGAGGCCGGTCGTCGCGAGCGGAATGTCGATGTGACCTTGAATGCGCTTGATGCGGTTCCAGTCGGTCTCGCCGTGGCGGATGAACAGAATCTGCGTAGTCATGGGATGAGCGTGGGCGCCAGTAGCCGGTTATGCCGAGCCGCTATTGTCGCAAAAAGCGGCTGGAGGAGTGGAAGCGTGCCGCCGCTTATGCCATGCGGCAGCAGTTGAATCTCAAGCGTTCGTCTGCAGCCAGAACGTGACCGGTCCGTCATTGACGAGCGACACCTGCATATCGGCGCCGAACTCGCCTGTCTCGACGATCGGGTGCTTGGCGCGCGCTGCCGAGACGAAGTAATCGAATAGCCGCTTGCCCTCGTCGGGCGGCGCGGCGGGCGTGAAGCTGGGACGCAGGCCGCTGTTGGTGTCGGCAGCCAGCGTGAACTGCGAAACGAGCAGCAAGCCGCCTGCGCGCCCTGCGCCGTCGAGGTTCTGCACGGAGAGATTCATCTTGCCGGCCGCATCGCTGAAGACGCGATAGCCGAGCACCTTGGCGAGCAGCCGGTCGGCTGCAGCCTCCGTGTCGCCACGTTCGGCGCATACGAGCGCGAGCAGGCCCGCCTCGATTGCGCCGGTCACGCGGTCGTCCACGCGCACTTCCGCGCGGCGAACGCGCTGGATCAGCGCGATCATCGGCTCGACTCCAGATGCAACAACGCTCGAGTCGCCATCGTGTTATCGCTGAGTCATCAAGCCGTCAGCGTGACGCGCGCAAAACGGCGCTTGCCGACCTGCACGACGTACTCGCCGGCTTCGACCTTCAGGCCCTTGTCGGACACGGTCGTGCCGTCGATCTTCACGCCACCCTGCTCGATGTTGCGCAGCGCCTCGCTGGTCGACGGCACGAGATTGGCCTGCTTGAGCAACTGGCCGATTGCGAGCGGTGCGCCCGCGAGCGTCACGGCCGGAATATCGTCCGGCACGCCGCCCTTCGCGCGATGATTGAAGTCCTCGAGCGCGCGTTCGGCATCGGCTTGCGAGTGGAAGCGCGCGACGATTTCCTGACCGAGCATCACCTTGAAATCGCGCGGATTGCGGCCCGCTTCGATCTCTTTCTTGAAGCCGGCGATCTCGTCCATCGGACGGAACGACAGCAGTTCGAAGTAACGCCACATCAGCACGTCGGAGATGCTCATCAGCTTGCCGAACATGTCCTTCGGTTTTTCGCTGATACCGATGTAGTTGTTCTTCGACTTCGACATCTTCTCGACGCCGTCCAGGCCTTCGAGCAAGGGCATCGTCAAGATGCACTGCTGTTCCTGACCGTACTGCTTCTGCAGTTCACGGCCCACCAGCAGATTGAACTTCTGGTCCGTGCCGCCGAGCTCGAGGTCGGCGTTCAGCGCGACCGAGTCGTAGCCTTGCATCAACGGGTACAGGAATTCGTGGATCGAGATCGGCACGCCGCCCTGGAAACGCTTGGTGAAATCTTCGCGCTCGAGAATCCGCGCCACCGTGTAGCGCGAGGCGAGCTTGATCATGCCGTCGGCGCCGAGCGGCATCGACCACTCGCTGTTGTAGCGGATTTCGGTTTTGTCGCGGTCGAGCACGAGTGCTGCCTGCTCGAAATACGTCTTCGCGTTCGATTCGATCTGCTCGCGCGTGAGCGGCGGGCGCGTGGCATTGCGGCCCGACGGATCGCCGATCAGCGAGGTGAAGTCGCCGATCAGGAAAATCACCGTATGACCGAGATCCTGCAACTGGCGCATCTTGTTCAGCACGACCGTGTGGCCGATGTGGATGTCCGGCGCGGTCGGATCGAGGCCGAGCTTGATACGCAGGGGCACACCGGTGGCCGCGCTCTTCGCGAGCTTCTGTGCGAATTCTTCTTCGATCAGCAGTTCGTCGACGCCGCGTTTGGTGACGGCGAGTGCGTGACGGACTTCGTCGGTGATCGGGAAGGCGGGGCTAGGCTTGGTGGACTCGGTGCTCATGCTGGAAACGTGAAGTCGCGAAAAAAGGAGATTGTCCCATAGATGCGCGCCGCCGCGCCCACTGACTCGGCTACAGGCGCGCCGTCGACGCATGATTTCGGCTTGCCGGGACGCGCCATTGGCACTGTGACGCTTTATATTCGACCGCGCTTGCGCCGATAATCTGCTAAAACAGATCGCAACGAATCATCGAGAGGAGCAACAACGTGGCGCAAGACCCCGCAGACGGCGTCTACTTAGGATTGATGTCCGGCACGAGCATGGACGGTGTGGACGGTGTTGCCGTCAGATTCGCGAAAGGAAAGCCGCCGGTGGTGCTGGCCGAGGCGTTTGTCGGCTTCGCGGCAGGCTTGCGCGACGCGCTGTTCGCGCTTCAACAGCCGGGGGACAACGAGATCGAACGCGAAGCGCTGGCCGCCAATGCGCTCGCCACGCGCTACACGGTGTGCTGCCACGAACTGCTGGGAGCCAGCCGTGTTCCGGCCTCGGAAGTCCGTGCAATCGGCGTGCACGGTCAGACGGTGCGGCATCGGCCGGAAAAGGGTTACACGCGGCAGATCAACAACCCCGCGCTGCTCGCGGAAATGATGCACATCGACGTGGTTGCCGATTTTCGCAGCCGCGACGTCGCGGCCGGCGGCCAGGGCGCGCCGCTCGTGCCGGCGTTTCACGCCACGGTGTTCGGCGCGAAAGACGAAACGCGGGTGGTCTGCAATCTCGGCGGCATCAGCAATATTACGATCCTGAACGCGACCGGCGGCGTGCGCGGTTTCGACTGCGGACCGGCGAACGCGCTGCTCGACGAATGGGCGCAGCGCCATCTCGGCAAGCCTTTCGACGAAAACGGCCATTTCGCGGCGGGCGGACAGGTCGATCGCACGTTGCTTTGTGCATTGCTCGACGAACCCTTTTTCACGCAACAACCACCGAAAAGCACCGGCCGAGACCTGTTCAACCCGCAATGGCTGGATGCCAAGCTCCAACCGTTCGCCGCCCTCGCTCCCGCCGACGTGCAAGCGACACTGGTCGCGCTAACCGCGGTAACGGTTGCCCGCGAAATCGAACGGCATGCGTCGGACGCCAAGGCGGTCTATGTGTGTGGCGGCGGCGCGCGCAATGCGGAGATTCTGAAGGCCCTGCGACAGGCGCTGGAAGACAGCGGTGTAAGCGGCGTGCCCGTGATGACAACCGACGCGCTCGGCGTCCCGCCGAGCCAGGTCGAGCCGCTGGCGTTCGCATGGCTGGCGATGCGTTGTGTGGCGCGCTTGCCGGGCAATTTGCCGGCGGTCACTGGCGCCGCTGCCGAGCGCGTGCTCGGGGCGATCTACCCGCGTTAAGCCAAGAGCCTGGCTTTCAGCGCAGGCAACAAAAAACGGGGCCGAAGCCCCGTTGCTTTTACATCCTGTCGCCTAACCGGCCAACCATCAAACCGAGAACGACGAGCCGCAACCACACGTGGTCGTCGCATTCGGGTTCTTGATGACGAACTGCGCGCCGTTGATGTCGTCCTTGTAGTCGATCTCAGCGCCGACCAGATACTGGTAGCTCATCGAATCGATCAGCAGCTGGACGCCGCTCTTGTTCATGACGGTGTCGTCTTCGTTGACGGCTTCGTCGAACGTAAAACCGTATTGAAAGCCCGAGCAGCCGCCGCCCTGCACGAAAACGCGCAGTTTGAGGTCCGCATTGCCTTCTTCTTCGATCAGTTGCTTGACCTTGTCAGCCGCTGCGTCGGTAAAAACGAAGGGGGCGGGCATCTCGGTCACGGGTGTATCGGTGACTGCGTTCATTCGAACTCTCCAAAAAGCTTCTAACCGCTATTGTAGGGCTGATCTCGATATCGTGCCGAAGCCCACAAAATCAATGGGTTCTTCCAGCAAATTCAAAGGTCGGCCCTGATGCCGCCACCAGCCTGCCTGAGCAGACCGCGTCGGCACCTCCGGCAACAAAACCCTTACCGCGAAGCCTGGCCGCGAGCAAATAAAAAAGCCGCCTTCGCGAAAGCGTTGGCGGCTTTTGCAGCATTCCAGCCCGAAAGCCGGATTGCACACGAAGCGATTAACGCTTCGAGAATTGCTTCCGGCGACGTGCCTTGTGGAAGCCGACCTTCTTACGTTCGACTTCACGAGCGTCACGCGTAACGAAGCCAGCCTTCGACAATTCCGGCTTCAGCGTTGCGTCATAGTCCATCAGCGCGCGGGTGATGCCGTGGCGAACCGCACCAGCTTGACCCGTTTCACCGCCACCGTTCACGTTGACTTTGATGTCGAACGTGACGCCGTGGTTCGTGAGTTCCAGCGGCTGACGCACGATCATCAGCGACGTTTCGCGCGAGAAGTAATCGGCGATAGGCTTGCCGTTTACAATGATCTCGCCCTTGCCAGCCTTGATGAAGACGCGTGCGACGGCGCTCTTGCGGCGGCCCGTGCCGTAATTCCAGTTACCGATCATGTGGGCTCCCCTTAGATCTCGAGCGCTTTCGGCTGTTGTGCCGAATGCGGATGCGTTGCTTCAGCGTAGACCTTCAGCTTCTTGATCATCGCGTAGCCGAGCGGGCCCTTCGGCAGCATGCCCTTGACCGCTTTCTCGAGCGCACGGCCCGGGAAGCGTTCTTGCATCTTGCCGAACGTCGTTTCATAAATACCGCCCGGGTAACCCGAGTGACGGTAGTACTTCTTGTCAGTAGCCTTGTTGCCCGTGACACGCAGCTTGCCGGCGTTGATAACGATGATGAAATCACCGGTGTCGACGTGCGGAGTGAATTCAGGCTTGTGCTTGCCGCGAAGACGGTGTGCCACTTCGCTGGCGACACGCCCGAGAACCTTATCCGTCGCGTCAATCACGTACCATTCACGCGTAACCTCATGGGCTTTTGCGGAAAACGTCTTCATGATCGATCCAAAAAAATTGCTGCGCCCAATGTATTTTTTCCTGCTTGTAGTGTGCGCATCGAGGCGCGTGCAGGCTCTCCCTGGTTCTTCCTCCGCGGGCGCGGATGCGGAAAAGCTCTGAATTATAAAGGAATTTGTCACGCGGAGTCAAAGCTTGCGGGGGTTTGGGCGAGAAATCGGGCGATCCGGCGCCCGGAAATGGCCATTTGCCCTTCCCGTTCGCCCCGAATCCGGCGTTCGCGAGATCGAAGCCGTGGGCGAAAAAAAACCCGAACGAGCGGTTCGGGTTTAATCCACCAAAGGAGGAGGTGGAGGAGACAGCGGAGGTTGCAGAACTGCTGCAACCGATGGGATCGATTATATGAGGCGCCCTTGTGCGACGCAAGAACATTTGCATTGTGAAATGCGATTTTACAATGCGGCAGACGGGTTCGCTGGCCAAAAAATTCTGAATTCCTTTTAAAATCAATGGCAAAAACCCTTTTAAGAGCTTGCATACACAGACATCATCTAGAGTAAAACCCCTAAACCCGTCAGGGCATTCCCGAATCGCCGAAACATGCCGCACCGCAACACGCAAGCGGTCATCGGGCATAAGTTCCAGCGAAAGTCCCTTCGGGCGGACGCGCAAACACCGGGCTACAATGCGTTTTCGATATAAGCGAAGCGCGGTGGAGCACAGCATGGAATGCAAAGTTAGCTGGATGGGGCAAGACGGAATGGCATTTGCGGCCGAGACGGGCAGCGGTCATCTGGTCACGATGGATGGCGCGCCGGAAGGCGGCGGCCGGAATCTCGCGCCGCGTCCGATGGAAATGGTTCTGCTCGGCACGGGCGGCTGCACGGCTTACGACGTCGTCATGATCCTGAAGAAAAGCCGCCAGGAAATCGCCGGTTGCTCGGTGACGCTGAAGGCCGAACGCGCCAGCGAAGATCCGAAGGTGTTCACCAAGATTCACTTCCACTTCACCGTGACGGGCAAAAATCTGAACCCGGCTACGGTGGAGCGCGCGATCAATCTGTCGCACGACAAATACTGCTCGGCGTCGATCATGATCGCGAAGACTGCTGAACTCACGCACTCGTTCGATATCGTCGCGGGTTGAGCACGGCGCGTCGGCTTCTGCGCGGATAGCCGCGCATTTATCCTAGCCAGTGCGCACAAATAAAAATGCCGGCGTCCACACGGACGCCGGCATTTTTTGTTGGGTGGCAAAGCAAGCCGATAAGCCGGATTCTGTGCACGCGCCACGTCCGAAAACGCGACGCGCGTAGCAGTCATTCCTCTAGGCGCGCCATTACTGACGCGCTCAAGCTTCCTACCCGCAGACGTGACGGGGGCCCCGTCCTGCATCTCGAAGATGCTAGCCTGCCTACTTGGAATTGCTCCGGGTGGAGGTTACCGTGCCGGTCTGCCTTGCAGCAGCCGCGGTGCGCTCTTACCGCACCGTTTCACCCTTACCTGATCCCGGCTTGCGCCGGGCCATCGGCGGTTTGCTTTCTGTTGCCCTGTTCCGCGTGTCACCACGGATGGCCGTTAGCCATCACCCTGCCCTATGGAGTCCGGACTTTCCTCGCCCTCTTTGGCCGAAACCGCAGAGGCCGCGACTGCCTGGCCTGCTTTGCTGGGGCGCATTTTAACACTGCGGCGAATAGGGTGCGGCTTTAGCGCGAACGTCGTCCTGTACGAAAGACCGACGTGTCTTCGTAAAACTCGGGCGATTCATTCTCGGCGCACCAGCCCGGAATCCCCAGCACCGGCAGCGGCGCAAACATGCGGCTCGTCAATGCCTCGGTGTTCAGGAGTGCCGTGCTGACAGACTCGTCGAGCCAAGCGTCGCGCGCTGCGGCGTCCCATCCGAAGTACTCGGACGGCACGTCGACGATCCACGCGTGGCCCGTGCAGGCCTTGAACGGCGCGATCAGCTTTTCCAGCAACGCGTGACCGAAGCAGCGCACTTCGCAGCGTGCGCCCCAGGCATCACGGTGAGCAACCATGAGCGTCTGCCAGTCGAACCCGCGCAATGCCGCGCTCAACGCGGGGTCGGCGCAGGCGAACAGCAGCGCGTTTTCGTCGAATAAGGTCAGCGTGTCGCGAACGCCGCCGCGGGTCGGACCGACGCCTAACACGTCGATCGCCGCCGACTGCCGCGCGTTCAGCGCCGCCTTGATCCGCGGAAACGCAAACCACATCGACCCGTTGAAGAAGTCATGCAGGTTGTGACGCGTCGGCACGCAGCCCGTCGACGCGATGTGCGCCTCGTAAGCCGCGCCCGGCGGCAGATCGTCCTGCGCAATGAACGCGAGACGCTGACCGCGCCCTGTCACCTGCCGCATCTCGCCGGCATCGGCATTCATTTCCTCGAGCAAGGCCGCGTAGCTCGTCAGCGCGCCCTGCTGCCAGCGCTCGCCGCGCGCCGCGAACTGCGCGAACCACGGTTTCGACCAGTCGATATCGGCGAAACCGAAGCCTACGCGCGCCGCTTCTTGCACCTGCATCTAATGCAACCTCAGACGAGGCGCCAGCCAATCGACTCACCGCCACGCAGCGGCACAACAGGCGTATCGCCGACCGGCAACTCGGCCGGCAGCGTCCATTCTTCGCGACGCAACGTGACTTTCTCTTCGCTGCGCGGCAGACCGTAGAAATCCGCGCCGAAGAAGCTGGCGAAGCCTTCGAGCTTGTCCAGTGCGCCGGCTTTGTCGAATGCTTCCGTATAGAGTTCGAGCGCATGCAACGCCGTGTAGCAACCCGCACAGCCGCACGCGTGCTCCTTCAAACCCTTCGGATGCGGCGCGCTATCCGTGCCGAGGAAGAAGCGCGGATTGCCCGAGGTCGCCGCCTCGACCAGCGCCACGCGATGCGTCTCGCGCTTCAACACCGGCAGGCAGTAGTAGTGCGGGCGAATGCCGCCCTGGAAGATCGCGTTGCGGTTGTACAGCAGATGGTGCGCGGTGATCGTCGCGCCCAGCAGCCCCGGCGCCACGCCGGCTTCGCGGATGTAATCGACTGCATCTTTCGTGGTGATGTGCTCGAACACCACCTTCAGCGCCGGAAAGGCGCGGCGCAGCGGCGTCATCACGCGGTCGATAAACACTTTCTCGCGGTCGAACAGGTCGATCGACGCATCCGTCACTTCGCCGTGCACCAGTAGCGGCATGCCGGTTTCCTGCATCACCTCGAGCGTTTTGGCGCACTTCATGATGTCGGTAACGCCTGCGTCCGAGTTGGTCGTGGCACCCGCCGGGTACAGCTTTACGCCGTGCACAAAGCCGCTTTCGCGCGCGCGGCGGATTTCGTCGGGCGGCGTGTTGTCGGTCAGGTACAGAGTCATCAGCGGTTCGAACTTCGCCCCAGCCGGGATCGCGGCGACAATGCGCTCGCGGTACGCCTGCGCCATTGCGGTCGTGGTGACTGGCGGCTTCAGGTTGGGCATGATGATCGCGCGGCCGAACTGGCGCGCGGTATCCGGCAACACGGCAGCGAGCATCTCACCGTCGCGAACGTGCAGGTGCCAGTCGTCCGGGCGGGCGAGCGTAACTGAGTCGATGGAGTCGATGGTGTCGATCGAATCGGGGGAGGCGTTGGAAGCGGTCATGGCGAGAGGGGAACGAGATTCGGCGGCAAAAAAAGCAAATCGGCATGCTCGAAGCGGTACAAATCACAGCAATTCGCAGCGCTAGAGCCTAAACACACGTCAATTTTGCTATTTGGCGCTTCTGGCTCGGTGATATGCTTGGAAAATCATCATTGTAACGGCTTGCCCCGTTCACAGGCTTACCCGCAACATGTGCCAACTTCTCGGAATGAACTGCGCCGCGCCGACGGACGTCACGTTCTCGTTCACCGGCTTTGCGGCGCGCGGCGGCGTCACCGATCACCACGCGGACGGCTGGGGCATCGCCTTCTTCGAAGACAAAGCCTGCCGCCTGTTCATCGACCATCAATCGTCGGCTACCTCGCCGATCGCAGAGATGGTCAAGCGCTACCCGATCAAATCGAAGAACACGATCGCGCATATTCGCAAAGCGACGCAAGGGCACATCCTGCTGGAAAACTGCCATCCGTTCATGCGCGAACTGTGGGGGCGCCACTGGATCTTCGCGCATAACGGCGACCTGAAAGATTATTCGCCGGCGCTCAACGGCGTCTATCAACCCGTCGGCACAACCGATAGCGAGCTCGCCTTCTGCGCGTTGCTGCAAGGTTTGCGCAAGGCTTTTCCGGGCTGCCAACCGCCGCTGGAAGAACTGTTCGCGGCGCTCGAAACGCTCACGCGCGAGATCACGCAATTTGGCGTGTTCAATTTCCTGATGTCGAACGGCCAGGCGCTGTTCGCGCATTGCTCGACGCATCTGCACTACATCGTGCGGCGCTGGCCGTTCTCGACTGCGCATCTGGTCGATGCCGACGTGTCGATCGATTTCGCCAAATACACGACTCCGGAAGACCGCGTCGCCGTGATCGCGACCAAGCCGCTCACCGATAACGAAGTGTGGACCGCCTTCAAACCGGGCGATCTACTGATGTTCCAGCACGGTGAAGTGATCGGCCGGGTCAATGTGCCGGTGCCCGCTTCGGTGCTGGAGAAGCTGCACAATCCGGCGTTGGACGCATCGGCTTCGGCGACTACGATTGCGGCTTCGGTTGAGGCGGTTGCCACGGCTGAGGTCGACCTTGAAGCCGCGGACGACACGGCTGCTTTCGAATCCTGATACGAAAAAGCCGCCCGGTTCGCGCCGGGCGGCTTTTTTTCTGCCCGGGCCACGCCAACCAACCAGCGCGGCCCAAGAACACGTTCAGTGCAGGATCTTCGCCAGAAAATCCTTCGCACGATCCGACTTCGGATTCGCGAAGAAGTCTTCCTTCTTGTCGTCTTCCACGATCAAGCCCTTGTCCATAAAGATCACGCGGTGCGCGACCTTCTTGGCAAAGCCCATTTCGTGCGTGACGCACATCATCGTCATGCCTTCTTGCGCGAGCTCGACCATCACGTCGAGCACTTCATTGATCATTTCCGGATCGAGTGCCGAAGTCGGCTCGTCGAACAGCATCGCGATCGGGTCCATCGACAACGCGCGCGCAATCGCCACGCGCTGCTGCTGACCGCCCGACAATTGCCCCGGAAACTTATCCGCATGCGCACGCAGGCCGACTCGATCGAGCAGCTTGTAGCCCTTGGTCGTGGCTTCGTCCTTCGAGCGGCCGAGCACCTTGACCTGTGCGAGCGTCAGGTTCTGCACGATCGACAGATGCGGGAACAGCTCGAAGTGCTGGAACACCATGCCGACCTTCGCACGCAGCTTCGACAGATTGGTTTTCTTGTCGGTCAGCGATTGGCCGTTGATGACGATCTCGCCCTTCTGGAACGGCTCGAGGCCGTTGACGGTTTTGATCAGCGTGGACTTGCCCGAGCCCGACGGCCCGCACACCACCACCACTTCACCTTTTTTGACTTCCGTCGTGCAGTCGGTCAGCACTTGAAACTGGCCGTACCACTTCGAAACATTCTTGATAGAGATCATCTTGCGACCTTTTTCTGAAGACCTTTGACGAGGCTCGACGCGATCACGCAGATCACGAAATAACACGCGCCCGCGAACAGTACCATTTCGACATTCGTGCCGTCACGGTCGCCAATATTCGTGGCGGTGCGGAAGAAGTCGGCGAGGCTGATCACGTAGACGAGCGACGTATCCTGAAACAGCACGATACCTTGGGTGAGCAGCAGCGGCACCATCGCGCGGAACGCCTGCGGCAGCACGATGAGGCGCATCGCCTGCGGGTAGCTCATGCCGAGCGCAAACGCGGCATTGACCTGCCCACGCGGCACCGCCTGAATGCCGGCGCGGATGATCTCCGAATAGTACGCCGCCTCGAACAGTGAGAAAGCGACCATCGCCGAAGCCAGCCGGATGTCGATATCCGGCGACAAACCCAGCACGTTCTGCAGCACCTGCGGCACGATCAGGAAGAACCACAGCAGCACCATCACCAGCGGGATCGAACGGAACACCGTCACGTAGGCCTTGGCGAACCATTCGAACGGCTTGATCGGCGAAAGCCGCATGATCGCGAGAAGAGTGCCCCAGACAATGCCGATCACAATCGCAATCAGCGTGATCTTGATGGTGACGATAGCGCCGATCCACAGCGTAGGCAGTGCGCCCGGAATACCGCTCCAGTCGAAATGATGCATCACTTACCTCCGATATAGCCGGGCAACCGGGTCTTGGCTTCGACCCAGCGCATCAGTTGCATCACGACCAGATTGATCAGCACATAGGCTAGCGTGACCGCGATGAACGACTCATACGTCTGCGACGTGTAGTCGACCAGTTGGCGCGCCTGGGCTGACAGATCCAGCAGACCGATGGTCGACGCAACCGCCGAGTTCTTGAAGATGTTCAGAAACTCGGACGTGAGCGGCGGCACGATGATCCGGTACGCAACCGGCAACAGCACGTAGCGATACGTCTGCCATTGCGTAAAACCCATTGCCAGACCCGCGGCACGCTGGCCGCGCGGCAATGCGTTGATACCCGAGCGCACCTGCTCGCACACGCGCGCGGCGGTAAAGAGCCCGAGGCACAAAATAGACGATGAGAAGAACTGCGCGCTCGGCGGCAGTTGCTTGTACCAGTTCCCCATCGACACGGGCAGCAACTCCGGTATCACCAGATACCAGATAAAGAACTGCACGATCAGCGGGATGTTGCGGAAGATCGCGACATAGAGCGTGCCGATACCCGATGCCCATTTGTTCGGCACCGTGCGCAGCACACCGAACAACGAACCGACAATCAGCGCGATCACCCATGCCGACAGCGACACGGTGATCGTCACCCAGAAACCGGACAGCAGCCAGCCCAGATAGGTGGTCGGCTCGCCGGTGGAGACCGGACTCAGCAGAATGCCCCAGTTCCAGTGATATGACATGACCAAGACTCCAGCAAAAAGAAACGGAAGAAGCGCGTGGCCCCTTCCGTTTCGTTCAGCGTTTCAAAAAAACAGCTAAGGTTTAATCGATTGCCTTGTCATTCGGGCTCTTGTAGAGCGCCTTGATGTCGTCGCTTTCCGGGAAGGCCAGGTTCAGGCCCTTCGGCGGAATCGGCGATTCGAACCACTTCTTGTAGATCTGGTCGGCTTCGCCCGAGGTTTCGACCTTCGCGATCGCGTCGTCGACGACCTTCTTGAATTCCGGATCGTTCTTGCGAATCATGCAGCCGTACGCTTCATGCGATTGCGGCGTGCCGACAATCACGAAATCGCCTGGGTTGTTCGACTTGGCGCGTTCGCCTGCCAGCAGCGCGTCGTCCATCATGAACGCGGCAGCACGGCCGGTGGAGAGCGTCAGGAACGACTCGCCGTGGTCTTTCGCGCTGATGATGTTCATGCCCATGCTCTTGTCCTGATTCATCTTGCGAAGCAGGCGCTCAGAGGTGGTGCCGGCGGTCGTGACGACCGTCTTGCCCTTCAGGTCAGCGAAGTCCTTGATGCCGGAGTCTTTCTTGGTCATCAGGCGCGTGCCGATCACGAAGATCGTGTTCGAGAACGCAGCCTGTTGCTGGCGCTCGGTGTTATTCGTGGTGGAGCCGCATTCCATGTCGACGGTGCCGTTTTGCACCAACGGAATACGGTTTTGCGACGTAACGGGCGTGAGCTTGACCTTCAGGTTTGGCATATTCAGCTTTGCCTTGACCGCATCCACCACCTTCAGCGCGAATTCCTGCGAGTAGCCGATGACATTCTGCTTGTCGTCGTAATACGAAAACGGGATCGACGATTCGCGGTGACCCAGCGAAATGACGCCCGTGTCCTTGATCTTTTTCAGCGTACCAGCGTCTTGCGCATGCGCGCCAACCGTAAACAGTCCGAGAGTCGCGAGCAGCAGCGCAGCTTTTTTAACCTTCATTTGTGATCTCCTTGGCAAGAACCGGCGCCAGTTTAGCAAAGTAATTATTCTGAAAGTATGGCTATAAACCATGTTTGTTGCGCACGCGCGCCGCGGCGGGATTACAGCAGCTTAACCCGTCAATTCAAACGCGGCGGACACGCAAAGGCGGGCGGCATCGATAGGATGCCGCCCGCCGGGTGAAACACGCGGTCTTGTGGACCACGTCAAAGCAAGGATTCGCAGCGGCCCGCGAGGTGGCGGGCCGCCGTGTCATGCCAGCCGATCAGGGATACAGGCCGCGCAATTCGCGCGCTTCCAGTATCCGCTTACACGCGACGATAAACGCCGCGGTCCGCACGGAGACCTTCTGTTCGCTCGACACTTGCCACACTGCGGCAAATGCTTCACGCATTACGCGCTCGAGACGCTGGTTGATCTCGTCTTCCGTCCAGAAGAAGCTCGAGAAGTCCTGCACCCACTCGAAGTACGACACCGTCACGCCGCCGGCGTTGGCCACGACGTCCGGAATCACGAGAATGCCACGGTCGTGCAAAATGTCGTCCGCTGCCGTGGTGGTCGGGCCGTTGGCGCCTTCCACGACGATCTTCGTCTTGATCTTGCCGGCGTTCTTTTCGGTGATCTGGTTTTCCAGCGCGGCCGGAATCAGGATGTCCGATTCGACCGTCCAGAATTCTTCGTTCGTGACTGCATCGGCTTCCGGGAAACCGCCCACGCCGCCGTTCTTCGCCACGTAATCCGCCAGCGCAACAGCATCGATACCAGTCGACTTGTACAGCGAGCCGGTGTGATCCTGCACTGCGACCAGCTTCGAGCCCGCTTCCTGGAACAGACGTGCGGCGATACCGCCCACGTTACCGAAACCTTGAACGGCAATCCGCGCGCCTTCGATATCCACACCGATACGGCGTGCAGCTTCGGAAGCCACCACGAACACGCCACGGCCCGTCGCTTCACGGCGGCCCAGCGAACCACCCAGCGCGATCGGCTTGCCCGTCACGACGCCCGTAGCCGTTTGGCCCTGGTTCATCGAGTACGTGTCCATCATCCACGCCATGATCTGCTCGTTCGTGTTCACGTCCGGCGCGGGGATGTCGGTATTCGGTCCGATGATGATGCCGATTTCACTCGTGTAGCGGCGCGTCACGCGCTCCAGCTCGCCACGCGACAGCGTACGCGGATCGACACGGATACCACCCTTCGCACCGCCGTACGGCACGTTCACAGCAGCATTCTTCACCGACATCCACGCCGACAGCGCCATCACTTCCGACAACGTCACGTCCTGGTGATAACGCACGCCGCCCTTGCCCGGACCGCGCGACACGTTGTGCTGCACGCGATAGCCCTCGAAGTGCGCGACCGTGCCGTTATCGAGTTCGATAGGCACATCGACGATCAGAATGCGCTTCGGGCGCTTCAGGGTTTCGAGCCAGCGGGACAGCGAGCCGAGGTACGGCGCGACGCGGTCGACCTGACGCAGGTAGTTGCCCCACGGGCCGAGGTCGTCTTTATTCAGGTAGGAAGGAACAGACTGCAACGTTGACGCGGATTGTGCTGCTTGTTGCTGGGATGACATGAACGCTCCGGCGTTGATCGAGTGACAGCATTGTCGAAAAACGCCGTTTTGAAATCCAATGCCGTTTCATTATCCGATTATGTTTTTTTTGCATAACCGTTAAGAAGCTGCAAATTCGCGTCGTGGGGACGCAGGTTCTCAGGCAGCGCTTGCGCGTTGGGCGATCTCCTCGGACACCACATCCCACAGTTGCCGCACGAGTATCTGCCGCGCATCGTCGGTCTTCGCTACGAGCTTGTCGCGATAGAGCCGGATCTCCATGGTCAGCGTGAGTTGCCCCTCAGGCGTGCCACGGGTCGCGCGGTCGAGCCGGATCAGCTTGCCGTCGGCGACTGCGTCTTCTACGGCGCTGTGTGGCAGGAAGGCGATGCCGTGGCCGGCCAGCGCCATGGCCTTGAGCCCCTCGGCCATGTCGGTTTCGTACAAACGGTCGAGATACAGACGCTCCGGCGCGTTGGCGAGGATCACCTCGGTCATGCGGCCCAGATACGCGTTCGGCGTGTAGGACAGATAGGGCGTGGGCGCCTCGGGGCTGCCCGGCAACGTGTGACGCGCCCGGCCGGCGCGGCCCGGCGCGGAGAACGGGCTGATCGGCTCGTTGCCGAGCGTGAGCATGTCGTAGCGCGCCGGATCGAGCGCGATTGGATGGCTCGGATGGTGATAGGCCATCATCAGATCGCAGCCGCCCTCCACCAGCGCCAGAGCCGCATCGTGCACGTTCAACGCCCGCAGCCGGGTATGGATCGGTCCCATTTGCGCTTCGATGCGCTGCAGCCAGCGCGGGAAGTACGTGAGCGACAGCGTGTGCGGTACCGCGAACTCGATGGTGGCCTGCGGCGTCGCCGTGTGCCCGCGCAGCAAGGCACGCGCCTCGTGGAACTGCGACAGCATCGCGAGCGCCTGCTCGTAGAACACCTGACCTGCTGCCGTCAGCCGCGTCGGGTAAACCGAACGATCGATCAGTTCCGTGCCCAGCCACGCTTCCAGCGCCTGAATCCGCCGCGAAAACGCTGGCTGCGTGACGTGACGAGATTCGGCCGAGCGGCTGAAACTACGCGTTTCCGCCAGCGAAACGAAGTCTTCGAGCCATTTCAGTTCCATGCGGGGCCTGCTACCAGCGGGAGAGAGAAGTCAGCATTCTAGCGGCGCGGCTCGCGCAGGTTCCGCCTAGACCACATCCGGGTAACGGCAGACGGACGCCGCCATGGCGTGCCGGCCCGGTTCACAAGGCGATCGCCCCAACTTCGGCCAGCACGCCGCACAGTGGTAAAATTCGCGGTTCCCTCCGTTCCCGATCCGCCTTCTGAGCGCTCACGCCCCCATCATGTCCGACACCCGCCCCGACACCCTGTTCGCGCTGAACGCGCTCTCCCCGCTCGACGGCCGTTACGCCTCGAAGACCGAAGCCCTGCGCGACTGGCTTTCGGAAGCCGCTTTCATGCGCAATCGCGTGACGGTTGAAATTCACTGGCTGATCGCGCTCTCGCACGCCGGTTTCGCCGAAGTGCCGCGCTTTTCCGAAGCCGCCGAACAATTCCTGCTGCAACTGGCCGAGCGCTTCACCGCGCACGACGCCGCGCGCATCAAGGATATCGAACGTGTGACGAATCACGACGTGAAAGCGGTCGAGTACTGGCTGAAGGAATCGGTCAAGGGTCAGGAAGAACTGGAACGCGCGAGCGAGTTCATTCACTTCGCCTGCACCTCGGAAGATATCAACAACACGTCGCACGGCCTGATGCTCGCCGGCGCGCGTGAACACGTGATTCTGCCGGCACTCCGCTCGGTGCATCAGCGCCTCGTTGCGCTGGCCCACGCGCAAGCCGAACAGCCGATGCTGTCGCGCACGCACGGCCAGCCGGCCAGCCCGACCACGCTCGGCAAGGAAATCGCCAACGTCGCCGCACGTCTGGAACGCGCGATCGACCGTATCGCCAAGGTCGAGCTGCTGGGCAAGATGAACGGCGCGGTCGGCAACTTCAATGCGCACCTGTCCGCGTATCCGGAATTCGACTGGGAAGCGTTCTCGCGCGAAGTGGTCGAACAGCGCCTGAAACTCACGTTCAATCCGTACACGATTCAGATCGAACCGCACGACTACATGGCCGAACTGTTCGACGCCGTATCGCGCGCCAATACGATCCTGCTGGATCTGGACCGCGACGTGTGGGGCTACATCTCGGTCGGCTACTTCAAGCAGCGCACGAAGGCCGGCGAAATCGGTTCGTCGACGATGCCGCACAAGGTCAATCCGATCGACTTCGAGAACTCGGAAGGCAATCTGGGTCTCGCCAACGCCACCCTGCGCCACCTCGCCGACAAGCTGCCGATTTCGCGCTGGCAGCGCGACCTGACCGACTCGACGGTGCTGCGCAATATGGGCGTCGCGTTCGGCTACTCGCTGCTCGCGTACGACTCGCTGATCCGCGGTCTGGACAAACTCGAAGTGAATGCACAGCGTCTGAACGAAGACCTCGACAACTGCTGGGAAGTGCTGGCCGAGCCGGTACAAACGGTGATGCGTCGTTACGGCATCGAGAACCCGTATGAGCAGTTGAAGGAACTGACGCGCGGCAAGGGCATCACGCGTGAAGCGCTGCAAACGTTCGTGACCGGTCTCGCGATTCCGCAAGATGCGAAGGACCGTTTGCTCGCCATGACGCCGGGCTCGTATATCGGCAAGGCAGTCGAACTGGCGAAGCGGATCGCTTAAGGCCGAGTCATTACCTCGCAGCTTCGACCATAAAAAAGGCGCTCACAAACGTGAGCGCCTTTTTTTCATCCTGCGACGTCAGTAAGCCTAAAGCCTCAGCGCGAGGTCATCTGCTTCAACACCTCTTCGACGATCTCTTCCGGCGACAATTCGATGCTCACCGTAATCGCCTCATCCGGGCCCGGCTCTTCGAGCGTATCGAGCTGGCTTTGCAACAGCGACGGATCGAAGAAGTGACCGATGCGCGTGGTCAATCGCCCGCGCAGCACCTCGAACGAACCCTTCAGATAGACGAAGCACACGTCCTTATCACCGCTGCTACCGCCGCGCAGAACATCGCGGTACGAGCGTTTCAGCGACGAACACGTGAACACCGCCTTCTCGCCCGCCCTCTGCTTTTCCTCGATCGCCGCACGGATGGTTTGCAACCACGGCCAACGGTCTTCGTCCGTAAGCGGAATGCCGTGGTGCATTTTCTCCTTGTTGGCGGCGCTGTGAAACGCGTCGCCGTCGGTGAACGCGCAATGCAGGCGTTCCGCCAGCATTTCGCCAATCTTCGTCTTGCCGGCGCCCGACACGCCCATTGCGATCAAAATCATCAAAAACTCCTTACACGACCGTCGCGAGCGCGAAAGTCAAACCCAAGCCCATCAGCGAAATGATGGTTTCGAGGAGCGACCATGTCTTGAAGGTCTGCCCCACCGTCATACCGAAGTATTCCTTGATCAGCCAGAAACCGCCGTCGTTGACGTGCGAGAAAATCAGCGAACCCGAACCGGTGGCGAGCACCAGCAATTCCGGCGTGACCTGCACGCCGCTGGCCGCTGTGATCGGCGCGACGATGCCGCAAGCGGTCGTCATGGCGACCGTCGCCGAACCCGTGGCCAGACGAATCAGCGCGGCCACAAGCCAGCCGAACAGCAGCGGCGACAGATGCATGGCCGTCGCAACGGTGACGATTTCCTTCGAAATGCCGCTATCCATCAGCACGCGCCCAAAACCACCGCCCGCGCCAACGATCAGCGTGATACCCGCGATCGGTGCGAGACATTCGCCACAGAACTTCTGGATCTGTTCACGACTGAAGCCGCGGCTCGCACCGAAGGTCCAGAAGCTGACCAGCACGGCGATCAACAATGCTACGTCCGAATTGCCGACGAAGTGCAGCAGATCGTTCGGCAAGGTCTTCGGCGTGGTGACGAGGTCGGCCCAGCTGCCGATCAGCATCAGAATCACCGGCAAGAGGATCGTGAACAACGTGACACCAAAGCTCGGCAATTCGCGCTTCGGCGCCGCGCTCTTCGCGTTGTTTTGCGCGTCGTCACCGTGGCCGAGGAATTGCGCGGCGAGCGGATTGTTCTCCGGCAGCTTGATGTAGCGGCTGATCAGCAGCGCGAACAGCGGACCGGCGACGATCGCCGTCGGCACGCCTACGATCAGACCGTACGCAATCGTCTTGCCGATGTCGGCGTGATACGCCTGCACCGCGAGCATCGCGGCTGGGTGCGGCGGAATCAGACCGTGCACGACGGACAGACCCGCGACCATCGGCAAGCCGACCAGCAGCAACGACTTGTTGGTACGTTTGGCAACGTTGAACGCAATCGGAATCAGCAGCACGAAACCGACTTCGAAAAACACCGGCAAGCCGACGATGATCGCCACGACCATCATCGCCCAGTGAATGTTCTTCTCACCGAACCATTCGATCAGCGTGGTCGCGATGCGCTCCGCGCCGCCGGATTCGGCCATCATTTTGCCGAGCATGGTGCCGAGGCCGACCACGACCGCGATGTGGCCGAGCGTATTGCCGTTGCCGGTTTCGAACGATTTGACGATCGTGCCGATCGGCATGCCGGATGCGAGACCCAGCAGCAGCGAAACGATGATCAGGACGAGGAACGGGTAAACCTTGTAGCGGGTGATCAGCAGGATCAGAAGTGCGATGGCGATCACCGCGAAGACCAGCAGCATGCTGCCGTGGACAGCTTCCATGAAGCTCCTCCTTTGCGTTATTGATTGTTGGTGCGGAACACGGCTGGCACCTGTCTCACGGCGACCTCAAGCAGTGCCTGAAAACCCGGCAAGCCGCGCGGACGCTGAATTTTACTGTTTGTTGTCTTTAAAAGCGCGTGAATCCGGCACGCATATCACAAAGGAGCCTCGGCGCGACAGCCTGACAGGCTGTTTCGACGAGGCTCCTTTGTGTAGGACCTGATTACCGGATTAGAAAACGCGCCGTTTCAACTCAATGTGCAGGCGCGGCCAGCTCGCTGGCCGCACGTGCGAGACGCGTGACTTCATCCCAATTCTGCGCGGCAAGTGCAGCCTTCGGGGTCAACCACGATCCGCCCACGCACACCACATTCGGTTGGGCGAGGAAATTGATGGCGCTTTCGGCCGTGATGCCGCCGGTCGGGCAGAATTTCAACGTCGGGAACGGGCCGTAAAACGCCTGCAGCATCGGGATACCGCCGGCTTGCTGTGCAGGGAAGAACTTGACGATTTCATAGCCGAGTTCGAGCGCCGCAATAATGTCGCTCGGCGTCATGACACCCGGCAGCAGCGGCAAACCCGCATCTTGCGCCGCCTTGTGCATGTCTTTCGTCAGACCTGGCGACACGCCGAATTGCGCGCCCGCTTTCTTCGCCTGAAAACAATGCTCGGGCTTCGTGATCGTACCGACTCCAACCACGATGTCTTCGGACAGCTGGCTCGCGCGTTCGATCGCTCCGAGTCCCGCAGCCGTGCGCAGCGTGATTTCGAGCACCTTCACGCCGCCCGCATGCAGCGCGCGCGACACGTTTTCGCCCTGTTCGACTGAGTCGAACGCGAGCACCGGAATCACCGGGCCGAGGCGCACGATATCGCTTACTGTTTTCGCCGTCATAGTCAGACTCCTTGTTTCTGCAGCTCGTGGCTGGCTTGAGTGGTGCTTGTGTGTGCTTTCTTGTGTTCGCCGTGCTGCGCGCCGCGTTCGCCCACCATCGGACCGAACACCGAGGCGCCCTGCTCTGCCGGCGCTGCCGCCGCACGGAATACGCCGAACAGTTCGCGACCGAAGCCGACTTCGTTTTCCGCCTGATGCTGCGGCAATGCTTCCGGCCGCGCCGCCCATTCGGCTGCATCGATTTCGATGTCGAGCACGCCTGCGTCTGCATCGATCACCAGCATGTCGCCGGTGCGGACTTTGCCGATCGGGCCTTGCAGCAAGGCTTCCGGCGACAGGTGAATCACCGCCGGCACTTTGCCCGACGCGCCGGACATGCGGCCGTCGGTGACCAGTGCAACGTGGAAACCTTGATCCTGCAACACACCGAGCAACGGCGTCAAACGATGCAACTCGGGCATGCCATTTGCGCGTGCGCCCTGGAAACGCACCACGGCGATGAAATCACGCTTGAGCTCGCCGTTGTCGAACGCGGCCTGCACGGCTTCCTGCGAATCGAACACGATCGCCGGCGCCTTCACCTTGCGATGCTGCGCTGCGACTGCCGAAATCTTGATCACGCCGCGGCCGAGTTTGCCCTGCATCAGACGCAAGCCGCCGTCCGGCTGGAACGGTTCCTTGATGCCGCGCAGCACCGCCGTGTCTTCGCTCTTTTCCGTGCCCGGCACCCATTGCAGCTTGCCGTCGAGCAGCTTCGGTTCTTCGGTGTAGTGATGGAGACCCTTGCCGGCGACGGTGTTCACGTCTTCATGGAGCAAGCCGCCTTCCAGCAGATTGCGGACCAGGAACGCGACACCGCCCGCAGCGTGGAAGTGGTTCACGTCGGCCTTACCGTTCGGGTAAATCTTGGCGAGCAGCGGCACGGCTTGCGACAGCGTGTCGAAGTCGTCCCAGTCGATCACGATGCCGGCCGCGCGCGCGATCGCGACGAGGTGCAGCGTGTGATTGGTCGAACCGCCTGTCGCCAGCAACGCGACGATGCCGTTGACGATGGCTTTCTCGTCGACCACGTGGCCGATCGGCATGTAGTTGCCGCGATCCACCGTCAAGTCGAGCACGCGGCGCGCGGCCTGTGCGGTCAATGCGTCGCGCAGCGGCGTATGCGGGTGCACAAACGCCGAACTCGGCAGATGCAGGCCCATCACTTCCATCAGCATCTGGTTGCTGTTTGCGGTGCCGTAGAACGTGCAGGTGCCGTGGCTGTGGTACGCGGCGGCTTCTGCTTCGAGCAGCGCGTCGCGGCCGCATTGGCCGGTGGCGAATAGCTGGCGTGTCTTGGCTTTGTCGTCGTTCGACAGGCCGCTGCCCATCGGGCCGGCCGGCACGAAAATCGTCGGCAGATGGCCGAATTGCAGTGCGCCGATCAGCAGGCCCGGCACGATCTTGTCGCAAATGCCGAGGCACAGCGCTGCGTCGAACATGTTGTGCGTGAGAGCAACCGCCGTGCTCATCGCGATCACTTCGCGCGAGAACAGCGACAGTTCCATGCCCGCATTGCCTTGCGTGACACCGTCGCACATGGCCGGCACGCCGCCCGCGAATTGCGCGACGCCGCCGTTTTCACGCGCGGCTTCCTTGATGATGTCCGGGTAGTTTTTGTACGGCGCGTGCGCGGACAGCATCTCGTTGTACGAGGACACGATGCCGATGTTCGGCTGGCGAATCTGCTTGATGACGAGCTTGTCGTGGCCTTCAAGACCAGCAAAGCCGTGAGCCAGATTGGCGCACGAGAGCGCGCCGCGCGCCGGGAATTTGCCCTGAGCGTGCTCGATACGGGCCAGATACGCCTCGCGAGTGGGCTTGCTGCGCTCGACCACGCGTTGCGTGACCTTCAACAATTGCGAATGCGGGGAAACCATCGGAGCTCCTTCTTCGCTGGCGTGAGGCGTAGGCGCACTATGCCAGGCAGGTATCGCGGGGATGTCGAAACAGTCGACGTCGCAATGTTAGTAGAAAAACTACACGATCGCAATCACGACTACTGTTGCGCCGCGACATTTTTGAATAGCCTGAACGCCTTACTGGCTTTACCTTGGCCACGTATAGGGCAAAACCCAGGGAATATACCTACTACCCGATATGTAGTTTTTGTACCTTTTCCTGCAATCAGATATAGTCCACGCATTCTTCAGCATAGTGCGAGTTTTCCGATGATGCTGTCCCAGGTGGAAGCGATGCGCGACCAGTTGCGTCCGTCCGAACGCAAGCTGGCCGATTACGTGATCGAAGCGCCGCGCGAAGTGCTCGATCTCTCGATGACCGAGGTGGCCGCGCGCGCGGGTGTCAGCCAGCCGACCATCGCGCGGTTTTGTCACGCGCTAGGGTTTTCGGGCTTTCGCGAGTTCAAGATCCGGCTGGCGCAAGGCATCGCCGCGGAAGTGCCCGTCGTCTATCGCGACGTGCGGCCGGACGAGCCGACGCCGGGTGTCGCCGCGAAGGTACTCGACCGGACTATTGGTGCGCTGATCCAGGTGCGCAACAATCTGTCATCGGACAGCGTGGCCGCGGCGATCGCGCTGCTGGCGCAGGCGCGGCGCATCGAGTTTTACGGCGCGGGAGGCTCGGGCATTGCTGCGCTGGATGTGCAGCACAAGTTTTTTCGCTTGGGTATGCCGAGCGTCGCGTATTCGGATCCGCATACGTTTCTGATGTCGGCAACGCTGCTGGGTGAGGGCGATGTGGTCGTGGCGATTTCGAATACCGGGCGTACGCGCGATATCGTCGATGCGGTGAAGTCGGCGCTGGCAAGCGGCGCGAAGGTGATCGCGATCACGCACGGTAATTCGCCACTCGCGCGGCTCGCCACGGTAGGGCTGTTTGCGAACGTCGATGAAGATACGGATATCTTTTCGCCGATGACCTCGCGCGTGTCGCATCTGGCGATCGGCGATATTCTGGCGGTGGGGGTGGCATTGAGCCGCGGACCAGAGCTGGTCGAGAAGCTGGCGCAGGCGAAGGAAGTGATCAACCGCCGAAGGATCGATCCACGCTCATAACGATAAAAGCAACGAGATCATGGCGATAAGAGTGCGTCCATGCTGGGCGAACAGCAAAAATCCCCGCCAGCCTTCCGGCTACCGGGGATTTCCGTTCAACTACCGTACGCTATCGAAAACCGTCGATCAGAACTCGTAGCCAACCTGAGCGCGCGCGCCCGCATCGCCCGTCGACGTCACGGAGACCGCACCGTTCGCGAGCCAGTGGCCCGTTTGCGAGCGATAGGTGACGCCCACCGCTCCTGCCGATGCGCCCTTGTACGTGCCACCACCCGCCGCAACGACCGTCTTGCCGGGACCTGAGGGCGTCATGTTGGGCATGGCCATCGCCGCAGCTACGCCGGCATACGCGTTCTTCGCGATTTTGTCGGTGTAGTTCTTCGCCTGCGTCTTCGCCTCGTTCAACTGGTTCACGTTCACCGCGTCGGTCCCTTGCGTACCATTCGCCACGTTCACGATACGGCGCTCGTTGCCTTGCGAACCCACAGAGAAGGTGTTCGCCTGATCGGCCACCGACCCCGCACCGATGGCCACCGAATTATCGCCGCTTGCTTGCGCTCCACCGCCGAACGCGACTGCATTGGTGCCCGACGATGTGGGCGCAGGCAGGCCCGCCGTGTTTACCGACATGGCCGACTTTACCGATTGAGTCAAATCGGCCAGGTTCTGATTGGTACTCGACAACTGGGCGCCGGTCACCGCGTCAGTGCTGGTCGCCGACAATTCGCCGTCCTGCAGATTGCTCAGCTTCAGGTTCGCGGTAATACGCGCCGACGCGCCCAGTGCCACGGCCTGATAGCCCTTGTAGTTGCCCCCGGCAATGCCGACTGCGAGCGTCTTGCCCGGATCGACTTCCGGAATCATCGTCAACGCGGTAGCGGCTGCAACACCGCTATAAGCGTTACGTGCGACCGAGCCCATACCCTGCTGGAACTGACGCATGTTCACGGCGTCCGTCGGGCCTTGGCCGTCAGCAACGTTCGTGATACGGCGCTCGTTGCCCGGCGAACCCACCGATACGGTGTTCGCCTGATCAGCCACCGAGCCTGCGCCGAGTGCCACCGAGTTGTCTCCATTTGCCTGAGCGCCACCACCCATCGCGATCGCTCCGCTGCCGGTTGCCGTAGCGGCCGGAGCGCCGGATGTGTCGATCGCCAGCGCGCTGCTGCCGGTCGACTGCTGGTTCTGCACCGCCTGGTTCAGGTTAGCGACTTGCTGGTTGGTGTTCCACAACTGCGCGCCAGTCACCGCGTCTGAACTCGTCGCCGACAGTTCACCGTCCTGCAAATTGGTCAGCTTCACCTTCGGCGCGCTGGCCGAACCGCCCAACGTCACCTGGTTGTGTGCCGCGCTGTCATACGACACCGCGTTCGCCACCGAAGCCGACGCAAACGAGCCCACTGCAACCCCACTGAAGCCTGACGCTTGCGACTGTGCGCCCAACGCCATAGCCCCATTCCCAGTAACTGATGCATTGAAACCGAGCGCAACACCATTCACGGTACCTTCCGCGACGTTGGCAAAAACGCCCACGGCAGTGCTCTGCATGCCCGCAGCGAGGGACGTCCCGCCAATAGCAATCGCATATGCTCCGGACGAGGTCGCGTTATATCCGATGGCGACACCATTGCCACCATCGGTGGTGGCCGTCACCTGTGCCCCGGTACCAATGGCTTCCTGCCTCGACAAGGCCACGCTGCCGCCGTCCAGGCCACCCGCATTCGCATCCATCGACACACCGATCCCCACCCCGGCCAACGACATCGCGACCATAAGCGCCTTCTTGCTCTTGCTCGCCTTCCCCCTGCTCTTCGCCACTTCGGGCGCAGCGACGTAGGTTCCGGTAGTTTCATTCCAAACCGTCTTGTATGACTTGTTCACGATTAAATCTTTATGAAGTAAGTAACTGGATCTGTGTTGCGGAGCGGCCAATCAGGGCCTTACACGCATGTCAGTCGGTCACCGAAGGAATGAATAATTGGCACACAATAAATGTCGGACCATCTCATTAACGCATCGGCTGATGATCCAAATATAAAATGACGATCTTCATTTTTTAATAAGAGTATTCTTAAATTCCGAAAGCACACTACAGAATTCCTACGGCAACGCCGTGTTTTTTCTCAATTCCAGCCACACCTCATAAGACCAGGACCGTGCGGGACCAGCGATTGAGGAACAGGTCGTGATGAATTCACGCCCTGCGTTCAAGAATTTTCAAAATTTAGACTAGGAAAATTCCTAATTTTTGAATCACAGGAACGGTGATCGTGGAGCACCGCGCGACTGCTCCCGGGATAAGCGGAGAACCGGAACTGCAGCCGCCTGCGCTAATTAGCGCAGGGGAGTGAAGATGGGAAATCAAGAATTTTCTTATTTCTAATATTCGTGAAAATACTAAAATATTAAATGTTGCCTGACATACAAATCTCACCAGCAAAGAATTTATTTACTAACTTATTGAGGTATATCGACATGAAAATCTTCTTCCAGCTTGTCGTCACCGCGCTGTTGTTTTGCCTTCTTGGGTCCCCCGCATTCGCGGCGAATCAGGATGAGATAACTTTGAAAGCAATGGAACAGACATGGGTCACCGCGGTTTCGAACAATGATCGCGTCACACTTGAGAAACTGTTCGACGATTCTTTCGTCGAGACGTTGGCCAACGGCGCGCGCCGTAGCAAGTCCGATCTCCTCCTCGCGTCGCCGCCGGCCCCGGGCTCATCGCAAACCTTGATGGATATTGACGTGCACGTGAACGGCGGCACGGCCGTCGTCACCGGCATCAATCGTTTCAAGCCGGCCGCTGATGCTCAAGCGGTGGACTATTCGTTCACCGATGTATTCGTACGCAAAGCAGGCGACTGGCGTGCAGTGTCATCACAATTAACTCGCCGATAAGCGCAAGCATGCCGGCTGAGCGAAAGCAGATCAGCCCAGCCGTGTCCACCGGGCAGCATCGCGCAATATGGAAGCGCTGGAAGCCGCAGCGCTCCCCGTCGAGAGGAATCCTGATGTGATAAAGGGGCGGTTTGCCGATTCGGCAAACCGCCCCTTTTCTATGGCGCCTGGAAACGTCAGACCTTGAGGTAATGCGTCAAAACGGTTTGATAACCACCAACGCGACCGCCGCCAGCATCCCCAGCACAGGCAGCTCATTGAACATCCGATACCACTTGTCCGAGCGGCGATTCTCGCCACGCTCGAATGTCCGCAACAGCACGCCGCAATACGCGTGGTAAATGATCAGCAACACCACCACACCGACCTTTGCGTGAATCCAGCCCTGCCCGCGTCCGATGCCGATCACGAGCCACAGCCACAGACCGCAAGCGAGCGCCGGCACCGCGATAAACGTCATGAAGCGAAACAGCTTGCGCGCCATCGTCAAAAGGCGCGCCGTGGCAGCGGGTTCCGTCTCCATCGCCAGATTGACGAAGATGCGCGGCAGATAGAACAGGCCGGCAAACCAGGAAGCAATCAGAACGATGTGAAACGTCTTTACCCAAAGCATCAGCGGTCCTCGTACTGCTTGTCAGCGTGGAAATGAGTGGGGGCCGCCAGCGCACTGAACGGAAAGCGTGTGTCCATCCGAGAGATGGCGCTAGCGCGTCGAGCAGCGAACCGCGTTATTGCCGGCCTTCGCCGTGCCCCAGCACAATGTATTTCAGCGACGTCAGCCCTTCCAGCCCCACCGGCCCACGCGCATGCAGCTTGTCGTTCGAGATGCCGATCTCCGCACCCAAACCAAATTCAAAGCCATCGGCAAAGCGCGTCGACGCGTTGACCATCACGCTCGCCGAGTCGACTTCGCGCAGAAAGCGCATCGCGCGGTCATGGTCTTCGGTGACGATCGCGTCAGTGTGCTGCGAGCTGTAGGTGTTGATGTGGTCGATGGCCGCGTCGAGGTCGTCCACCACCTTGATCGCCAGCACCGGTGCGAGATATTCGGTGCGCCAGTCTTCTTCGGTGGCATCGACGAGCGGGCCCACGCCTGCGTCCGACAACACCGCGCGCGCTGCCGCGTCCACACGTAGTTCGACTTCCTTGTCGCGATACAGCTTGCCCAAAGGCGGCAGCACTTCAGCCGCAATGCCACGCGCCACCAGCAGCGTTTCCATCGTGTTGCAGGTGCCGTAGCGGTGCGTCTTGGCGTTATCGCAGACGGTCAACGCCTTCGCCACATCCGCGCGATCGTCGACATACACATGGCAGATGCCGTCGAGGTGCTTGATCATCGGCACGCGCGCTTCGTTCATCAGCCGCTCGATCAGGCTCTTGCCGCCACGCGGCACGATTACGTCGACGTATTCGGTCATCGTGATCAGCTTGCCGACCGCGGCACGGTCCGATGTGGCCACGACTTGAACCGCGTCCTGCGGCAAACCGGCGGCTTCCAGCCCTTCACCAATCAGCTTGGCCAACGCCGTGTTGCACTCCAACGCTTCCGACCCGCCGCGCAGAATCGTCGCATTGCCCGACTTCAGACACAGCGCGGCCGCGTCGATCGTTACGTTCGGGCGCGATTCGTAGATGATGCCGATCACACCGAGCGGCACGCGCATCTGACCAACCTGAATCCCGCTCGGCCGATACTTCAGATTGCTGATCTCGCCAATCGGATCGGCCAGCGCGGCGACTTGCCGCAAGCCTTCGACCATCGTCCCGAGCGCCTTGTCCGAGAGCGTCAAACGGTCGATGAACGCAGCGTCGAGCCCTTTCTCGCGTGCACGGGCAACGTCACGCGCATTGGCATCCTTCAGCAACGCGGCATCGCGTTCGATTGCTTGAGCGACAGCCGTAAGCGCGGCGTTCTTCGCCGCCGTCGACGCCCGCGCCATCGCACGCGATGCGTGGCGGGCGCGGCGGCCGAGGTCGGTCATGTACTGGTCGATATCCATGGTGAGTCTCATAGCGCCGCGCACGTCGAGGTGCGGCGGACAGGCAGAATTAGCGAAAGATCAAACGATTGTAAGTCGGGTGGCGGAGCTTTGCTCGCCGCCACAAGCCGTGCCGGCGGGGCCTGATCAGGCCGGCCTGCGAGCAGGTGCGGCACCCGCTGAGCGAGGTCGTGGCGGCGGCACTGGCGCCGCTTTTGCCGGCGAGGCGACCGTCATCGCCAGTTCGAACAGGCCGTCCCACGGATCGGGCGGTGGATCGTTGCGATGATTGCCTGGCGTACCGCCGGACAACCCCTTCACCTGCCGATCCAGCCGCGCGGCCAAAGCGAGCGCCTTTTCGAGCGCACCCTCGGTGACGCGCGACAGCGCCGGGCCGATCAGCCGTTCGCGCGGACCCCAGACGCGGTTCTCGCGCACCAGCATCGCGAGCGGCTTGCCGGCCGCTACACCACGCTTGATCCGTAGCAACGTGCGCACTTCTTCGACCACCGCCCACAGCACAAGCACTGCTGCCTCGCCTTCTCCGCGCAGCCCGTCGAGCATGCGCGCCAGACGGCCAACGTCACCGGCGAGCATCGCCTCGTTCAGCTTGAAAACGTCATAACGGGCGACGTTCAGCACAGCGTCCTGAATCTGTTCAAAACTCAACGAACCGGCCGGATACAGCAGCCCCAGCTTCTGAATTTCCTGATGCGCTGCCAGCAGATTACCTTCCACGCGCTCGGCGATGAACGCCAACGCGCGCCGCCCTTCTTCACCAGCGGCAACCCGCTGGCCCTGAGCCGCGAGTCGCTGACCGACCCAATTCGGCAACTGTGCGCGCTCGACCGGATCGATTTTCAGCGCGACGCCAGCCTCAGACAGCGCGGTGAACCATGCAGACTTTTGCGTGGCGGCGTCCAATCGCGGCAGCGTGATCATCGTCAACACGTCGTCATTCACGGCGGCAGCGAGCGCCTTCAGCGCATCCGCTCCTTCCTTGCCGGGCTTGCCCGACGGAATGCGCAATTCGACCAGTTGACGGTCGCCGAACAGCGACATCGATTGACTCGCGCCAAGCAGCGAACTCCAGTCGAAGCCGCGCTCGACGGTGAACACCGAGCGGTCGGTAAAACCGGCTGCACGCGCCGTCGCACGAATCCGGTCGCACGCTTCCTGCGCGAGCAGGTGCTCGTCGCCGTACACGACGTACAGTCCGGCGAGTCCCTTCGCGAGATGCGTTTCGAGCGCGTCAAGTCGCAGTTGCATGGCTACCGATCGGCGAGGTTAAACGAGTACGTGAGCGAGTACATGAGCATGTACAGCACACTAAACAAAGACACAGCACACCGCTCACAGCGGCGGCGGCGGCAACGGCGCGCGCGGCGCAACCGCCGGCACCTGCTGACCCGGCTCCGGATGCAGCGAACGCACCAGCGACAGACGGCGCGTCAACTGGTCGATCGCGTCGTTCTCCATGTCCGCGTACAGAATGTCGGCTTCAGCAGCCTTGGCCTGCGAGAACTGGTCGCTGTAAGTCATCGCGCGGTTTAGCGCGATCACGCTCGACGGAATCAGCACCGTGCCGTCCTTGCCGACCAGCGTGTAGGTCATCGAGAGATTCATCGCATACTCTTCGACGACACCGAGCGAGTTCAGCGTGAGCGTACTGAGGCCGCGGCCTTCAGTGATCTGCAGCGTTGCGTCGGCATTCGCGACCGAAGTGACCACCACCGTGTCGCTGCCGCCCTGCACGATACGCGTGAGCCGCGCGCCGGCCGCTGCCGAACCGCCGGAGATAAAGAGTCGTTTGAATGCGTAGTCCTGCTGGCCGCGCAACTGGAAGCCGCAGGCGGACAACATCAGCACGCCGCACACCAGCGTCAATAACGATCTGCGAGTCACATTGGCTCCTGGTTCGCAGTAGATTCCGCAGCGCGGACAAGCGCCGCCATGAGCGGCGGCGTCTTGCCTGCTGTCATGTTTCGGTGGGCTTTCAAACGACGACGTTCACGAGACGGCCCGGCACCACGACGATCTTCTTCGGTGCCTTGCCTTCGCTGAACTTCCCGACCGCATCATGCGCGGCGGCGAGCTGTTCGATCGCTTCACGTGTCGCATCTTTCGACACCGTGAGCGCACCGCGCACCTTCCCGTTCACCTGCAGCACGAGTTCGATTTCGGCCTGTTCGAGCGCCTGTTCGTCAACCTTCGGCCATGCTGCGTCGAGCAGCGAGCCGAATTCGTCGGCGTAACCGAGTTCCTGCCACAACTGGAACGTCTGATGCGGCACGACCGGATACAGCACGCGCAGCATCACGCTGTACGTCTCGCGCAGCACGGCCGGTTGCGCGCCCTTCGCGCTGTCGAGCGCGTTGAGCATCTTCATCGCCGCCGACACCACCGTGTTGTATTGCAAACGCTGGTAGTCGAAGTCGGCCTGCTTCAGCACGCTGTAGATCTCGCGGCGCAGCACCTTGTCGACTTCGCCGAGTTGCGCGACGTCGAACTTGCCGCCGGCGCGCAGCGCTGCTTCGTTCGCGTGACCAAAGCTCCACACGCGGCGCAGGAAACGGCTCGCGCCTTCCACGCCCGAACCGGACCATTCGAGCTGCTGCTCGGGTGGTGCGGCGAACATCACAAACAGGCGCGCGGTGTCCGCGCCGTGTTGATCGATCAACAATTGCGGATCAACACCGTTGTTCTTCGACTTCGACATCTTCTCGACGCCGCCGAGCACCACCGGCTGGCCGTCCGCGTTCAGCACGGCGCCGACCGGGCGGCCTTTGTCGTCGAACGAGACGGTGACGTCAGCCGGGTTGTACCAGGTCTTCTTACCCGCTTCGTTTTCGCGGTAGTAAGTTTCGTTGAGCACCATGCCCTGCGTCAGCAGGTTCTTGGCCGGCTCGCCGAACTCGATCAAGCCCATGTCGCGCATCACCTTCGCCCAGAAGCGCGAGTACAAAAGGTGCAGAATCGCGTGCTCGATGCCGCCGATGTACTGGTCCATCGGCGCCCAGTAATCGGTGCGCTCGTCGACCATGGTCTTCGCGTCCGGCGCCGCATAGCGGTAGAAGTACCAGGACGAATCGACGAAGGTGTCCATCGTGTCGGTTTCGCGCTTGGCCGCGCCGCCGCAGGTCGGGCAGGTGCAGTTCACAAACGCTTCGGACTTCGCGAGCGGATTGCCCGTGCCGTCCGGCACGAGGTCTTCCGGCAACACCACCGGCAGATCTTTTTCCGGCACCGGCACGTCGCCGCAGGTCGGGCAGTGGATGATCGGAATCGGCGTGCCCCAGTAACGCTGGCGCGACACGCCCCAGTCACGCAGACGCCACGTGATCTGTTTGTCGCCGAGGCCGAGTTCTTTCAGATCGGCGGCGATCGCGTCGACCGCCTGCGTGTAGTCCAGGCCGTCGTACTTGCCGCTGTTGATGCAAACGCCGCCGTCCTTCTCGCCGTACCATTCCTGCCAGGCTTCAGTCGAATATTCCTTGCCTTCAATGGCGATCACCTGCTTGATCGGCAGGTCGTATTTCTTTGCGAACGCGAAGTCGCGCTCGTCGTGTGAAGGCACGCCCATCACCGCGCCTTCGCCGTAGCTCATCAGCACGTAGTTGCCGATCCACACTTCGACCTGTTCCTGCGTCAGCGGATGCGTGACGTAAAAGCCGGTGGCCATGCCCTTCTTTTCCATCGTCGCCATGTCGGCTTCAGCGACGCCGCCGCGCTTGCATTCTTCGATGAAGGCCTGCAGTTCCGGCTTGTCTTGCGCGAGACGCGTGGCGAGCGGATGCTCGGCTGCGACCGCGCAGAAGGTCACGCCCATGATCGTGTCGGCGCGCGTGGTGAACACGCGCAGCAGCTTCTGTTCGCCGTCGATTTGATACGGGAAACCGAAGTTCACGCCGAAGCTCTTGCCGATCCAGTTCTGCTGCATGATCTTTACGCGCTCGGGCCAGCCGAGGCCTTCGAGGTCGTTCAGCAGCTCATCCGCGTACTGCGTGATGCGCATGTAGTACATCGGGATTTCGCGCTTTTCGATCAGCGCGCCCGAACGCCAGCCGCGGCCGTCGATCACCTGCTCGTTGGCGAGCACGGTCTGATCGACCGGGTCCCAGTTAACGGTGCCGGTTTTCTTGTACGCGATACCCTTTTCGAGCATCTTCAGGAACAGCCACTGGTTCCACTTGTAGTAATCGGGGCTGCAGGTTGCGACTTCGCGCGACCAGTCGATCGCGAGGCCCATCGACTGCATCTGCTTCTTCATGTAAGCGATGTTGTCGTAGGTCCACTTCGCCGGCGGCACGTTGTTCGCCATCGCGGCGTTTTCCGCCGGCATGCCGAACGCGTCCCAACCCATCGGCATCAGCACGTTGTAGCCGTTCATCCGCAGATAGCGGTACATCACGTCGTTGATCGTGTAGTTCCGCACGTGCCCCATGTGCAGCTTGCCCGACGGGTACGGCAGCATCGAGACGCAATAGAACTTGGGCTTATCAGTGGTTTCCGACGTCTTGTACGCGTCGATGGCGCGCCATTGCCCTTGCGCGGCGGCTTCGACGTCGGAGGGAACGTATTTTTCGTGCATGGTGTGATGGAATCGCTGGGTTCGGTGCTTTCGCACCGGGCCTG
The DNA here is from genome assembly GCF_030464835.1 of Paraburkholderia sp. WS6. NCBI lineage: Bacteria > Pseudomonadati > Pseudomonadota > Betaproteobacteria > Burkholderiales > Burkholderiaceae > Paraburkholderia > Paraburkholderia sp. WS6. Next base: position 80,784 of record NZ_JALQCK010000013.1, read on the forward strand.
GTGCTCTGCTGGATGAAATGGCGTCGTTTCCCCTTCTGCGGGGGAAAGGGCTGATTATACCGTCCGCGGACGGGTGCGCCGCGTGGCGTGGCGCGCGGGGCGGCCTCGCAGGCGCAGGAGCGGCGGCATGTTTAGCGGCATGGCCCGCCGGGCGCGGCGCCGCCCGATAACGCCGCTAGGGTTTAGCGCCCGGCGGCGGCGGATCCGTCACGAAACCGATCCGCTCGAGCCCGGCCTGCTGCGCCGCGCCCATCACCTGCGCGATCACTTCGTAGCGCGTCGAGCGCTCGGCGCTCAGGTGGATCTCCGGCTGGTCGGTCTGCGCCGCTTTGCCCGCTGCCATGAATTGCGCGCGCATCTGCTGCAGCGTAATGACGCTGCCGTTCCAGTACAGCTTGCCGGCGGCATCGATTGAAAGAGAAATGGTTTGCGGCGTTTGCCGCGCGGGCGCGGCCGCGACTTTGGGCAAATCGAGCCGGATCGCATGCGTGAATAAAGGCGCGGTAATGATAAAAATCACCAGCAGCACGAGCATCACGTCGATCAACGGCGTCATGTTGATCTCGGCCATCGGCGCAGCCGTCTGCTTCTTTTCGAGTCCGCCGAATGCCATGTCGCCTCCTTCTGCCTGAGCGCTGCGCTTAGTGGGTTGGGGTCCGGGCCTGGGCTTGCTGCGGCTGAGGCCGGGGCTGATCCGCCGGTGCGCACACATAGGCGTGCAGATCGTGCGCGAAGCCGTCGAGTTCCTCCGACAACTGCCGCACCATCCGCCCAAGCACGTTATAGGCGAGCACCGCCGGAATCGCGACCACGAGGCCGAAAGCCGTCATGATCAGCGCCTCGCCGACCGGACCCGCGACGTTTTCGATCTGCGCCTGACCGCTCGCCGCGATGCTGCCGAGCGCGTGATAGATACCCCAAACTGTGCCGAGCAGGCCGACGAACGGCGCCGTGCTACCTACCGAGGCCAGCAGCACCTGGCCGAACTCGAGCCGCCGCTGCGACGCGTTGAGCGCCTGACGCAGCGCTCTCAACACCCGCTCGCCGCGTTCGACGCGGGCAAGCAGTACGCCAGGAATGTCCACTTCGGCGGCATGCAACGCGGCCTCGGCGAGCGGCGTGAAGACGCGCTCGCGGTCCACGCGCCTCATTGCCGCGACGCCGTCCGACAACGTCGACGCCTGCCAGAACTGCGCAATCGCCGGCGTGGCCTGACGTTTGGCGCGGGTAAGGATCCAGCTTTTGACGATCAGAAAGCACCAGCTCGCAATCGACATAGCCAGCAGCACATACGCGACGCCATGCGTGATCGCGTCGCTGGTTTCCAGGTAGTGGATGATGCCGCTGCTGCCTGCCATCTGACCTCGCTATCGGAAAGTGATTACAGGGGCGTAACGGGACCCTGCACAGGCCCCCTGGCTGCTCAACGCAGGCCGAGCACGTCCTGCATGTCGAAAAAGCCCGTCTCGTGGCTTTCGAGGAAACGTACAGCACGAAGCGCGCCTTGCGCATACGACAGGCGGCTCGCCGATTTGTGCGTGATTTCGATACGCTCGCCGATGCCGGCAAACAGCACCGTATGGTCGCCGACGATATCACCGCCGCGAATTGCCGAAAAACCGATCGTGGACGGATCCCGTTCGCCGGTCACGCCTTCGCGGCTGTAGACCGCGCATTCGTCGAGATTGCGGCCGAGCGCGTTGGCGATCACTTCGCCCATCGTCAGCGCGGTGCCGGACGGCGCGTCGACCTTGTGGCGGTGATGGGCCTCGATGATTTCGATGTCGTAGCCGGTCGCGAAATGCTTCGCGGCGTATTCGAGCAGCTTCAGCGTGACATTGACGCCCACGCTCATGTTCGACGAGAACATGATGGCGATCTTGTCCGCCGCGGCGCGCAGTTGCGCTTTCTGTTCGTTGTCGAAACCGGTCGTGCCAATCACCATTTTGACGTTGTGGCGCTGCGCGGCTTCCAGATGCATCAGCGTGCCTTCGGGACGCGTGAAGTCGATCAGGTAGTCGGATTCCGCGAACACGCGCTCGACGTCGTCCGTCAGCAGCACGCCCGTCTGTTTGCCGAGAAACGCACCGGCGTCCTGACCGAGTTGCGGGGAGCCCGCACGGTCGAGCGCACCGGACAGCGTGGCGCCGGAATCATTGAGGACGGTTTCGATGAGCATCCGGCCCATACGGCCCGATGCGCCAGCAATGGCAATTTTCATGGCTACGAGGGTTCGAAAGGGGTAAAACGCGGCAAAACCCGTCAAATGCGGGCAATAGCGGCGGCGGGCAGCACACCCGGGCGCCGCACATACAGGACCAGCAGACGACCAGTACAGGTACGGCAGAACGGCTGACGGGCGCTGCGCACGGTACATTCCGACGCAGCGCCCGTCTTAACCGTCCCAAGAGAAGGACAGCGTGCCTAGCCGCCCGTTCCCACAGTGGACGAAGAAGACGTCAACGGCGCGTTATGCGTCGGGCCGCCATTGCTGCTTTGCGGGCCCGTCGGTCCCACCGGATTGTCCTGCGTGCCCGGAACCTGCGGCGGCGGCGGACGGTGGAACTGGAACTGCGGCTGCCCGGCGGCCGTGGGGCCTTGCTGCGGAATACCGCCGCCGTTGGCGGTCGGCGCGGTGGAGCGCACCGACGACTGCGTTTTGCCCGACGGCGATTGCACCGCATTGGTCAGCCGATTCGCGGCCTGCGCGGCTTCGGCGTTGGCGTCCGTTGACGGCACAGCCGCTGCTGCCGCGGCGGCGTCGACGGACGGCGAACTCGTGGTGTCCACGGCAGCCGGCGCAGCAGCCACCGGCGAGCTGGCGCCAGTCGCAGCACTTGCCACATTCGGCACGGCTGCCTTCTTCTTGCCGGACTTGTCGCCGTCGATTTCAGCCAGCAACTCGAGGTTGGACGGCAGATCTTCGCCACCCGACCAGCTGGCGACACGGTCGCCCGCGAACATGATCACGAAGTCGCGCTGCTGCACGACGTTAGTCGAGCCGCGCTTGAAATAGAACACGTAGTCCCAGCGGTCCGCGTGGAACATGTCAGTCAGCAAGGGCGTGCCGAGCAACTGCTTCACCTGGGCGCGCGACATACCGACCTGCATCTGTGCAGCCGCTTCTTGCGAGACGAAATTGCCTTGCACCACCGTAATACGGTACGGGGTAATGCTTTGGGCAACGCGCTGCGTCAAGCTGTCGTAGGTGGAACATCCGGCAAGAACCGCGACAGTCGCAACAGCGATCAAGGTACCCCGCATGCGGCTCCCCCGGTAGATCAATTGAGATTTTGAAATCATTTCACTCACCGTGCGGGCCCGCTGACGAGCCGCGCGAGTTTCATTCCATCGAAGATGACCAGAACGGCAAAAACACATTACTATGAGAGCCCAGCATTGTACTCTAGGGATCCCTTGTCATGACCAATCCAACCGATCTCAAGAATATCGGGCTCAAGGCGACCCTTCCGCGCCTCAAAATCCTTGAGATTTTCCAGCATAGCCCAGTGCGTCATCTGACTGCAGAAGACGTCTACCGCAACCTGCTGCACGAAGAACTCGATATCGGTCTCGCAACCGTGTATCGGGTGCTGACGCAGTTCGAGCAGGCCGGCCTGCTGTCGCGCAGCAATTTCGAATCCGGCAAAGCGGTGTTCGAATTGAACGAAGGGTCGCATCACGACCACCTCGTCTGCCTCGATTGCGGGCTCGTCGAAGAGTTTTTCGACTCCGAGATCGAAAGCCGCCAGCAATCCATCGCGAAGGAACGCGGCTTCAAGCTGCAGGAACATGCGCTGGCGCTGTACGGCGCGTGTACCAAGGAGAATTGCCCGCATCGCAAGCATTGAGGTTGAATGAGTGCGATGCCGGCCGCGTCGGGGGTGCGCGGTTCGGCGGGCAAAGAAAAAACCCGGTCGACGAAAAATCGGCCGGGTTTTTTTGCGTGTGCGGCGCTGTGGCCGCGCGGGGACGCTAGCGCCGCTTTGCTTGTACAGCATTGCCGCCGCGTTGCGATTCCAGCCTATTCCAGCAACTCAGCGATCGCCGAATCCTGCTTCTCAAGGCGACTCGGCGCTCCCTGACCCCAGCCTATTCCGCCAGCTCGATGCTCGCTTCGAACGACAGCCGCCACGGCTCGGCCAATGACAATTCATCGCAGTTAGGCTGCTCGCCGCCTCGATCCATCACCACAAAATCGCTCACCTGCTCGAGCGCGAGCAGCGGATGGTGCCAGACTCCCATCGCATAGTTCACGCCCTGCCAGCCATCGCTCCAGAACGCTTGCATCCGCGCCGGTTCGAACTCGCCCGCCGGCGCGACGACCACCAGATAGCGGCGCGCCGTTAAGGGAATGAAAGCCTGGCTGCCCAGCGGATGCCGCTCCATCATCGTGATTTCGATCGGCAGCGCCCGCGGTTGCGCCCGAAACAGGTTGATCAGCGGCCGGCCGCCGTGCTCCGTCACGTCGACGTTCGCGAGGTCGTGATAGCGCTCGGTCGTGCCGCCGTTGATCGGGAAATGGCGCGCGCCGTCCAGTTCGATGACGTCGCCGAACGGCGCGAAGGCCGCGCGCGTCAGACGTTCCACATGCAAGGTTTTCATCGACGCAACTCCGTTATGCGATCTCGCCCCACAGGCGCAGACGCGATACGCCGCCGTCCGGGAAGATATTGAAACGCACGTGCGTCACCGGGCCGAGAGAGGCGATGTCGTCCGCGAACGTGTGCACAAGGTCCATCTGCAGCTTCTGTTCGCCGAGCAGCACCGGCCAGAACATCGCCTGCGTGACGAGCGAATCGTCCGTCCCACCCGTCACCGAGGCCGCCTGCAGCGAACAGCGATCGGGATAATTGCCCTTGAAGTGCGCGGTATCGACTTCGATCTTGCGAATCACGCCCGGCCGCGCAAGCGCGACGATCGCCCAGTCGTTGCCCGGCTCGCGACGGCGTCGCGTTTCCCAGCCGTCGCCCATATTGACGCCGCGGCCCGGCATCAGCATCTGCGAGGCCGGCCCGAAATGCTGGTTGTTCGCGGCGACAAGGTACGCGCCGTTTTCGATCGCGGCGAGATCCAGCAGCGTGCCGCGCTCGACGCGCTCCCAGTCCCGCTTCGGCTGGCCATACACGCGCAGACGCGCGAGACCGCCGTCCGGATACAGATTCACGCGCAGATGGGTGAACGCGCGGGCGTCGTTCACTTCGACGTAATGGTGATGATTGCCCTGCAGCGTGGTGGCCGCCACGAGCGTTTGCCAGTCGGCGTTGTCGGGCGGAACGTCGCCGTCCACGTAGCACGCGTCGATCGACGCGGCCGGCGGGAAGTTGCCGGTAAAGTGGCTCGTGTCCAGATCAACGCCGTACACGACGCCCGGCCGCGCGAGCCGGATCACGCAATAGTCGTGGCCGGTGGTGCGCTTACGGCGCGTTTCCCAACCGTCCATCCATTTGCCGTGGTCATCGTACTTGCCGGGAATGAACACTGCCGGTTGCGGCTCGAGCATGCGTTCTTTCGGGGCGAAAAATTCGTCGCTCGCGTGGAGCGCCTGCGCGCCCAGACGCGGGTCGGCGAGGTTCATGTAGCGACGGGTGAAAGCGGGGGCGTTGGGGTCGAGGATCGGATTAGCCATAGTCTCTGTCAGGCAACGAAAAGTGAGGAAGAGGCGGCGGAGTCAGCGCATCCGCCGGGTCAGAACGCGCGCTGCGTTGGCGCGCGGTTGAATAGCGATGAATCTGGCCACAGTGCAACTGTGGTTGTGCTTTTTCAAACGGCCGGTGCGTGTTCGCCGGCGGCCGGCTCGGCGCCTACATCTTCGCCTGCGGGTACGTAGCGCAGCGCTGCGTCACGGTTCAACACGCGATGGGCGCGCGCCCGGTCGATATCGTTTTCCCACACGGCGACCACCACCGTCGCCACGCAATTGCCGATCAGGTTGGTCAACGCACGGGCAATGCCGACGAACCAGTCGACCGGCAGAATCAGCACGAGGCCGAGCACGGGGATCGCCGGAATCGCGGACAGCGTCGCGGCCAGAATCACGATGGCCGAGCCAGGAATGCCGTGCGCGCCCTTCGACGTCACCAGCGACACCAGCACCACCACGATCAAGTCATGGATGGACAGCGGCGTATTGGTGGCCTGCGCGATGAAAATCACCGCAAGCGTCAGATAGATGGAGAAGCCGTCCAGATTGAAGGAGTAGCCGGTCGGAATGACCAGCCCGACGGTCGAATCCTTGACGCCCATCCATTCGAGCTTGCGCATGATCTGCGGCAGCACGGCATCTGAAGAGGCTGTACCCAGCACGATCGAAAGCTCCTCGCGAAGATAGCGGATCAGCTTGAAGATGCTGAAGCCGGCCAGACGCATCACCACGCCCAGCACAACCACCACGAACACGAAGCAGCTCGCGTAGAACACCAGCACCAGCATGCCGAGTTGCTTGAGCGACTCGACGCCGTAGGTGCCGGTCGTGAACGCGATCGCGCCGAGCACGCCGAGCGGCGCGAGCTTGATGATGAATCCCATCACGCGGAAAAACACCTGCGAAAGCTCGTCGATCAGGCTGCTGACGCGCTGCGCCTTGTTGCCCAACAGCGACAGCGCCGAGCCGAACAGCACCGAAAACACGAGGATTTGCAGGATGTCGCCGGTGGCGAAAGCATTGATCGCCGTATCGGGAATGATTTTCAGCAGGAAGCCGGCCGTGTCTTTGAGGCTTTTCGCGTGCTCGGTATAGGTCGACAGCGAAGCAGGATCAAGCGAATGCAGATTGATATTCATGCCGACACCAGGCCTCGTTGCGTAGGCCAGCACCGCGCCGATCACGAGCGCAATCGTCGTCATGACCTCGAAGTAGATCACCGCTTTCAGGCCGACGCGGCCGACCTTACGCAGATCGCCGGCATGCGCCATGCCGCTCACCACGACGCAGAAAACGATCGGGCCGATCACCATCTTGATCAGCTTGAGAAAGCCGTCGCCGAGCGGGCGCAGCGATTGGGCGAAATGCGGGAACACGGCGCCAATCACGATGCCCGCGACCAACGCTATGACGACCCGGCCAAACAGCGAATTGAAGAATTTCAACACGGCTTCCTCCTGGTTGCGATTCACATCTGTTCAGACTGGTCCGACCAGTTCTGTTATCTCGAATAGTAGGAAGCCGATATACTGGCGTCAAGGATTCATTAAATAGCGTTTACCCGCTATTTTTTTGCTGTTCCGGGGCCGGATTGCGCACGTTAAACGGCCCGTCGTACGAGCGTTCAGAACGCGTATTACAATGCTGGTCAGACCGCGAACCCAAGTGAGCCACGATGAAAAACGTTCCGCACACCGTCACCGATGCCGCCATCGCGACCATCCGCGAACGGATCGAAGTGGGCGTCTATCCGGTGGGCAGTTTGCTGCCGGCGCAGCGTCAGCTCTCCGAGGAACTGGCGATCAGCCGCGCATCGTTGCGCGAGGCGCTCTCGACGCTCGAAGCGCTCGGTCTGCTGATGATCCGTCCCGGTAAGGGCGTTTATGTGGAAAGCGCGCAGGCCGCCGCTGCGCAACCGTGGCGCTTCGCGGAGCAGTCGTCGCTGCCGGATACGTACCAGATGCGTTTCGCACTGGAAGGCTTTATCGCGCGCATGGCGGCGCTGGCTGTCACCGATTCCGACCTCGCCTGGTTCGAAGACAACATCGCGGCCATGCAGACCGCGCTCGCCTGCGACGAACTCGACGAAGCCGCTCGCCTCGACTACGACTTCCACATGCGCATCGTGAGCATTGCCGGCAACGCGGCGATCGAATCGATTCTGAGCAGCGCCGCGGAGATAATGAAGGAAAGCCAGCGGATGCCGTTTTATCGGCGCGAGTTAGTGCTGTCCACGTACACCGAGCATCGGGCGATTCTCGACGCGCTTAAGGCGCGTGATTCAGCGGCGGCCGGTATGGCGATCGAAACGCATATCTCGAACGCCGCGCAGCGCGCCGGCGTTTATTTCCCCACGCCGCAGGCGTAAAAAAACCGCTCCGAGGAGCGGTTTTTTGCAGTTGCCCTCCCACCGGCCCACGGCCAGCAGCAGAAACACACGAAGCTAGAACACCAGCTTACTTCGCGTTGGCCAGCGCCACAGCCGTGTCCAGCATGCGGTTCGAGAAGCCCCACTCGTTGTCGTACCAGCTCGACACCTTCACCAGACGGCCCGACACCTTGGTCAGCGTTGCGTCGAACGTCGACGAAGCCGGGTTGTGGTTGAAGTCGATCGAGACCAGCGGTGCGTCGTTGTAACCGAGGATGCCCTTCAACGAGCCTTCCGACGCTTCCTTCATGATCGCGTTGACTTCTTCGACCGTCGTGTCGCGCGCGGCGATGAACGACAGGTCGACGACCGATACGTTGATCGTCGGGACGCGAATCGCGTAGCCGTCCAGCTTGCCGTTCAGTTCCGGCAGCACGAGGCCGACTGCCGATGCAGCACCGGTCTTCGTCGGGATCTGGCTGTGCGTGGCCGAGCGCGCGCGGCGCAGGTCTTCGTGGTACACGTCCGTCAGAACCTGGTCGTTCGTGTACGCGTGGATCGTGGTCATCAGACCGTTCACCAGGCCGATCTTGTCGTTCAGCGGCTTGACGAGCGGTGCCAGGCAGTTGGTCGTGCACGATGCGTTCGAGATCACCGTGTCCGATGCCTTCAGGACATTGTGGTTCACACCGTAGACGATCGTTGCGTCGACGTCCTTACCGCCCGGCGCCGAGATGATGACCTTCTTTGCGCCGCCCTTGATGTGCGCGCTGGCCTTTTCCTTGGTCGTGAAAAAGCCCGTGCATTCCATCACGACGTCGACGTTCAGCTCGCCCCACGGCAGTTCTGCCGGGTTGCGGTTAGCCAGCACGCGGATCTTGTCGCCGTTGACGACCAGGTAGTCGCCGTCCACCGACACTTCGCCCGGGAACTTGCCGTGCGCGGTGTCGTATTGCGTCAGGTGAGCGTTGGTCTTGGCATCGCCAAGATCGTTGATGGCGACGATTTCGATATCGTGCTTCTTGCCGTTTTCATAGAAGGCGCGCAGCGTGTTGCGGCCGATCCGGCCGTAGCCGTTGATTGCGACGCGAATCGTCATGGTCTATCTCCTGATGGCTGAAAAAAAATCTTCCATGTTCGTCTGTCCTTACGGCGCAACCGCGCGTGGGGTACACGCGGCTGCGCTTACCGAAGGTCAGCCGAGTGCGGCTTTAGCCGTCTCTACCACGTGCTCGACGGTGAAGCCGAAATGCTTGAACAGCACGCCAGCCGGGGCCGATTCGCCGAACGTGTCGATGCCGACCACGCCGCCTTCCAGACCCACGTACTTGCGCCAGAAATCCGTGACACCCGCTTCGATCGCGACGCGGCGCACGCCCTTCGGCAGCACGCGTTCACGGTACTCGGCGTCCTGCTTGTCGAACACCGTTGTCGACGGCATCGACACGACACGTGCCGCGATGCCTTCGCGAGCCAGCGGCTCAACCGCGTTCAACGCCAGTTCGACTTCGGAACCGGTGGCGATCAGGATGACCTTGCGCGCGACGATCTCGTCGTTCCAGTCGCGCAGCACGTAACCACCCTTCTCGATGTTGGCGATCTGCGCGTCAGTACGCTCCGAGAACGGCAGGTTCTGACGGCTGAAGATCAGGCACGACGGGCCATGATGCTCGACCGCGTGGGTCCAGGCCACCGCCGTTTCGACCGTATCGGCCGGGCGCCACACTTGCAGATTCGGGATCAGACGCAGGCTTGCGACGTGTTCGATCGACTGATGGGTCGGACCGTCTTCGCCCAGACCGATCGAGTCGTGCGTGAACACGAAAATCGACGGCGACTTCATCAACGCGGCGACGCGCAGCGCGTTGCGGCTGTAGTCCGAGAACGTCAGAAACGTGCCGCCGAAGGCCTTGAAGCCGCCATGCAGCGCGATACCGTTGATCGCGGCGCTCATGCCGAATTCGCGCACGCCGTAGTTCACGTAGTTGCCGGCAGCCTTGCCTTCGGCGTTCACACGCACCGGCTTGGCGGCCTTCCAGTTGGTCAGGTTCGAACCGGTCAGGTCGGCGGAACCGCCAAGCAGTTCCGGCAACACGGCCGACAAACCTTCGATAGCCTGTTGCGATGCCTTACGCGTCGCGACAGTTTCCTTGCGTTCGTTCGCGCCGGCGATGATCGCCTTCGCCTTTTCCTTCCAGTCGGCGGGCAATTGCTTCGCGTCGCGGCGCTTGAATTCAGCGGCTTCCTGCGGGTATTTGGCTGCGTACGCTGCAAACGCCTTGTTCCAGTCGGATTCGTTGCGTGCGCCAGCTTCTGTTGCATCCCATGCTGCATAGACTTCCTGCGGGATCACGAACGGCTCCCACTTCCAGCCGATTGCTTCGCGCGTGGCCGCGATTTCCTTGTCGCCGAGCGGCGAGCCGTGCGAATCGTGGCTGCCGGACTTGGTCGGCGCGCCTTCGCCGATCACGGTCTTGCAGCAGATCAGCGTCGGCTTGTCCGATTGCTTGGCTTGCTTGATCGCGGCGTCGACCGCGTCGACGTCATGGCCGACCACGTTCGGGATCACGTTCCAGCCGTACGCTTCGAAGCGCTTCGGCGTGTCGTCGTGGAACCAGTGGACCACTTCGCCGTCGATCGAGATGCCGTTGTCGTCGTAGAACGCGATCAGCTTGTTCAGCTTCAGCACGCCCGCGAGCGAGCAGGCTTCATGCGAGATGCCTTCCATCAGGCAGCCGTCGCCAACGAACACATACGTATGGTGGTCGACGATCTTCGCGTCAGACTTGTTGAATTCGGTGGCAAGCAGCGATTCGGCGAGCGCCATGCCGACTGCGTTGGCCAGACCCTGGCCGAGCGGGCCGGTGGTGGTCTCGACGCCCGGCGTGATGCCGTATTCCGGGTGGCCCGCCGTTTTCGAATGCATCTGACGGAAGTTCTTCAGCTCTTCCATCGGCAGGTCGTAGCCGGTCAGATGCAGCAGCGAGTACAGCAGCATCGAGCCGTGGCCGTTCGACAGCACGAAACGGTCGCGATCGGCCCATTGCGGGTTCTTCGGGTTATGACGCAGATGGCGCGACCATAAAGCCACGCCGATTTCGGCCATGCCCATCGGCATGCCGGGGTGGCCGGAATTCGCTTTTTGAACGGCGTCCATGGACAACGCGCGGATTGCGTTGGCCATCAGGGAAGTGTGTGCGGGAGACGGGGTCGTCATGTCGAGTCCGGAGACAGAGTCAGAAGGCGGTGCGCGCTTGAGGCCCGGATGCTCGAATGCCAGTCCACTTCGGCGCACGGTGCGGCGCCAGGAGACGCGAAACGGGCAGAGCAAACGGACAAGGCTGAAAGCGTGACATTCTAACAGAACGTTAGCCGGCACCCCTCGCGCAAAGCCGCCTGGCGGCCTGGTTCTGCGCCGGCTCTGCATGCGGGCTAGGCCCGCGCCACGCTTGCGCCTTTACAATTGAGCGACACCAACCCACCGCGCTCCCAACGGAGCCCGTCATCCGTGAGCGCTCCCTTGCTGTTCCACCCCACCGCCGACGCCGTCTACGGATTTCCGAACGCGCGGCGGCTTGCGCGCGTCGATTCGCCCTACCAGCGGATCGAGGTATGGGACACGCCGCAGCTCGGCCGGCTGTTTGCGCTCGACGGCCGCCCGATGACCTCCACCGGCGACGAATTCATCTACCACGAATGCATGGTGCACCCGGCCGCGCTGGCGCATTCATCGCCGAAAGCAGCGCTGGTGCTGGGCGGCGGCGATGGTGGCGCCGCGCGGCAATTGCTGAAGCATCCGGGCATCGAGCGGATCGTGGTGGCTGAGCTGGATGCCGACGTCGTGCGCCTGACCCGCGAGTATCTGCCTGAGGTGCACGGCGGCGCTTTCGACGATCCGCGCGTCGAACTGGTGATCGGCGACGCCGCGCATTACGTCACGGGGGCCGTCCAATCGGCGCCAGCGACAGCACAATTCGATCTCGTCGTGTTCGACCTGACGCCACCGGACTCGCCCGCCTCATGCCTCTACACCCCGGACTTCTACATGCGGCTCAAGCGCGTCATGAGCCCAACCGCCGCGCTCTCGCTGCATCTCGGTTCTCCCTATTTCCACGCGGAACGCATCGCCGGCCTGCTCGACGATCTGCGCGACACCTTCGCCATCGTGCGCACAATGAGCACCTTCATCCCGCTCTACGGTTCGCTTTGGATGATGGCGACTGCCAGCGACACGCTCGACCCCACCGCTCTCACCGTCGAAGCACTCTCCGAGCGCTTTGCCGAGCGCCGAATCGACTCGTTGAAGCACTACGACCCGGCCCAGCATGCCGGACTGTTCTCGGCATCCCGGTCCGTGCGCGATAAACTAAGTCAATTCTTAAAGCCATCAAGCTAACGCGTGGGCAGAATGCACCGTTCGGTCGGCGCGCGCCATCGGTGTATCGATGCGCGACCGCCCGTCTGGCCTCGCAGCATGCATCCCGCAACCCCAAAAGATCCGGAGAACCCCATGACCGCCTCCCGCCCAGCCGGTGTGCCCTGGTTGACCCCCTATCTGACGGTGCGCGACGCACGTGCCGCCACGGCGTTCTTCGAAGCGGCATTCGGCTTCGAGGTACGTGATAGCGTCCAGGACGACGGTGTCGTCATGCATGTCGAGATGACCTATCAAGGCCAGCTGATCGTGATGTTCGCGCCGGAAGGCGCGTTCGGCTCGGCGGCGAAAACACCCAAAAGCGCGGGCGCGATCGCGCCGCAATCGTTCTATGTCTATGTCGACGATGTCGACGCGGTTTACACGCGGGCGCTGGCCGCCGGCGCAAAATCGCTGAGCGAGCCACAGGATCAATTCTGGGGCGACCGGTTTGCCCAGGTCGAAGATCTGGACGGCTACCGTTGGGCGCTCGCTCGCCACCTTTCCTGAACCAATGAGTATTTTTCTGATGCCTCGCTTCTTCGTCGGTACGCCCCTCAAGCCCGACGACATCATGCAGTTGCCCGATGACGTCACGCGCCACATCCTCGTGCTGCGTTTGCAGCCCGGCGACTCGATCGTGCTTTTCAACGGCGAAGGCGGCGAATACAGCGCCGAACTCGTCGAAGTCGAACGCCGCTCAGCCAAGGTGAGAATTCACGAATTCCGCAATATCGAAGTGGAAGCGCCGTATCACCTCACGCTCGCGCAGGGCATCGCCGGCGGCGACAAGATGGACTGGCTCATCGAGAAGGCGGTCGAACTCGGGGCATCGTGTTTCGTGCCGCTGACCACCACGCGCAGCGTCGTGCGTCTTTCCGGCGACCGCGCGCAGCGGCGACATGTGCATTGGCAAGGCATCGTGCGCGCGTCGTGCGAGCAGTGCGGGCGCAATCGCCTGCCGGAAGTGATGCCGGTGCGTGAAATCGCCACGTGGCTCGGCGCGCTGCCTCGCGCGCCTGAGGAAGGCGAAATGCGCATTCTGCTGTCGCCGCGCGCCAGCATCAGCTTTTCGGCGCTGCCCGTTAATCCGCCGTTCGGGCGCGTGACCGTGCTGGTCGGCCCGGAAGGCGGTTTTTCGGCGGCGGAAGAAGCCGCTGCGACTGATCACGGATTTACCGCCGTCGGTCTCGGTCCGCGTGTGTTGCGCACGGAAACCGCCGGCATTGCAGTGCTCTCGGCGTTAGCAGCTCGCTGGGGCGGCTGGTAAGCCAAAAGCAAAGGCCCGCCAATTGGCGGGCCTTTCTCTTTCTTTTGCAGCGGTAAGCGGTACTCAGGCACCCCATTCAGGCAAAGTGCTCGGGCCTACCTTACGCAAACGAATAAAACACGCGGAACGCAACCTTGCGCTCGGCCCAGAACTCGGACGCTTCGCGGAACACGTCCAGTAGCGTCTCGCGCCCTTCCTTGTCGAACTTTTGCGCGACCGGAAGTTGCTCGAGCACGATCACGAACCCGGGCTGCGCGCCTGCCTTATGGACCAGATCGGTCAGGCAATCGTAGAGCGCGTCGTAATTCTTGCCGAAATGCTTCGGAAACAGGAACGACGTAGCAATGGTCTCCAGCACTTCCTGTTTGGACTGAGCGTTCGCGCAGTACGCGTACAGAAAATGCTGGCCGAGTTGATTGGCCTCGTCAGCGAGATCCTGCACGCGAAACGCGCGGATCGACTGTACGATGTTCGGTCGTACGGTCTTGAAAAGACTCATGGGCTCCTCATTCGATGCAAGCACAGTGCTGCCTTCGCTCTGGGTATCCCGGCCCTGGTCGCCGGCGCGCATCCGCATGACGCGCTGGAACAAATTGCCGTCGCCGGCCGCGAAAAGATCCGTCGCGACTCCGGAGTCGTGCGCGTAGACGTTGTCGCTCATGCCGTTCATCCCGATGTCATTCAACAATACGATTAAAACTGGTGTAATGGTCGTCCGAGTAATAACAGTTGTCGATCCGCTGTAGCGGACCTCCGCAGACGATGCGACGCGCCCCGCGGTTTCGTGAACGAGGCGTAGGAACGGTGTATTCGTGGTAATAGCCGCGCCGATGCGGCGGTAGCAACCGTTCGCGATTGCCGAATACGATGCCGTCCTTCTCATACGGGTAAGGCCCGCCCGCGGCAATCAAGTTCAATGTATTGACCGCTTCGCGCGGCAACTGTGCCGCTGCAATAGTGCCCTGCACCTGAGCTTGTGTATCGGCAGATGTCGTGTAGTCGCGCGCAAACGCGCCAGGCACGGAGCCGAATAAAGCGCAGAGCGTCAAAGCACCGATCAGCACGCCTTTAATGCGCAGCCACTTGCGTGCCATGAATCAAGGTTCCCCGCTGTTAGATCACGAGTTTGACGACCATGAAAGTCGTAAGGGTATCGCTAAAACCCCACAGAATCAACGTTCGCCGGACAGGCAAAAGCTTCCAATCGCGTGGGAAAGAGCCACGGAACGGGCTTTGACGACTTTTGACAGAATATTTAGCTTGTGCAGGCTAAAATTAACCTGACGAAGCAAATGGGGCGCGCACAAACCCACGGGGCGCCCATTGCGCGGCCCATTCCCTCTAATGAAAGCCTTGCGGTTCCCGCAGTCTCTCGAAGGCGGAATGGTCTCATTCGGCCTTTTTTAGGGTGGCTATCCCCTGTTCACCCGCAGGCGTGCCCATTGCGGGCACGCCTTTTTTTTGCGCGGCGCCCAATTAGGCGGCGCCACGCTTCATTCCCGGATCAAGGATCAGCGGGAGGCGATTACGTCGGCAACCAGCAGCGCCGTCATGTTGACGATGCGGCGAACCGTGGCCGAGGCCGTCAGCACGTGCACCGGCTTGGCCGCGCCGAGCAGCATCGGACCAATCGCGATGTTGTTGCCCGCGGCGGTCTTCAGCAGGTTGTACGAGATGTTGGCCGCGTCGATATTCGGCAGCACCAGCAGATTTGCATCGCCTTCGAGCGTCGAGTCGGGCAGCACTTCGCGGCGCAGATTCGCGTCGAGCGCGAGGTCGCCGTGCATTTCGCCGTCCACTTGCAGGTCGGGTGCGCGCTCGCGCAGGATCGCCAGCGTGTCGCGCATTTTCTGGGCGGTCGGCGCATTGCTCGAACCGAAGTTCGAATGCGACACCAGCGCGATCTTCGGTTCGATACCGAAGCGGCGCACTTCCTCGGCTGCCATGATCGTGATCTCAGCAAGCTGCTCCGGCGTCGGATCGACGTTCACGTGCGTGTCGACCAGGAAAATCTGGCGGTTCGGCAACACCAGCGCATTCATCGCCGCATAGACCTTCGCGCCGTCCTTCTTGCCGATCACCTGATCGATGAAGTGCAGGTGGCGATGCGTGGTGGACACCGTGCCGCAGATCATGCCGTCCGCCTCGCCCTTCTCCACCATCATCGCGCCAATCAGCGTGGTGCGGCGGCGCATTTCGAGCTTCGCCATCTGCTCGGTGATGCCCTTGCGGGACATCATCTTGTGATATTCCTGCCAGAAATCGCGGTAACGCTCGTCGTGGTCGGTGTTCACGACCGTGTAGTCCTGACCCGCGACCAGCCGCAGGCCGTAACGCGCGATGCGTTGTTCGATCACCGCCGGACGGCCGATCAGGATCGGCTTAGCGAGCTTTTCGTCGACGATGATCTGCATGGCGCGCAGCACGCGCTCTTCTTCGCCTTCCGCAAACACGATGCGCTTCTTCTCCGGCTCGACGCCACGCGCCAACTGGAAAATCGGCTTCATGGTCGTGCCGCTGTGATACACGAACTGCTGCAGATGCTGTTCGTACGCTTCCATGTCTTCGATCGGACGCTCGGCGACGCCCGAATCCATCGCGGCCTTCGCCACCGCCGGCGCGACCTTGACGATCAGGCGCGGGTCGAACGGCTTCGGAATCAGGTATTCCGGACCAAACGAAAGATCCTGGATGCCGTACGCAGTCGCGACGATATCGCTCTGCTCCTGGCGGGCCAGTTCGGCGATCGCGTTGACCGCGGCGATCTCCATTTCACGCGTCACCGTCGTCGCGCCCGCATCCAGCGCGCCGCGGAACAGGAACGGGAACACCAGCACGTTGTTCACCTGGTTCGGGTAGTCCGTGCGGCCCGTGCAGAGCACGGCGTCCGGACGCACTTCGAGCGCCAGTTCCGGCAGGATTTCCGGGGTCGGGTTGGCCAGCGCCAGAATCAGCGGCTTGTCGGCCATCTGCTTGACCATGTCCTGCTTCAGCACGCCGCCGGCCGAGAGGCCGAGGAAAATATCCGCGCCGCCGATCGCCTCAGCGAGCGTGCGAGCGTCGGTTTCGCGTGCGAAGCGTTCCTTGTCCGGGTCCATCAGTTCGACGCGGCCCTTGTAGACCACGCCGGCCAGGTCGGTGACGGTGATGTTTTCGAGCGGCAGGCCGATGTCGACCAGCAGATCCAGACAGGCCAGAGCCGCCGCACCCGCGCCGGACGACACCAGCTTGACCTCCTTGATGTCCTTGCCGACGACCTTCAAGCCGTTGGAGATGGCTGCCGCGACGACGATGGCCGTACCGTGCTGGTCATCGTGGAAGACCGGAATCTTCATGCGCTTGCGGCATTCGCGCTCGACGATGAAGCAGTCCGGCGCCTTGATGTCTTCGAGGTTGATACCGCCGAAGGTCGGCTCGAGCGCGGCAATCACCTCGACCAGCTTGTGCGGATCGGACTCGTTCAGCTCGATATCGAACACGTCGATGCCGGCGAACTTCTTGAACAGCACGGCCTTGCCTTCCATGACCGGCTTCGAGGCGAGCGGCCCGATGTTGCCGAGCCCCAGCACCGCGGTGCCGTTCGTGACAACGCCGACCAGGTTGCTGCGCGCGGTGAAACGGGCGGCGTTCAGCGGGTTTTCGACGATTTCCTCACACGCGAACGCGACGCCCGGCGAGTACGCCAACGCGAGGTCGCGCTGGTTGATCATCTGCTTGGTCGGGGCGATCGCGATCTTCCCGGGGGTCGGGAACTCGTGATAATCGAGAGCGGCTTCGCGGAGTTTGCTATTGACGGGAGTCGACATAAGGCGGGCTTCGAAGGGCGGATTAGAATAGATGTTCGACGGCATTGTAGCCCCAATTGCCGGCTCAATTCCTTCAATACGGGTACAACTGCCGCGACTGAAATATAGCGAAAGGCAGACATGGCACGCTTTGGGCCAACCACCAGTCGAATCGGAGTTGAGCGCGAATAGAGTGTTTACCCGCGGACATCTCCGTACAATGCGCGCCGTTAGCGGCTTTTCGTTGCACTTATCCGTTCACCCATTGCCACCATGCTCTCCGAGTTTTCGCTGATCGATCGATTCTTCGCCCGTCGCGCAGCCGCTGCGTCATCCCGTGCCGCTGAAGGCGAACTCGGCATCGGCGACGACTGCGCCCTGCTCGCGCCGCGCCCCGGCGAAATGCTGGCGATATCGACGGACATGCTGGTGGAAGGCCGCCACTTCTTTCCCGACATCGATCCCGAGGCGCTCGGTCACAAGGCGCTCGCGGTGAACCTGTCGGACCTGGCCGCGATGGGCGCAGAGCCGCTGGCGTTCACGCTGGCGTTCTCCTTGCCCAAAGCCGACGAAGCGTGGCTCGCCGCTTTCAGCGATGGCCTCTTCGCGCTGGGTGAGCGCTACCGCTGCAATCTGATCGGCGGCGACACGACCGGCGGCCCGTTGAATCTGTGCATCACCGTGTTCGGCAGCGTGCAGCCGCAGGTTGCGTTGCGCCGCGACGCCGCGCAACCGGGCGACGATATCTGGATCTCCGGCACGCTCGGCGACGCGCGCGCGGGTCTCGGCGTCCAGCGCAGAGAGTGGTCTGCCGATGCCAGCGACACTGCGACGTTTCGTCGCGCCCTCGAGCGTCCCGAGCCGCGCATCTTCCTCGGTCTCGCGTTGCGGGGCATCGCGCGCGCAGCGCTCGATCTGTCTGACGGGCTCGCCGGCGACTTGCTGCACATCCTGGAACGCTCGGAAATGCAGGCCACAGTCGACGTCGACGCCGTGCCGCGTTCGGCCGCGCTACGCCGCCTCTCGCCCGAGATCCAGCAACGTTGCACGCTAGCCGGCGGCGACGATTACGAACTGTGCTTCACCGCCCCGGCCGCAGCGCGCGCCAAGGTCGAAGCAGCCGGCCGCGAGGTCGCCGTGCCGGTCACCCGCATCGGTACAATAAGCGCTCTTCAAACGGCGGCCGACCGCCCGGCGATCGGCTGGCGCGATGCCGCCGGCGCGCCGCTCACTCTGACGTTGCAAGGCTTCGACCATTTCCATGCAGACTGATCCCCCGCTGGGCCCCGCCGACGATCTGATCGGCCATCCGCAGCCCAACGCGTCCGGCCCGCGCGCGCCCCGTCCTCAGCCACGCCGCGCCACCGCGCGCTTCATGCTGTCGCATCCGCTGCACATTCTGTCGCTGGGTTTTGGCAGCGGCTTGTCGCCGGTTGCACCGGGCACCGTCGGTACCCTGTTCGCATGGGCCTCGTTCGCCGTCCTGAGCCGTTATCTGACCGTGGTCGAATGGGGCGTGCTGATCGTCGCCGGCTTTTTCGGCGGCATTGCGATCTGCGGCTTTACAGCCAAGAAGCTGGGTACCGACGATCCGTCGCCGGTCGTCTGGGACGAAATCATCGCGTTCTGGCTGGTGTTGCTGATGGTCACGCCGGTCACGCTGACCGGGCAACTCTGGGCGTTCATCGTATTCCGCTTCTTTGACATGGTTAAACCGCCGCCCATCGGTTATTTCGATCGCCGACTTAAAGGTGGTTTTGGCATCATGTTCGACGACCTGGTCGCTGCGTTCTTCACGTTGCTCGTGATTGCGCTCTGGCGCATGTCGGTTTAACCGTTGCCCGTCGGCTGGTGCCGGTCGGCCTTTGCCCGCCGGCCACCGGCTGCCGACTGCCTCCCGCAGCAGTTCCCCGTTTTCCGGATTGACGCCATGCCTACCGATTCCGTGGTTCACCAGCTTGCGATTCGCGTGAGCAACCGCCTGCGCGACGAGCGCCTGATGCTCGTCACCGCCGAATCCTGCACAGGCGGCATGGTGGCGACTGCGATCACCGATATTTCCGGCAGCAGCGGCTGGTTCGAGCGCGGCTTCGTCACGTATTCGAATCAGGCGAAGTCCGAGATGATCGGCGTGCCGACCGACCTGATCGAAAAGCACGGCGCGGTCAGCGAACAGGTGGCGCGTGCGATGGCGGAGGGCGCGCTGCGCAACAGTCGCGCGCAGGTGTCTGTCTCGATTACCGGCGTTGCCGGCCCGGGCGGCGGCACGGAAACCAAGCCGGTCGGCATGGTGTCGTTCGGCTGGAGCAATCGGCTGCATACGTCCGTCGAAACCAAGGTCTTCAAGGGCGACCGCGAGAAGATCCGCGTGCAGGCCGCCGCGCACGCGTTGCGCGGTGTGCTGGCCCTGCTCGACGAGCGCGAACATTAAAGTCCGGTTCAAAATCTGAGGCGCCACCACGATGCCCGATATGTCGACTTCGCACGTAGCCAAAGACGAGTTGATCCGCCGCTTCGATCTGAAGCCGCATCCGGAAGGCGGATTTTTCAGCGAGACGTATCGGTCCGCGGAGTCCGTGCGCCGCGATGATGGTTCAACGAAGACGCGCTCGGCGTCCACCGCGATTTACTACCTGCTCTGCGACGGTGCGCATTCGGCGTGGCATCGGATCAAGTCCGATGAGGTCTGGCACTTTTATGCCGGCGAGCCTTTGAAAGTCCACGTACTCGACGAAGCGGGCATGTTGATTACGCACACGTTGGGCAATGCGCTGACGCATTCGGATGCCGTGTTTCAGGCAGTGGTACCCGCGGGGCTGTGGTTTGCCGCGGAATGCGCGGACCCGGCGACGTTCGCGCTGGTGGGCTGCACGGTCGCGCCGGGGTTTGAGTTCAGCGAGTTTGAGCTGGCGGATGTCGAGGCGCTGAAAGCGCGGCATCCGCAGCATGCGGCGTTTATCGAGCGGCTGGGGCCAGGTACCTGACTGGCCTCACTCTCAATTACCGAAACGCATTGATCCGGTCACGCGTTTCCATCGCGGCCTTAGCTGCGGCTTCGGCGAAATCGTCGTCCTTACTGGCGTAGATAATCGCCCGCGATGAGTTGATCAGCATGCCCGTGCCGTTCGCCGTCCGGCCGGCGTTGACCGTCGCCTGAACATCGCCGCCTTGCGCGCCGATGCCCGGAATCAGCAGCGGCATATCGCCGACGATCCCACGCACCACTTCGATTTCCTTCGGGAACGTCGCGCCAACCACGAGCGCCAACTGGCCGCTCGCGTTCCACTTGTCCGCCGCCAGTTGCGCGACGACCTGATACAGCGGACGCCCGCCCGTCTCCAGGAACTGCAGGTCTGAACCACCCGCGTTCGAAGTCCGGCACAACACGATCACGCCCTTGCCCTCGTGCTCCAGATACGGCTGGATCGAATCGAAACCCATATACGGATTCACGGTCACCGCGTCCGCCTGATACCGCTCGAAGGCTTCACGCGCGTACTGCTCGGCGGTGCTGCCGATATCGCCGCGCTTCGCGTCCAGAATCACCGGCAAGCCCGGGTGGTTCGCATGAATGTGCGCGATCAACTGCTCAAGTTGGTCTTCCGCGCGATGAGCGGCGAAGTAGGCGATCTGCGGCTTGAACGACGACGCATAGGGCGCGGTCGCATCGACGATGGTGCGGCAGAAGTCGAAAATCGCTTCGGGACGGCCCGCGAGCGCGCCCGGGAATTTGCTGGGCTCCGGATCGAGGCCGACGCACAGCAGCGAGTTCGTGCGCTGCCAGGCGTCATTGAGTGTCTGGATGAAATTGGACATGGTGAGTCTCGCGGCGAGCCGATAACGGAAGAGGCGCGTATTTTACCTGTCCTGCGCGGCAAGCCGCGGCCACGCGTCACACCGGCTCCGGCTGGGGCGTGACGACGGGTACGCCGCACCGCTTCGCCCTGCTCGCCCCCTACTGCCGCCGGCGCGAACCACGCGCGCCAGGCATCGAGCGCAAACCCGTGCGTTCGACGGTAAAGCGGAACGTGCGCGTGAGCCGTTCGCCGCGCGCGAGCATCGTCATTCCGTTCTCGCACGCGCCGCCCGCCAGATTCATCGCGTTGATCGGATGATCGACCGGCTCGAAGCAGAAGAAGTCTTCGCGCGGCGGCGTGTACAGCACGTAGTAGTCGGTGTCGGCAGCGATATTCAGCGACAGCCGCCGCTTCGGCCACACCACCGCCGCCTGTCCGCTCCAGCCTGTGAACGCGTGATTGACGATGGTTTCCGGCAAGGGATACGCCACGCCGAATTGCCATGCGGGCGGCGCCGGCACGTGGCGCACCGGCAGCCAGTCGTCGCCGGAAAGCCACAGGCCGCCGGCCGCCGCCGACAGTTCGGTGTCGGCGTCACGCACAAAAAATGGATGCACGCCCAGCCCGAAAGGCAGCGCCTCGCGGCCGGCATTCTCGATGTCCAGCGTGATGACGAGTGTGGGGCCGTCCAACGTATAGGTTTGCGTCGCGCGGAACGCGTACGGTTTGCCGTCGTGGCGATCGAGCGTCAGACGGACGTTTTCGCGGTCCGACTCCGCGACCTGCCAGGCCGAGAGCCAACCGTCGCCATGAATCGGCAAGGCTTCGTCGGCGCGATTTTGCGGCACCTCGACACGCCGCCCCGCCACATTGAAATGACCGCCGCCTATGCGATTCGAATACGGCAGCAGCGGATAGCATGCCAACTGGTTCGGCTGGGTATCCGAGGCGATGTGACGGCAGCGCCGGAAAATCGGCGTGAGCGCGCCGTCGTTGCGCCAATCGAAACGGGTGACGCCGCCACCGAGCGTCGGCGCGACATCGAGGCGCAAATGCGCGTTGGCGAGCGTGATGCACGCGAGCTCGCCGCCGCTCGTCTCACCGACCGCAACCGCAGAAGTACTGGGACCCGGAAGCACCGGATTGGCCGCCGCGTTAAGTCGCGCGCGTCGGCTCTGAGAAGAGGCGGAAACAGGATTCGCAACAGTCATATCTGGCTCCATCGAGAGGCGTGGGACGTTGCCGTCATTGCTGACGGATGCTGTTGGGCGATTTTTTTTGCACAAGTCGCCTCTGGGTCCGAACTGCATGCTGCCGATCTACTGCCGATTTGCTGGCACTGGGTTTGCGATATCAACGCTGGTTCACTTTCAAAGTCACTGCGCGACTACACTCTGCTGCCTCGAGACTGAGGTTGCGTCATTCTGCGCTATGTGGGCGCGCCCTGGAATACCGGCTCCGGCAAACCTTGTCGTCCGGGCGTCGCGACGAACACGCCGCCCGCATGAGAATCGCCCTCGAGCGCGGCGGCATCGAGATCGATACGCGCGCTCGTGATGTACAGCGTGTCCAGTTGCGCAGGCCCCGAAAGAAGTCCCCTTGAGGGGCCGCCAAACGCGACGCAACTCGGCTGCGCGGTCGGCACGTCGACACGCTCGGTTTCCACGCCATCGGGGCCATACCGCACCACTCGCCTACCGCCCCATTGCGCGTTCCACACACCACCGTCGCGATCGACGGTCGAACCGTCGGGCTCGCCGGTCGAGTCCGTTAGTGTCGTAAAGACGCGGTCGTTGGCAACGCTGCCGTCCGCGCGGTAGTCGCAGACGCGAATTTCACGCGTCGGCGAATCGCCGTAGTACATCGTCGCGCCGTCGGGACTGAACGCGATGCTGTTCGAGATCGCCGGTGCGGGTAACGGCAAACGCTCCAGCGACAAATCGTGATTCAGACGATAGAACCCGCCGATCGCCTGCAGCGGCGAGCCTTCGTCTTTCGTACCGAATACGAAACGACCCTGACGATCGCAGCGGCCGTCGTTCACGCGCGTGTTCAAGCCAGGTTCGACGTCGACGATACGCTGCGTCTCGCCGGTTGTCAGATCGAAGAACGCCAGATGCGTCGCCAATCCGAGCAGCAGATAGCGCGGATCGGCGCACAAGGCAAAACTCCCGAGACGCTCGGGCATGCGCCAGAACGTGCTGCCGCCGTCGCGCGGGTCATAGCGCCACAGCCGCGCGCCTTCGATGTCGTTCCAGTAGACGCGGCCGGTTCTCGCGCACCACGTCGCGCCTTCGCCGAGCGTGCATTTGGTGTCGAGCAGCAGCGCCGCGCTGTGTGCAGGCAAAGCCGCACCCGCATCCGAACCCGCAGACACGCCGGCACTCACGCCCAGCCTCCGTCGACGACGATATCCTGCGCGGTGATCATCCTGCTGTCATCGGCGGCTAGGAACAAGGCCATGCGGGCGAGATCGGCCGGTTGCAGTTCAGCATCGATGCACTGGCCTTCCTTGATCGAGCGACGGCCTGCATCGTCGAGCCACAAACGCTTCTGCTTGTCCGTCATCACCCAGCCCGGCACCAGCGTATTGACGCGAATATTGAAGTGACCGAGGTCGCGCGCGAGCCCGCGCGTCAGACCCTGCACTGCCGATTTCGACATCACGTACACCGGATAGCCGCCGTTCTTCAGCATCCAGCTGATCGAACCCAGGTTGATGATCGAACCCGCGTTCGCGGCTTTCATGTCCTCCATCACCGCTTGCGCTGCGAAGAACTGGTGACGGATATTCACCGCGATACCCGCGTCGAAAAACTCGCGCGTCACGTCGCCAATCGCGTGGCGTTTGTCGTTCGCGGCATTGTTCACCAGCACCTGAATCGGACCGAGTGCAGCCTTCACATCGGCGATCGCTTTTTGCAGCGCGTCGATGTCGGTCAGATCGCAGGGCAGGAACAGCGGCTTGTGTTTCGAATCGCCGAGCTCGTCGGCGAGCGCTTCACCCGCGATCGCGTCGATATCGAAAAACGCGACGCGCGCGCCCTGCGCCGCAAAATGCTCGACGAACGATGCGCCGATACCGGTCGCGCCGCCCGTGATCAACACTGTTCGGTCGACGAGACTCGGATAGCGGGCAAACGCGTTGTCCGCGAGGCGGTCGTTTGCATTGGCCGGAGACGACATCGTTCGATTCCTTTTAGAGCAAGGTGGGTGAGACGCGGGTTTAGTCCCGGGTTTAGTCCCGTGAGCCGCGGTTCTTCAACTGGTCGAGCAGCACAGCGGCGAGCAGGATCGCGCCACGCACGAGGTACTGATAGAACGCGTCGATGTTCATCAGGTTCATCACGTTCTCGACCGTACCCATGATCAGCACGCCGATCACGACACCGGAAATCGTCGCGCGACCGCCGAGCAGCGACACGCCGCCCAACACGCAAGCCGAAATCACGTTCAGCTCGAAGCCTTCCGCGGCATTCGGCTGGCCCGACGTAATCCGCGAAGCCAGAATCACCCCGGCCAGCGCGGTGACGGCGCCCTGAATCAGGAAGATAAAAACGCGCGTGCGTTCGACATTGATACCGGCAAGACGCGAGGCTTCCGGATTACCGCCGATTGCCAGCGTATTACGGCCGTACACGGTCTGATTGAGCATCACGCCGAACACGATGAAGCACAGCAGCGTGACCCAGATCGGCAGCGACACGCCGAAGAAGCTCAAACCGCCCAGCGCGATAAACGTATCCGACGACACGCCCACGGCTTGACCGTGCGACACGATAAACCCGAGACCGCGGACGATTTCCATCGTCGCGAGCGTCGTGATCAGCGCGTTGATGCGCAGGTAGGCGATCACGGCGCCGTTGACGAAGCCGATCACCGCACCCGCGAACACCGCCGCGATGATCGCGATGAACGTGTTACCGGTCGCGTTCAGCACCATCGCGCACAACACACCGGCGAACGCGACCGTCGAACCCACCGACAAGTCGAAATCGCGGGACGCCAGACAGAACATCATCGTGCACGCGACCATGCCGATCTGCGAAATCGACAGGGCGAGACCGAGCATGTTCTCGATCGAGAAGAAGTGGTCGACCGTCAGCGACATCGTGATGAACATCACGATGAAGATCAGGATCAGGCTGTACTCGGTGATCTGCTGCCACCATTTCGCCTTGTCGTTGCCTTGCGGAATCAGCGCTTCGGCCGCACTTTTTGCGGCTTGTTGCGCGAGGTTTTCTCTGGCTTGCATGTTGAAGACTCCTCCCGTTCCCCACGGGTTGCCGGACTTTCGTCCAAATAATGTTCAGGCCGCTTGCTCGGTGGCTGCGGTTCCGGGCAGCGCTGTCGAGCTTTGCGGCAAGGCGAGGCCCAACACGGATTGTTCCGTTGCGTCCTTACGCGCCAGCTCGCCGGAAATCCGACCCTGGCGCATCACGACGATCCGGTCGGACACGCCGAGCACTTCCGGCAATTCCGACGAAATCATCACGATCGCGCAGCCGCGTTCGGCAAGCTGATAAATCACGTTATAGATCTCATGCTTGGCGCCGACGTCGATCCCGCGCGTCGGCTCGTCGAGAATCACGACCTTCAGATCGGGCTCGGCCAGCCAGCGCGACAGAATCGCCTTCTGCTGGTTGCCGCCCGACAGAAAACGAATCTTCTGACGACGGCTCGGCGTCTTGATCTTCAGCAGCTTGATAAAACGGTCGGCGGTTTCCGCTTCTTTCTTGCGGTCGAGAAACATCCCCGCGCGCAGATAGTGACGGCGGCAACTGATATTGATGTTCTCCGACACGGTCGCCATCGCGACGATGCCCTCTTCCTTGCGGTCTTCCGGGCACAGCACGATCCCGTGCCTAATCGCCTCACCCGCGCTGCGCACCTTGATCGGCTTGCCGTCGAGCATGATTTCGCCGGCCTTCTTGTGATCCGCGCCGTACACCAGATGCATCAGTTCGCTGCGCCCGGCGCCCACCAGACCGAAGAAGCCGACGATCTCGCCGCGCCGCACTTCGAAGCTGGCCGGCTGCGCGAGCGCATGCCCTTCGATCGCTTTCGCCGCGAAGCGCACTTCGCCGAGCGGCCGTGAAGAGTAGTTGTAAATGTCGGCGATTTCACGTCCGACCATTTCGCTGACGATGGTGTCGCGCTTCACGCCTTC
This sequence comes from Paraburkholderia sp. WS6, assembly GCF_030464835.1. Lineage (NCBI taxonomy): Bacteria > Pseudomonadati > Pseudomonadota > Betaproteobacteria > Burkholderiales > Burkholderiaceae > Paraburkholderia > Paraburkholderia sp. WS6. The sequence goes on from NZ_JALQCK010000013.1 coordinate 107,232, forward strand.
GAGCGTCGGATGCGAAGCAATTTTGCGGCCGTCGCGGAAGATCGTGCAGGCATCGCACAGCTCGTAGATCTCGTCCATGCGGTGCGAGATGTAGATCATCGCGCGGTTGTCGGCACGCAGATCGCGCACCAGCTTGAACAGCACTTCGGTCTCGCGATGCGACAGCGAGCTGGTCGGTTCATCCAGTGCGATCACGCGTGCGTTGCGCAGCAGCGCCTTGCAGATTTCGACCATCTGCCGTTGCGCGATCGAGAGCTTGCGCAGCTTCGCGTTCGGATCCAGCGCCACGCCCATCGCTTCGAGGCGTTCGCGCACGAAGCGTTTGGCTTCACGCTTGTTGACCCAGCCGAGCGAGTTCGGCAACTGGCCCAGCAACAGGTTTTCCGCGACCGTCAGATCGGGCACGTATTGCAGTTCCTGGTGAATCACCGCGATCCCCGCTGCGATCGACGACGCCGCGCTCGTGAAGCGCACCTCATTGCCGTCGATCATCACGCGGCCCGAATCGGGCTGGTATTCACCACCGAGAATCTTCAGCAGGGTCGATTTCCCTGCGCCGTTTTCGCCCATCAGGCCGTGCACCTGGCCGACGTTGACGTCGAAGGACACACCGTCGAGCGCGCGCACGCCTGGAAAGACTTTGCCGATATTGTCAAAACGTAGCGTCGCTGACACTTCGCCTCCTATGTCGACCGGTGTTAGTGCTTCAGCTGTCGACCAGAGTTCGCGCTTTAGCGCGTTACTCTGGTCCCATGCAAAGCCCTTACTCCGGTCCCATGCAATTAATTGCTGCTTCGTGTGAACCGTGCTTCTTCAGGTGCCTCATGGGCACAAAGCGTGGTCTGTCTCAACTGCTGATCTTGTATTGCTGTTGCCGGCGCGCCCAATCCTTGGAGAAACGACGCACCGGCAGTTCACTTCATTTAACTACGCTTTCAGCCGCTTAATTTGCCGCGAGGCCCATCTTCTGGCGCACATCGGCAACGTTGTCACGCGTGGCCAGCATTCCGCTCGTCAGCGTGAGCATCGGCGGTTCCTTGCCTTGCGTGATCCAGTCGTACATCAGCGTCGAGGTTTCTTCGCCGTGGCGCTTCGGGCTGATGATGACCGTGCCGTAGAAGCCGGTCGGCGACGGCTTCTTGAATTCGTTCAGTGCCGATTCCGAACCGCCGATGCCGATACCGATCATGTTGTCCGCCTTGAAGCCGCGGCCTTCCGCTGCGCGCACCGCGCCGAGCACGCCTTCGTCGTTCAACGCGTAAGCCACCCAGTGCTTGAAGTTCGGGTTCTTCGTCAGCGCGATGTTGGCGGCGTTGAACGCGTTTTCCGTGTCGGTCTTCGCTTGCGGCGCGGCGATGATATTTGCCTTCGGGAAGCCGGCGGCAACCAGCGCGTCGGTCGCGCCGGTCGTGCGGTCATGCGCGGTCGGCAGCTGTTCGTAGGTTACGTCGATCGCGCCGACGTCCTTCATGTCCCAGCCGCGTTTCTTGATTTCCGCAGCCAGGCCGTCGCCCACCTGCTTGCCGATGTTGTATGCCGAGATGCCCATATGCGGCACCGAGGCGATCGGCTTGCCCGCGCCGTCGACGAGACGGTCGTCGACCGTCATCATCTTCAGGCCGTCGGCCTTCGCCTTGGCGACGATGCCCGGTCCGAGCTTTACGTCAGGCGTGCAGATCACAAAGCCTTGCGCTTTCTGAGCCGACAGATTGTCGATAGCGCTCATCACCTTCTCGCCCGACGGCGCGCCGATCTTCACCAGCGTGAAGCCCTTCTCCTTGGCGGCCATTTCGGCGAACTTCCATTCGTCCTGGAACCACGGTTCTTCCGGTTGCTTCACGAGGAAGCCGATCTTGACCGGATCCGCGGCTTGCGCCACCGGTGCGTTGAAGAGCACACCCGCCGCCGCTGCTGCCAGCGTGAGGAAAATTCTTCGTTTCATAATGCGTGTCTCCTGACTAATTGATAACGAGAAGGTATCGGCCGCGTCTTCTTGTACCGGGTATGACACACGCGGCCAGCGCGTCGTCCGGTGAAACCTTTGCTGCTTTGTTCTTGCTGCCCCACTACGTTCAGTCGTGATACACCGCCGAGCGGCCGCCATCCACCGTGATGCAGGTGGCGTTGATGAACGGTGCCTCATCCGAGGCGAGAAACACCGCCGTCATCGCTACTTCCTCCGGGCGCCCGATGCGCTTCATCGGTTGCAGAGCCAGCGTCGCCTGTTTCGCGGCAGCCGGATCGGCTTGTTCGTTCCACCAGTCGTGCGTCAATTGCGTTTCGATGTACCCCGGCGCGATCGCGTTGACCCGCACGTTGCGCGGCGCGTATTCGATGCCGAGCGCACGCGTCAATCCGATCACGCCATGCTTCGCGACCGGGTACGGAAAACATCCCGGAATGATCTTGAATGCATGCGTCGACGCGATATTCACGATGCTGCCCGCGCCGCGTTCGACCATGCCCGGCAACACCGCGCGACACCCATTCCAGACGCCGTCGAGATCGACCGCGAAGCAACGGCGCCAGTCGTCGTCGGTCATCGTCAACGGGTCGCAGAACACGTTGATGCCGGCGTTGTTGACCAGTACGTCGAGCGCACCGAACGCCTGTTCAGCCTCGCTCACCGCGTGCTGAACCGAGGCCGATTGCGTCACATCCGTCTGCACCGCCAGCACGCGTGCGCCGGTTTGTGCCTTGATCTGTTCCGCCGTCTGCTGCGCGGTTTCGATATCGAGTTCCGCCAGCACGACCGCCGCGCCCTCGCGCGCAAACGCAAACGCGATCGCCGCACCGATGCCGCGCCCGGCGCCGGTGATCAACGTGACTTTGTCGGCGAGCCGCTTCATTTCTTCGCGCCTGCACGGGCGATGCGCAACCCGTTGATGAACGCCTTCGCGTGCGACGCGGTCACCGCCGCGCTCTGTCCCGGCTTGTACAGCGCCGATCCAAGGCCGAAGCCATTCGCGCCGACGCTCAAAAACGGACCCATGTTGTCCGGTGTAATCCCACCAACCGGCACCAGCGGCACTTCCGCCGCGATCACCGCGCGCCACGCCTTCACGACCTGGCAGCCGAGTTGTTCGGCGGGGAACATCTTCAGCACATCCGCGCCGTTTTTCAGCGCGATGAAGGCTTCGTTCGGTGTCGCGACGCCCGGCGCGCACGCCATGCCTTGCGCCTTCGCGGCGCCGACGACCTCCGGGTCGCTATGCGGCATCACGATCAGTTCGCCACCGGCCGCCTTCACGTCGTTGACGAAACTCGGATGCAGCACCGTGCCCGCACCGACGATCGCATCGGCCGGCAACACCTTGCGGATCGCCGCGATGCTGTCGAACGGCTGCGGCGAATTCAACGGCACTTCGACGATGCGAAAGCCGGCTTCGTACAGCGCCTGACCGTGCTCGGCAGCATCGGCGGGCGTCACGCCACGCATGATCGCGATCAGCGGGCAGACCTCGAACGCCGCGATCAACCCCGCGTGCGGCATGTACGGGGCGGGCAGATTGATGTGAGGTTGCATGTCGGTTCCTTATTTCGTGAGCGGCGGCGCTGCCGATTAGCCGACGTGCGCCGCTTGTGGCGTGGGTTTGACGAGCCCCGCCTGGGTGGCGACGCGCCACAAGCCGCGCTCGGTGGCGTGCTTCACCAGTTCCGCGTGAGTGCAACCGAATTGCACCAGTGCCACGCGATAGCGTTCGCACAGCGCTTCATTGCCGATCAGACGCAGATGCTGCCCGGCGAGCGAGTTTTGCTGTTGCGTCAGCACGGCTTCGAGACCGGCCAGTTCGTGCCCGATCAGCAAACCGGACAGATAGTCCGGCTGCTGCTCGCGCGAAAGTTGTCCGGTGAGCCCGAGCGTGCGGGAGCTGAATACAGTGGCCAGCATGCCCGCCTGACCTTTATCGCGAGCGATGTTCACGCCGTGCAGAAACGAAGCGGTATCTGGACGATCCGGCGTGACCATCGTGCGGCCGAGGATGGTGTGCTCTCGCAATGCCGCGAACACTTCACCGGTCATGAAGGTATGAAAGCGTTCGATGCGGCCCGCCTGCACAACGGCCCATTTCGCGTGCGTGCCAGGCAAGCCGATCAGTGCGCGCTTACCGCTGTCCGCTGCACCGGTGTCCTGCCCCAGTGCGCCGAAAATCTGGGTTTCTTCCCCACGCATTACGTTGGGCAACTCGCCGCGCTGCAGGACGCCCGGCACGATGTGCAGCGTCACGCCGCACGCGGCTTTCACGCGGACGATGCCGGCCACCAGCGCATCCGCATTCGCCGGCGCGTCGACGTACGGCGCTTCGAGCCAGCCTTGCGCGCTGCCGACCATACCGGCTGCGATCACCGACACGGCGGGCGCCTGTTCGAGCCATGCGCCGCACGCGTCCTCGAAGGCCGCGTCGAAGCCGCCTTGCTCGGCGCTACGCGGCAAATTCATGATGCCGGCCGTCGATGCCCGCGTCGCCAGTACTTCGCCGGCCGCGTCGTACAGATACGCGCGCAGCGACGTCGTGCCCCAGTCGAGCGCAATGAGCGCTGCGTCTTGGAGGGTAGCGTCGGCGACCGCGGCGGCGTGCACCGGATTGGCCGCTTGCGTGTGAGAACCCGCTCGCTTCATCGTTTGATCCTGCGGGTTGCCGGTTGCGGGGCACGCCAGCCGAGTTCTTCCGAGATCGCACGCGCTTCGCGCTGCACGACCGGAATCAGTTCATCCATGCGTTCGAGCGACATATACGGAATCGTGCTCGCCACCGACAGCGCCGCCACGACTGCGCCCGATGCATCGCGCACCGGCGCCGCGACGCAACGGATCGACGCTTCGTTTTCTTCGAGGTCGAAGGTGTAGCCGCCGGCGGCGTAGTTGGTCATGCGCTGCATGAAAGTCTGCGCATCGGGGCGGTTATCCGGCTTGAAACTGACGCCGGCGAGCGCACGCCGCGATGCTTCGAAGAGCGACTGCCAGACGTCCGGCGTGAGGTCGAGCATCATGGCTTTGCCGATCCCCGTCGACGCCAGCGGCATCCGGTGACCGACGCGCGAGCGCATTTCGAGGCCACGGGTGCCGGGGATTTTGTCGATGTACAGCACGTCGTCGCCATCGCGCACACCGAGGTGGATCGTGTCGAGCGTTTGCTCGGCGAGCGATTCGAGGTGCTGACGGGCCACGGCCGTCAGCGGCATCTGTTCGAGCGCGATGGTGCCGAGTTCGATCAGCTTCGGGCCGAGCAGATAGCCGCCTTGCACTTGCCGCAGATAGCGCGCCTGAACGAGGCTGCTCACCAGCCGATGCGTGGTGCTGCGGGTCGTGCCGAGCGCTGCGCCGAAGGTGCGCAGATCGCGGACACCGGCGGCGGCGGCTTCCAGAATCGCGAGGCCGCGCAGCAGTGTTTGCGTACCGGCCTGTTGCGGCGTGATGTCGAGCAACGTGCTCGGCAAGGCGATTTCGTCAACCACGCCGTTTGGCGCTGCGGCGTGCGGCTTTTTTACGGCGCCGGTCAGTTGCGGGGCGGCACTGGGCAGCTCCGCCTGCGGCGTGACATCGGCGGCGGACGTGCTGGCGGCGTGAGTAGGCATCGCTTTGTTCATGGCGATAGGCAGAGGATTTTGGGTGGGCTACGGCGCGAGGCCGCTGGCGTGGTGCGATGAACTGCAAGCGCGAGCTTCCTGCCGCGAGGTCGATGGCGTCACTGGCTTGTCTCCGGTTTTTTTGCTGGCCGTGGCGATCCGTTGTGTGCGTCGCCGGCGTGTTGGTATGCATTGTAGGGCGGCTTTTTTCAAATCTCCAATATGTGAATGATTGGACCATATATTGGGATATTGACGTCATTTAGCAGCAGTCATGCGCCGCGCCATAGCCCTAGGCGCGCGACCGACGATGAAGCGGGCGCGAACATCGTGGGAACGCGAGTCGCGGCTCGATCGGCCCGCGCGGGCTCGCTATGCGGCCGGATACCCGGAGACGTGGGAAACGAAAGACTTGGGGAGAACGTCGAGCGAGGGCTCGACGCGAGGATGGGGAAAACTCAAGCCGCAATGGCGACGGATTCGTGACGGGTTCTAGTGGCCGCCGCCAGCCAGAGCGGCCTGAAATGCAGCCACACGACTGGAATCCGCGACATGGGCGTAGAACGCCGCCCGGTTCGCAAAAGCAGGAAACACGGTCTGAAAGTAGCTGACCAATTCGGTCAACCTGCGGTTGCGCAAAACCCGCAGAAACGCGGCCAGGTCCTGTTCGTCGAGATCAGCCGAGAATAGTCGCGGCCCAGCCGCGCATAACGCCTGTGCGATCACCGCAGCCACCTCGACGCGCACCTTGCTCTGGTCTTCCCAGATCGTATTGTTCGGGTGCACCCGATAGGCAATGTGCTCCTCTTCCAGGTCGAGGTACACGCTGCTGTTAGCGCAAGCGAACATCAGGAAGTCCAGATCGTGGCAATACCGAAGTGACTGGAATCCGCCCGCCGCGCGCCAAAGCTCGCGTGCGAACACCATGTTCGATGTCGTCGCGACGAAATTCTCATTCAACAGCGCGAGTTGCGGCAGCTTCGTCTCATGGAGAAAGCGTCGGGCACGGTCGAGCCAGTCGATCGCGAAACCCGACTGCAGGCGAACACCGTTACCGTCAATGATGCCCAAATTTCCCGCGATCAAGCCGACGTCTCGCCGCTCACGAAGGATCACCCGACAACATTCGAGCTTCGCCGGCGCGAAGAGGTCGTCCGAGTTCAGTACGGCGATGTAATCGCCGCTGCTGAGTTCAATGCCCCGGTTGATCGTGGTATGCGCGCCCGCATTTTCCTGCCTGAAGGTCTTCGCGTGAGGCACATTCGAGAGCACCTGTTGCGCGAGCTCGAAGCCGTTATCCGACGAGCCGTCGTCGATCAGGATGATTTCGTCAGCGGCGGAGGTCTGGCTCAGCACACTGCCAAGCGCGGCTTCGATATACGGGGCGTGGTTATAAAGCGGGACCACCACGGAAATAGTGGGCGCCGCAGACGCGGCCGATGTCCACGCCGGTCGTAATTCGAAGTTCAACATTTCAGGGAAAGGGCCAATGAATCGTGCGGCGAAATACTGCCACTGCTTTTAGGCACGCCATTCTACCCTCAATCTTTTTTAGATGGTTTTTATCCTTAAAAATAAATTAATAGTCGCAACACCCCATATATAATAATTTTAAGAATTGTCTCATTGCCAATTTAATTAAAAAGAATATCCTTTAACGGACTTAATTTCAAGATTCACATTCAATGCGCGTACTCATAGCAACCGCCTCAAACGACGCATACATGCCCCTCTTGCGCGGCTTACTGAATTCCCTCAAACAATTCGGAAATCCGCAGCCCTACTCGGACATCGGGTGTCTCGACGTGGGCCTGAATGCAGAAAACCGCGCCTGGGTTTGCTCACAGGGTGCGCACGTCGTCGAACCCGGCTGGGACCTGCCAGTCGATCCGGCAATGCGCGAACGCATGCCTTATCTGCGATCGCTAACGGCCCGGCCGTTTCTTCCCGCGTACTTCCCCGGCTATGACATGTATGTCTGGATTGACTGTGACGCCTGGGTTCAGGAGCGGTTCGTTTTCAACTGGTTGTTCAACGCAGCGAAAGACGGCGAATTGGGCATCGTGCCTGAGCTTCAGGTAGCCTATAAACAGAACATAACGGCTTCATGGCGAGCGCATCGCCTCGCTCAGTACTACAACGAAAATTTCTCGACTCAATCGCTAACGCAGAATTACTTTAACGCGGGCGTATTCGCGCTCACAGCAGATGCACCGCATTGGGCGCATTGGGCCCAACATTTCGATCAAGGATTGAGAGCGACGCATGGCACTCTCGTTTGCGATCAAACGGCTCTTAATGGCGCAATCTGGTCTGATTCACTTCCGGTGCATCCCCTGCCGTCGCTTTGCAACTGGCTATGTCATCTTGCGTTACCGGTTTTCAGTGTCGAGAACGCAAAGTTTTGCGAACCGTTCACCCCGTACAACACAATCGGCATCCTGCATCTCACCTCGGCAACCAAAGACCTGGTCTTCAGGTTGAAGGACAAAAACGGCTTGCCAATCGAGATCAGTCTTCGCTTTCCCGTCGCTGACCAGACGCCCATATAGTTCTCCGGTGCCGTGCACGGCGCTAGTCAGGCAACTCAGCCGCCCCCATCCGCCGCGCAATCACCCGCGAACGTTGAGCAAGATACCCTGAGCTCCTGTGCTCATCAAAATACTTAGGCTGCGGCAGCATCACCGCGAGGCGCGCCGACTGCCCGGCAGTCAATTTGGCAGCTGAAGTCTTGTAGTAATAATGCGCGGCCGCCTCCGCGCCATAAACCCCATTCCCCCACTCAACGGAATTGAGATATATCTCAAAGATCCGCTGCTTATCCATCAGGGTCTCGAGCATCCAGGTAATGATCAGCTCCTGCCCCTTGCGGATATAGCTCTTCTCACGAGATAGAAAAAGATTCCGCGCCAACTGCTGAGTAATCGTCGAGCCGCCGCGAACGATCTTGCCCTTGGCCTTGTTCTTCTCCCACGCCTGCAAAATGGCGTCGGTCTCGTAGCCATTGTTATTCACAAAGTTCGCGTCTTCGGAAGCGATAATCGCGCGCTTCAGATTGTGCGAAATCTGTTCGTACGGTACCCACGTGCGTTGCACCGACAGATCAGGCCGATCCTGCGACAAGCGCCACGCGTCCGACCGCATAAAAGCGGTCGACTGAGGATTCGTGTAATTCCACACCGCGATCTGCGCGAAGTAAAACGCCTGCGTCGCAAGCCACGCAATCGCCACCACGGCGCCGAGATAAACGATCCATCGCACCGGACCTGGCCGGCTCGCGCGCCGCGTTGTTTTCATCGTGCCTGGAGTCCTCGAGTCGGTGAACGTGTGGGGTGGTGAGTCGCGTATTCCGGAAATTGAAGCGGTGGTCTACGCGTGTGGCGGCGCCGTCAACAACGCTCGCAATTCAGCCAGCACCGGCGCGCCGTCGGGTCGCACGCCACGCCATACGTAAAACGATTCGGCCGCCTGCTCGACCAGCATGCCGAGGCCGTCGGCACCGCGCGCGCCCAGCTTCTGCGCGTGCTCCATGAACACCGTCGGATGCGCGCCGTACATCATGTCGTAGGCGAGCGTGCCGGCGCCGAACGCGCGGTCGTCGCACTCCGGCAACGAAGCATCCAGACTGCCCGCCGTCGCGTTGACGATCACGTCGTATGTGCCTGCTTCGATCGCTCGCGCGCTGCCGCCGGTCAGACGGCAAGCGGCATCGCGTGCCGCCTGCGCGAACTGGTCCACTAACACTTCGGCCTTCGCTGCCGTACGGTTGACGATCGTCAGCGTATGCGGCGAGCGGTCCAGCATCGGCAGCACGACGCCGCGCGCGGCACCACCCGCACCAAGCAGCAAAATCCGTGCACCCTTCAATGAAACGCCGAGATTCACCTCGATGTCTCGAACGAGGCCGAAGCCGTCCGTGTTGTCGCCGTAGACACCGCTTCCATCGAACCGCAGTGTGTTCACCGCGCCCGCTGCTGCCGCCCGCGGCGACAGGGTGTTGGCGAACGCATGCGCGTCGAGCTTGAATGGCACTGTCACGTTCATGCCGCGACCGCCAGCTTCGATAAAAGCGCGCACATGCGGCACGAACCCATCGACCGGCGCGAGCAGGTGGCCGTACTCGATCGGCTCGCCGGTTTGCGCAGCAAAGCGGCCATGAATGAACGGCGATTTGCTATGGCCGACCGGGTTGCCGATGACCGCGTAGCGGTCGCGCGACTCGCTGACGCTCATCGTCCCGGCTCCGCTACGTGCTGCTGGCCGGCTACCGCATCGCCGGTGCCGGCGGCGTTTTCGGCATCGCCCGGTTCCGCCGCGCCGCCGTCGAGGTCGGCTTCAGCCTGAGCCTCGGCTTCGCCTTCGGCGCTTTCTTCCGCCACGTCGATGATTTCCTCTTCACCCTCGTCAGCTTCTTCAGCTTCGCTGCCGCTCGTCACCGTCGGCGCGTCGAGCACATGCAATAGGCGCACGGACGCTTCGACGGTCAGTTCGTCGATCGACATCACTTCCATCTGCAAGCGCGTACCGCGTGCGTGCACGCCGAGACCCGGCACATGCAGCAGCAGCGGAATCTCTTCCAGACGCACGAGATCGCCCTTCACCACCGACGCCACCACCTGCTTCCGGTTCTCCTGCTTCAGCCAGCGCAGGCACCAGAAGTACTCCATGCGGCGCTGGTGATCGGCATACGCCGTGTAGGTGTCGTCGAAACCTTGCACGACGGCGAACAGATCGGCGTCCTTAGGCTTGAACGGCGCAGCCAGTTTCGCGGTCACGCCATGCTGCACGCAGGCGAGCAACTGCCACTGGTTCACGAGGTCGACATAGCGGCGCAGCGGCGACGTGCTCCACGCGTATTGCGTGACGCCCAGGCCTTCGTGCGGCGCCGCATTGGTTTGCATGCGGGTGCGTTTCGGACCGGTTGGCGCGCCGAACGCGCGCTGCGAACGATAGATGCCCGGCACGCCGTGGTCATGCAGGAACGCGCCCCACGACGAGTTTGCGAGAATCGCGAGCTCCGCGACGATCGTATCGAGCGGCGAGCCACGCCTGCGCGGCGTGATCGTGATGTGCTCGCCTTCCACATAGAAGTTGAAATCGGTGTTGCGCTGCACTTCGCGGCGCAGGCCGTAACCGGCGCGCGCGGTCTGACGCTTTTCGAACAGCGCCTGCGCGAACGGCCACAGCACGGCGATGTCTTCCTTGTGCGGATAGTCGCCTGTGCCGGCGGCGAGCGCCTCTTCGGTGACCAGCTCATCCAGCGTGTTGTGGCGCAGATTGTTCTTCACGAACACGCGCTCGGCGCGCGTTTCGCTCGCCACGATTTCCTGCGTCTCGCGATTGATGATCACATACAGCGACAGAGCCGGCCGCAAGCCGCCTTCAGCCAGCGTGAACGCTTCGACGACGCTATCGGGCAGCATCGTGATCTTGTCGCCCGGCATATAGACAGTCGACAAACGCGTGCGCGCGATCGCATCGACCTCGTCGCCGCGCGCGATGCCGAGCGCCGGCGCGGCGATGTGCACGCCGATCCGCACGCGGCCGTCGGCCAGATGCTCGACGGAGAACGCATCGTCGATTTCGGTGGTGGTGATGTCGTCGATCGAGAACGCCTGTACATCGGCTTCCGGCAGATCTTCCGGCAATGTGCCGACCGTGACCGGCGGAAAACCGGTGCCGTGCGGGAAAAACTCGGAGAGGAATTTCGCCTCATGCAACGCGCGAGCCGACGGAATTCCGCCGCATTCGAGCATCAGCCGCGCCTGCGAAATGCCTCGTGCCGCTGCCGCGCCTTCGAGCGCCTTGTATTCGATCGTGTTCTTGTCCGGCCTCGTGAGCAAAGCCAGCGCCTTGCTGCCGCTGAAGCCTTCCGGCAGACGGCCTGCCTTCAGCTCGTCTTCGTAACCGGCTTGCACCAGCGCCTGCTGGCGCTTGCGCTCCAGCCCGGCGAGCGCCATCTTGAGTTGCTCCTGCGGCGCGCGCTGGTACATGCCGCGGCCCTTGCGGCGGAAGTACACCGGTGCGCCGTGCATGCGCAACACCAGCGCCGCGCGCTCGATGGCACCGAACGATTCGCCGAAGTACTCGGCGCCCAGCGTGGCAAACGGGAATTCGTCATCCGGCGCGCATTCCCACAGGAAGTCCAGATCGATGTCCTGCGCGGCGGCGTCAGCCTGTTGCATCAGTTCGCCCGCGCCCGGCTTTTCGAATTCGATCAGCACGTCTTTCGCGCGCACCTTGGCGCGCCGGCCGCCCGGCAGCTCGACCTGAAAAGCATCGCCCTGGCGCGACAGCACGCTGCCCGCCTTGAAACTGCCCGATTCCTCGAAGAAAACGTTCACTCAATACTCTCGTTCTGTCTTGCATCTGCCGGCGCGCCCGATTGGGTTCAGCTATCGGTCACTGCGTGCGCGGCACGGCAACGTGTTCGTGGTAGTGGATCCGCGGCGCGATACGCGCGCGCCGGCGGCATGATTCTGGTGATCCGCAACGGCCTCGCTGCGGGATCGTCGGCACGCTCAGGCCGCTTCGCGCGGCGCCGGCGGCTCGACGTCTTCGGCATCGCAAAAGGCCAGCACCTCGTCGACGTATTGCGCGAATTCGCTGATCGCGTGGTCACTCCCTTCGATCAGCGTAGTGCGCGCGTCCGGATAGTGCGCAAGCATTTCGCGGTAATCGAGCACTTCGTCGCCGGTGGCGGCCATCAAATAATAGCGTTCGGGCCGCGTGATCGACGCGACGCCGAGCGCGCGCAGCTCGTCCAGATGATGCGGCTCGACCGTAATGCTGCCGCCGCCGTGCCACAACGGCTGCTCGCCGAGATAGGCGCTCAGGTCGCGCTGCGGCACGACCGCCGGGTTCAGCAGCACCGCCGGCCAGCCGTGCTTCTCGGCGAGATAGGTGGCGAAGTAACCGCCCAGCGAACTGCCGATCACCGTGACGTCTTTCGGCTTCGCGGCCGCCACCAGCGATTCGACGAGCGCCACGGTCTCGAACGGCGAGACCGGCAGCATCGGACAGCACCATTCGTCGCTGCGGCCGAGTTCGACGAGGCGCGCCGCCAGCACGCGCGCCTTGAACGAATTAGGTGACGAGCGGAAACCGTGCAGATAAAGGATCACGAAGCGCCTCGTGCGGAAAGTGCGTCGAGCAGCTTCTGATGCACGCCGCCGAAGCCGCCGTTGCTCATCACCAGAATCTGGTCGCCGGGGCGCGCTGCGTGAACCACCGCCTTCACCAGCGCGTCGAGATTGTCGAAAGCTTGCGCTTTGCCGCCGAGCGGCGCGAGCGCTTCGCCAAGATCCCAGCCGAGTGCGTCGCGGCCGGCCGGCGCGCCGTAGCCGAACACGAGATCGGCGTTGCCCAGACTCGCCGGCAGTTGCGCTTTCATTACGCCGAGCTTCATGGTGTTCGAGCGCGGTTCCAGCACAGCCAGGATTCGTGTGTTTTCATGGCCGACGCGTGCGCGCAGTCCGGCCACCGTGGTTTCGATCGCCGTGGGGTGGTGGGCGAAATCGTCGTAGACGGTCACGCCGTCGACGCTTCCGCGCACTTCCATACGGCGCTTCACATTCCGGAAGCTCGCCAGCGATTTCGCGGCTTGCGCCGGCGGCACGCCGACATGGCGCGCGGCGGCGATCGCAGCAAGCGCGTTCATGCGGTTGTGTTCGCCCTGCACCTGCCAATCGACCACGCCGACGCGCTCACTGTTGTGATACACGGCGAAACGCTCGTCGACCGGCACGCCGTCTTCCGCCGGCAAGGTTTCCCAGCCGCCTTGCACGCCGAACCGTTCGACTTCGCTCCAGCAACCGCGCGTCAGCACGCGCTCCAGCGCGTCTTCACGACCGTTCGTGACGATACGGCCAATGCCCGGCACCGTGCGGATCAGGTGATGGAACTGCGTTTCGATCGCCGCCAGATCCGGGAAAATGTCGGCGTGATCGAACTCGAGGTTGTTCAGGACCGCGGTTTTCGGCCGGTAGTGGACGAACTTCGAGCGCTTGTCGAAGAAGGCCGTGTCGTATTCGTCGGCTTCGATCACGAAGAAGCTCGAATCGGTCAGCCGCGCCGACACGCCGAAGTTCAGCGGCACGCCGCCGATCAGGAAGCCCGGATTGAGACCCGCGTCTTCGAGCAGCCAGGTCAGCATCGAACTGGTGGTGGTCTTGCCGTGCGTGCCGGCCACCGCCAGCACCCACTTGCCGTTCAGCACATGCTCGCCGAGCCACTGGGGACCGGAGACATAAGGCAGGCCGCGATCGAGGATCGCTTCCATCAGCGGGTTGCCGCGCGAGACCACATTGCCGATCACAAACAGGTCGGCATTGAGGCTGTTCAACTGCTCGGCGTCGTAGCCTTCAATCAGACGAATGCCTTGCGCCTCGAGCTGCGTGCTCATCGGCGGATAGACGCCGGCGTCGCAGCCCGTCACAGTGTGGCCCGCGCCGCGCGCGAGGACCGCGAGTCCGCCCATGAACGTGCCGCAGATACCGAGGATGTGGATGTGCATAAGCCTGTCGTGCCGCGCGGGCGTATTTTGCGAGGGATGGGAGTGCAGAAGAGCGGTCGAAACGACCGTCCGCAAAGGACGCTATTGTAACCGACGCCTCCGAATCGCCCTACGAACGGGGCCGCCAGGATGGCTGCCCGCCCCGCCCCCGCAAAATGCCCGGCATGAACCGCCCAGAAAGGGCTGCCATCAATCTCTAGTATGATTGAGAGATGGTTCGCAAATCACATTTCGATCCGCAGCGCGTGCGCGAGGAAATCGCCATTGCGGCTGCCCGGATGATCGCTGAAGACGGTCTGGACTACGCAACGGCCAAGCGTAAAGCGGCACGGCAGGTAGTCGGCGAGAGCCGTGTTGCCGGCGAATGGCTGCCGGATAACGACCAGATTGAAGAAGAAATCCGTGAATATCAGTCGCTCTTCCAGGGTGACAGCCAGCCGGCGCTGCTGCGGCGGCTGCGCCGTATCGCGATCGACTGGATGGAGCGGCTTGCGCCGTTCAATCCCTATCTGACCGGCGCGGTGCTCGGCGGCACAGCGGGTGAACACTCGGATATTCACCTGCAGGTGTTCTGCGACAACCCGAAAGAAGTCGCGATCTACTTTCTGAACGCCAACATCCAGTACGACGTTTCGGAGACGCGGCATTTTGCCGGCCGCGGTTACGTCGAGACGCTGAGCTTCCTCTGGCGCCCCACAAACGAAGGGCGCGATGCGGAGCCGACCGGCATCCACGTCGCCCTGTACGAAACGGACGACTTGCGCGGCGCGGTTCGGGCCGACGCGCGCGGCCGCACGGCCCGGGCGAATCAGCAGGCCGTTCAGGCGCTGCTCGACAGCAGCAACGTCACCTCTTCAACTAATTAGACAGACCTGGAATGAATACGACACGGATTCTGGCAGGCGCGCTTGTCGCGATCGCCGCTGCGGGTGGCGGGGTGCTGGCCAATCATTGGCTGAACGGCGACCCGGAAGTCGCCCACGCGGCGCAGCCCGGTTCCACGCAAAGCGCAGTCGAGCAACTTTGGACCGCGCCCGTCACGAATGTCGACGGTAAACCGCAATCGCTAAGTTTGCTCAAAGGTCACCCAATCGTCGTCAACTTCTGGGCGTCGTGGTGCGGACCGTGCGTCGAGGAAATGCCCGCCCTTTCGCAACTTCAACGCGAATATGCAAAGAAAGGAATCCAGTTCGTAGGACTTGGCGTCGATTCGGAGAAAAACGTCCAGACGTTCCTGCAGAAGGTGAAAGTGGCCTACCCGGTCTACGTCACCGGGTTCGGCGGCGCCGACCTCGCGCGCGCGTTCGGCAATACTGCCGGCGGCCTGCCCTTTACCGTCGTAATCGACGCAAAAGGCAACATACGCTCGACAAAATTAGGCCAAATCGACCCGCAAGCGCTGAAACAGACGCTCGACGCGCTCTAAATTTCACATTCTTTTGACGATCAGATCGGGGCAAAAGGCGCGAAATTACGCGCAAATCGCTCAAATTTGGAAGAAGATGGGCGTCCGGAGAGGCTGCGAAAGGTCGCCGGGGTCGTTTCCAACGCGCAGGAAACTAGACAAGTTTCTCTAATCAGCGCTAAAGTGCGCCCAATTCCACGGAAAAAGAAGCGACCATGACGCGACTGCTGGTACTGCACGGCCCCAACCTCAACCTTCTCGGCACCCGGGAACCCGAGGTTTATGGTCGAGTAACGCTGCCGCAGATCGATCAGGCACTCGCGGACCGCGCAGCGGACGCGGGCGTCGAACTCGCATCCTTCCAGAGCAATCATGAAGGCGCTCTCGTCGATCGCATCCAATCCGCCCGGACTGAAAAAACCGATTTCATACTAATCAATCCCGCCGCGTACACGCACACCAGCGTGGCCATTCGGGACGCACTGGCGGGGGTCGGCATCCCGTTCGTCGAGATTCATCTGTCGAACGTACATCGCCGCGAACCGTTCCGGCATCACTCGTATTTCTCCGACCAGGCTGAAGGCGTGATTTGCGGCCTCGGCTGGAAGGGATATATGTACGCGCTCGAATTCGCGCTCGACCGGCTGTCGGCCGGCTCGTCGCGCGGCTGATTCCAAACACGTCCAATTTAAGCCGGGTACTGCGATTGCACGCGCCGGCACTTTACGCATTGAAAGGGGCTTCCTGATGGATCTACGTAAACTGAAAACTCTGATCGACCTCGTCTCGGAGTCCGGTATTTCCGAACTCGAAGTGACCGAAGGCGAAGGCAAGGTCCGCATCGTCAAGAATGCGCCGCCGGTTTACGTGCAACCGTCCGCTTCGTACGCTCCGCAATATGCCCAGCCGGTACCGCTGCCGGGCGGCGAAGCACCGGCTGCCGCAGTGGGCGCCCCGGCGACGCCGGCCGCCGTCGCGCCGCAAGGCCACGTGGTGACCTCGCCGATGGTCGGCACCTTCTACCGCGCGCCGTCGCCGGGCGCCGATCCGTTCGTCCAGGTGGGCGACACGGTCAAGGAAGGCCAGACGATCTGCATCATCGAAGCGATGAAGCTGCTCAACGAAATCGAGTCGGACAAGTCCGGCGTGGTGAAGGAAATCCTCGTCGAAAACGGCCAGGCGGTCGAGTACGGCCAACCGTTGTTCGTGGTCGGCTAACGCGGCACGCTTTGCGCTTTTTTGCGCCTGCCGCCCGCGCGTCTGCTGTCCAAGGCGCGCGACCGATCCTCTGAGGCAGCCTGTGTTGTGATCAACCGGGCGCCCATTGATGAGTCGAAAATCCGCTATGTTTGAAAAAATTCTCATTGCCAATCGCGGCGAGATCGCGCTTCGTATCCAGCGCGCCTGCCGCGAACTGGGCGTCAAGACGGTCGTCGTCTATTCGGAAGCCGACAAGGAAGCCAAGTACGTGAAGCTCGCCGACGAGGCGGTCTGTATCGGCCCGGCGCCTTCGAATCTGAGCTACCTGAACATGCCGGCGCTGATCAGCGCGGCAGAAGTGACGGACGCCGAAGCGATCCACCCTGGCTACGGCTTCCTGTCGGAAAACGCCGACTTCGCCGAGCGCGTCGAGCAGTCCGGCTTCACCTTTATCGGCCCGCGCCCGGAAACGATCCGGATGATGGGCGACAAGGTGACCGCCAAGCAAACCATGATCAAGACCGGCGTGCCCTGCGTGCCGGGTTCTGAAGGCGCGTTGCCGGAAGATCCGAAAGAGATCGTGAAAATTGCCCGCCAGGTCGGCTACCCGGTGATCATCAAGGCCGCCGGCGGCGGCGGTGGCCGCGGCATGCGCGTGGTCCACACCGAAGCGGCGCTGGTCAACGCGGTCAACATGACGCGCGAGGAAGCCGGCCGTGCCTTCGGCAACCCGCAGGTCTACATGGAGAAATTCCTGGAGAACCCGCGGCACATCGAAATTCAGATCCTGTCCGACTCGTTCAAGAACGCAGTCTGGCTCGGCGAGCGCGATTGCTCGATGCAGCGCCGTCACCAGAAGGTGATCGAAGAAGCGCCGGCGCCCGGTATCGCGCGCCGCCTGATCGATCGCATCGGCGATCGCTGCGCGGACGCCTGCAAGAAGATGGGCTATCTTGGCGCGGGTACGTTCGAATTCCTGTACGAAAACGGCGAGTTCTACTTCATCGAGATGAACACGCGCGTGCAGGTGGAGCATCCGGTGACCGAGCTGATCACGGGCGTCGACATCGTGCAGGAACAGATTCGCATCGCAGCGGGCGAGAAGCTCGCGTTCCGTCAGCGCGACATCGTGTTCAAGGGTCATGCGATCGAATGCCGGATCAACGCGGAAGATCCGTTCAAGTTCACGCCGTCGCCGGGGCGTTTGACGTCGTGGCATATGCCGGGCGGCCCCGGCATCCGCGTCGATTCGCACGCCTACAATGGCTATTTCGTGCCGCCGAACTATGATTCGATGATCGGCAAGCTGATCGCTTACGGCGCAACGCGCGAACAGGCGATCAAGCGGATGCGCATCGCGCTGTCGGAAATGGTGGTGGAAGGCATCCAGACCAACATCCCGCTGCATCGCGAGCTGATGCTGGACGCGAAGTTCGTGGAAGGCGGCACCAGCATTCACTACCTCGAAAACCGGTTGGCCGCGAAGCAGCAGGCCGCGCCGGAAGAAGCGTAAGTCATGAGCTACCGGGAACTGATCGCCGAGCTGGCACGCGAGCACGCGGAGGAGTTCTCCGACGCGCTGCTCGAGTTGGGTGCGCTGTCCGTATCGGTCGAAGATGCGGACGCCGACACGCCCGACGAGCAGCCGCTGTTCGGCGAGCCCGGTCTCACGCCGGATCGCACGGCGTGGCAGCGTTCGCGCGTGATCGCACTGCTCGCGCCGGAACAGGAGCCGGGTGTGCTGCTCGCGGCGGCGGCCAATGAGGTGGGACTGGAAAGCGCGCCATCGTTTACCGTGCGTGAAGTCGAAGAGCAGGATTGGGTGCGTCTCACACAGTCGCAATTCGATCCGATTTCGATCGGCGAGCGCATCTGGGTGGTGCCCTCGTGGCACGACGCACCGGACCCTAACGCACTCGTGCTGGAACTCGATCCGGGCCTCGCATTCGGTACCGGCAGCCACCCCACCACGCGTCTGTGCATGGAATGGCTGGAGCAGTCGGTGAAGGCGGAGCAATCCGTGCTCGACTACGGCTGCGGCTCGGGCATCCTTGCAATCCTCGCGAAGAAGTGCGGCGCCAACCCGGTGTACGGCATCGATATCGACCCGCAGGCGGTCGAATCGGCCCGTCACAACAGCGAGCGCAACCGGGCGGAAGTCACGTACGGTTTGCCTGACGAATGCCCCACCGGCGAGTTCGATATCGTGGTCGCCAACATCCTGTCCAACCCGCTCAAGCTGATGGCCTCGATGCTGTCGTCGAAGGTCAAGCCGGGCGGCCGGATCGCGCTGTCAGGCATTCTGGCGCGCCAGGCGGACGAAGTGGCGCAGGTCTATTCGCGATGGATCGACATCGGCGTATGGCGCGAACACGAAGGTTGGGTATGCCTGACGGGAACGCGCCGCGAAAGCCATTAGAATAAGGCGTATTGTCCAACCAACGGCCTTTCGGCTTACCGGCTCAATATGCTCCTGGCGACGCGTTGCCCCTTCTGCGAAACCGTCTTCCGCCTGCAACCGGCGCAGCTCGCGCTGCGCCGCGGCCTCGTGCGGTGCGGGCAATGCCATGAAGTATTTGACGCATCGAGCAGCCTGTTCGAACTGAACGAGGACGGCGACTTCTCCACCGCCAAGCCGGTTGCCGCCGCTGCGGCGATCGAGGCTTTGTCCGGCGTACGCCCCAAGGGCCCCGATTTCAGCGCTGAAGCATGGGATCCGTGGGCGCCGGCGCCTGACGCCGCGATCGACAACCGCCTGCTTCACAACGCCAGCAACCTGCCGCTCACGCCGATTTCCACCGGTGCAGGCGTCGCGGTCACGCCGCGCCACGCTACCGAGCCGGAACTGCCGGCGAGCGCCTTCACCGCGCCGATTGCTGCCGACCACGAACCCAGTCTCGCGAACGCGCCGCTCGAACCCGTTGCCCACGAGGCCGAGGCGCCCCCGGACCTGCCGCGTGAGCCTTTCGCTTACGAGGCCAATCCGTCTGCGGACGCAGCGCCGCGCGTCTGGCACAAGACCGAGCGTCCTTCTGAACATCTCGCTGATGCTGACGAGCCGGTTTTGCACGAACCGGCCAGCTTGCATGGCATTCCTGACAATGAACCGCATTTCGGTGCGGCCGGCTTAGGTGGGGCCGGTTTAGGCGCTGCAGGCGTAGCTGCGGCAGCCGGACTGGGTGCCGCCGCCGCGGGCGGTGGCTCAGGTCCAGGCCCAGCCACCTTTGGATCGAGCGGCGAACCCTTCGCGGTCCAGCCGGTGCATGACGGCGTCGATCCCTTCCCGGTGGTACGCGAAACGCGTCCGGCCGAACCGCGCCGCCTCGGCTGGATCATCTTCGGCTCGGTGGTCGCCGCGCTGCTGGTTATCGCCCTGCTCGCGCAACTCGCCTGGTGGCAGCGTGAAACCGTGCAGGTCTACTTCCCACGTTCGCAGACGCTCTACGTAAAGGCCTGCGCGCAGCTCGGCTGCCAGATCACGCCGCCGCACGACATCGACGGTTTGCAGGTCGAACCGTCCGACCTGCGGCAGATCGACGGCCCACACAAGCTCGAACTGAAGATGCCGCTGCGCAACCGCGCCAATGTTGCGCTGGCCTACCCGGCCATCGAACTCACGCTGCTCGACGACCAGAACAATGTCGCCGTGCGCCGCGTGCTGTGGCCGCAAGACTACGTCGCACCCGGCACGCCGATCGCGGCCGGACTGCCGGCGCACACGACCCAGACCATGATCGTGCACCTCGACACGGGCAATGCGGTCGCGTCCAATTTCCGCGTACAGATTTTTTATCCGTAACGCATCCTCGCGCCCGGCACTGACCGGGCGTGTTCACCGTCATTACTGACGAATTTTCGGAGCACGACAACATGAGTCAAGTCACGCTGGGTGGTAACCCGATCGAAGTAGCCGGCACGTTCCCGAGCGTGGGCCAGAATGCCCCCGCTTTCTCGCTGGTCGGCAAGGATCTGAAGCCGCTGTCGCTGGCCGACTTCGCCGGCAAGCGCAAGGTGCTGAACATCGTCCCGAGCCTCGACACGCCGACCTGCGCCACGTCGACCCGCAAGTTCAACGAGGCCGCGGCCAAGCTGAGCAACACGGCTGTGATCGTCGTGTCGGGCGACCTGCCGTTCGCCGCATCGCGTTTCTGCACGACCGAAGGCATCGAGAACGTCGTGACGGCGTCCACGTTCCGCGGCCATGAGTTCGCGCAAGCCTATGGCGTCGACGTCACGAGCGGCCCGCTGACGGGTCTGACGGCACGCGCCGTGGTGGTCGTCGACGAGAACGACAAGGTCGTGCACGCTGAGCTGGTCGGCGAAATCAAGAACGAACCGAACTACGACGCAGCGCTTGCCGCGCTGAAGTAAACCTTCGCGCACGAACCCCGGCGCCGCGCTTCATGCGCGGCGCTGTCACGTCGTCGCGCCCATTCTCTTTATCGATTTTTACAGGAACGCTCGCCTTGGCTACGCTGATTTGCGGTTCGCTCGCCTACGACAACATCATGACCTTCGAAGGCCGCTTTCGGGAGCACATCCTGCCGGAGCAGGTCCACATCCTGAACGTGAGCTTCCTCGTGCCGACGATGCGCCGTGAGTTCGGCGGCTGCGCGGGCAACATCGCCTACTCGCTGCATCTGCTCGGTGGCAACGCGCGCATCATGGGCGCGCTTGGCGCGATCGACGCGCAACTCTACATGGACCGCTTCACGCAACTCGGCCTCTCGACGGAAAACGTCCTGGTGGTGCCGGACGCGTATTCGGCCCAGGCGATGATCACCACCGACCTCGAAAACAACCAGATCACGGCGTTCCACCCGGGCGCGATGATGCAGGCGCATCTGAACCGCGCCGACCAAGCGAAGGGCATCACGCTCGGCATCGTCGGACCGGATGGTTACGACGCCATGATCCAGCATTCCGAGCACCTGGCAGCGGCCGGCGTGCCGTTTATCTTCGATCCGGGCCAAGGTTTGCCGCTGTTCGACGGTGAGTCGCTACGCCGCATGATTGAACTTGCTACTTACGTAGCTGTCAACGATTACGAAGCCAAACTGGTGAGCAACAAAACGGGTTGGTCGATCGAAGAGATCGCCGGCAAGGTCGAAGCGCTGATTGTCACGCTCGGCGAACAAGGCGCGCAGATCCATCACGCCGGCGGCGTCGAAGCCATTCCGGCGGTGAAGGCACAGCAGGTGCTCGATCCTACGGGCTGTGGCGACGCGTTCCGCGGCGGTTTGCTGTACGGCATCGAGAACAAGCTGGGCTGGGCGACCACGGGGCGCCTGGCGAGCCTGATGGGCGCGCTGAAGATCGAACACCAGGGCCCGCAAAACTACGCGCCCAACCGGGCGGAGATCAACGAACGGTTCAAGCAGGCGTTCGGATACGACCTGCAGTAATGCCGCAAGCTATTGGAGTTAGGGAATGAGAACAACGAGTCGTCTGGTAGTGGCCGCCTTGATTGCCGGTTCGCTGGCCATGTCGGGGTGTGCGTACAACAGCAGTTCTGCCGACGTCTACACCGCGTCGCAGGCACAGCGCGAAGAGACGGTCCGCATGGGCACGGTCGACAGCGTTCGGGCCGTGAAGATCAGTTCGAACAACGGCCAGCCGAGCGGCCTGGGTGCGATCGGCGGCGGTGCGTTGGGCGCGGTGGCCGGCAGCGCGATCGGCGGCGGTCGCGGCTCGATCGTGACGGGCATCATCGGCGGCCTGGCTGGCGCAGTGGCAGGCAATGCAGTCGAGAACGGCGTCGCGGTGCACGACGGCCTCGAGATCACCGTGCGACTCGATAACGGCGACATGCGCGCGATCACCCAAAGCGCCACCGGCGAAATCTTCCGCGCCGGCGAGCGCGTCCGTCTGCTTTCCAGCGGCGGCGTCACGCGCGTCACGCACTAAGTTTCCCCTCTCGTGCGGTCGCGCTTCACGCGCCGCCGTGACGACCTCAAACGCATGCCCTCTGTGCATGCGTTTTTTTTCGCCTGCGGGTTTTGCACTCGTTTCTCAAAACCGGCGCCTTCGCCCGAGCAAAAAAAATCCCGTCGCCAGAAACCCGGCAACGGGACCCTGACCGAGTAGCGCTCGGTGATGTTGCTTCAAGCGCTACTCGATCATCGACACACAGTACGACGTGTCGAAGTACTTCTACTGCTTACGGACGGCTGCCCGTCGGGAACGGCCATGCCGCTGCCGGGTTCAGCGCGGTCTTCACCGTCGCCGCCGGTGCGCTCGAGACAGAAGTCGCAGCGGGAGCAGGAGCAGCCTTCTTGGCGACAGCCTTCTTCGCAGGGGCAGCCTTCTTGGCAGGAGCAGCGGCCTTCTTCGCGGCAGCCTTCTTGGCAGGCGCAGCCTTTTTAGCGGCAGCCTTTTTCGCAGGCGCAGCCTTCTTGGCGGCAGCCTTCTTGGCAGGCGCAGCTTTCTTGGCAGCAGCCTTCTTGGCAGGCGCAGCCTTCTTGGCAGCAGCCTTCTTAGCCGGCGCCTTCTTTGCTGCAGCCTTCTTCGCCGGTGCTGCCTTCTTTGCTGCAACCTTCTTCACTGCTGCCTTCTTAGCCGGCGCTGCCTTCTTTGCCGGTGCCTTCTTCGCTGCAACCTTCTTCACTGCGACTTTCTTAGCAGCGACTTTCTTCGCCGGAGCAGCCTTCTTCGCTGCAACCTTCTTCACTGCGACTTTCTTAGCAGCGACTTTTTTCGCCGGAGCAGCCTTCTTTGCCGGAGCAGCTTTCTTAGCTGCGGGTTTCTTAGCTGCTGCTTTCTTGATAGTTGCCATCATTTTCTCCTTCAGGTTTTCAGATGAGAGTCAGTTCAAACTACACCCTTCGTCAAAACCCGCTTCCCGCGGACGCTTCTCAGGGCGCGCGCTACGAAGCGGGCTATTCATCGGCGTACGCAGGTGCTGCGCGCTTACGCTAATGAATGCGGTAAGGCGCGCCGTGCCCTTGGGCACCGCGCGCCAGATCTGGTCGGCGCTGGATCTCAACGCCGGCAATTGCTTGATCGGGCCGCTGGCGGCGACGCCAGCGGCTTTTTCCGGGGGGAAGTTTGCCCATCCCACTGAAGGGTTCGCAAAGTGCCAGTCATGTTTGTGGGCCGCGAAGGCACGCGGCGCACTGGGCACAATTTGCATCAGGCGGTTCTGCTCCTAACTAAATTGCCGCGGCCGAAGCCTGCCGGCATCCCCAAAATGAATGCATCTGCGACACGAACCCGGATCACTCCCAGGTCAGCGCGCCGCCAGTCTGATATTCGATCACTCGCGTCTCGAAGAAGTTGCGTTCCTTCTTCAGGTCGATCATCTCGCTCATCCACGGGAACGGGTTTTCCTCGTTCGGGTACAGCGGATCGAGACCGATCTGCTGGCAACGGCGGTTGCAGATGAAGCGCAGATAGCTCTTGAACATCGACGCATTGAGGCCGAGCACCCCGCGCGGCATCGTATCTTCTGCGTAACGATATTCAAGTTCGACCGCTTGCTGGAAGATCTCGCGGATTTCCGCGCGGAACTCAGCCGTCCAGAGTTGCGGGTTTTCGAGTTTGATCTGGTTGATCAGGTCGATGCCGAAATTGCAGTGCATCGACTCGTCGCGCAAGATGTATTGGTACTGTTCCGCCGCGCCGGTCATCTTGTTCTGGCGGCCCAGCGCCAGGATTTGCGTAAAGCCGACGTAGAAGAACAGGCCTTCCATCACACAGGCGAACACGATCAGCGAGCGCAGCAGGGTCTGGTCTGCCTCGAGCGTGCCGGTCTTGAAGGCCGGGTCGGTCAGCGTATGGATGAACGGAATCAGGAATTCGTCTTTCGCGCGGATCGAGGAAACCTCGTGATACGCGTTGAAGATTTCGCCTTCGTCGAGACCCAGGGACTCGACGATGTACTGGTAAGCGTGCGTGTGAATCGCCTCTTCGAACGCCTGGCGCAGCAGGAACTGGCGGCATTCGGGCGCCGTGATGTGGCGGTAGGTGCCCAGCACGATGTTGTTGGCAGCCAGCGAGTCAGCCGTCACGAAGAAGCCCAGGTTGCGCTTGACGATGCGGCGCTCGTCTTCGGTCAGCCCGTTCGGGTCTTTCCAGAGGGCGATGTCGCGCGACATGTTCACTTCTTGCGGCATCCAGTGGTTGGCGCAACCAGCCAGATACTTTTCCCAGGCCCACTTGTATTTGAACGGCACCAACTGATTGACGTCGGTCTGGCCGTTGATGATGCGTTTGTCGGCGACATTGACTCGCGCTTCGGAGGCGGCAGCCGTTCCGGTAGCAGCGTGGGTCACATGAGCGACGGGAGCGACAGCGATGTCGTTCGCGAAGATGTCTTGAGCCGAGGGAGCGTGAGGAGCGGAACGCGTTCCGACTTGCGAACCGACAGCCGATCCCGCAGCGTTGCGCAACACATTCTGTTGCGTAGCGCTCGAGGGAGTTACGGCAGTGATCTCGTCATCCCAGTTGAGCATAAATGTCACCATCAATTTAGAACGGTTTGTACCATCTTTTCACGAGCGATAAAAGAGTTCGCTGATGAAAAATCCTGTTTTCGATTCGCGTTGCTACGTTCATACAACACTTTGTTCAACAGACTGTGTGTGTCGCCTCATGTGAAGCGTGTTGAACGTGTGTCGTCGAGGTGCTTCGCGAACTCGAAGAGCAACGTGTTAAAGCGACGTTTCGCTGCTCTATCTATCTGTATTGCGGAGCGTGCTTGCAGCGTTTTGCGATTGCTTCCTGCTGCCTCGTGCTGACGTTCCGGCTGTCCCGTGGTTGCCTGTTCGTCAGTGCCGGCGAGGTGAAGTTCAATGCAATGTCGAGCGATGCATCTGGCCGGCTGTGTCGATCGACCTTCGACCGGGGCGTTTGCTGAGCGCTTCATGTCGAGCGCTTCGTCTGTGCTGCCGACTGCTGTCTGCTTCATCTACTACTTGCTTACCGCTTGCCTGCTGTTTGCCTGCCGCTTCACGACTTCAGTTGCTTGCCGTGCTTCGCTGCTTTTCGACGAGCGGCGCAACGTCGATTTCGTTTCGCTGCGCCGCTCGTCTACTTCACTTATGCATCACTTCTATGAGGCTTGCTGATCGCTGCATTCGGGTCTTTACCTACAACCCTTAGCCAGGCGGCGATCCTTCCGCCTGCTTCGTGCTTGCCCGGCAGTTGCCAGGCTTCTTACTGGCAAGCCTCGCACTCGTCGAAACCAGGATCGCCCGGACGCATCATGCACACCGGACCATCCGCTTCCGGCGCTGCTTCGACCGCAACTGCCGGCGCTGCCGCCGCGACCTGGATGCCGCCCGAAGCTGCACCGCCGCTCGCGCCGAAGCCGCCGGCCGCGCCGCCGCCGACACCACCCGCACCGCCCGATCCTTCGCCGCCACCCGAGCTCACCGCGTTCAGCGCGCCGTGCGCCACCGTCGACTTCTCGACGTGCGTCGCCGCCATCGTGCGGAGGTAGTAGGTCGTCTTCAGACCGCGCACCCATGCGAGCTTGTAGATCTCGTCGAGCTTCTTGCCCGACGCGCCGCCCATGTAAATGTTCAGCGACTGGGCCTGGTCGATCCACTTCTGGCGACGCGAAGCCGCCTCGACCAGCCACACCGGATCGAGTTCGAACGCGGTCGCGTAGATCGCGCGCAGGTCGGCCGGGATGCGGTCGATGCGCGAGAGCGTGCCGTCGAAGTACTTCAGGTCGGCGACCATCACTTCGTCCCACAGACCGCGTTCCTTCAGGTCGCGCACCAGGTAGTCGTTGACCACCGTGAATTCGCCCGACAGATTCGACTTCACATACAGGTTCTGGAACGTCGGTTCGATACAGGCCGACACGCCGATGATGTTCGAGATGGTCGCCGTCGGTGCGATGGCGACGCAGTTCGAGTTGCGCATGCCGTAGGTGGCGATGCGCGAACGCAGTTCGGTCCAGTCCATCGATTCGCTCGAATCGACTTCGACGTAACCGCCGCGCGCTTCGGCCAGCAGCTTCACCGAGTCTTGCGGGAGGATGCCGCGATCCCACAGCGAGCCGCGGTAGCTGGAGTAACGGCCGCGTTCCTGCGCCAGTTCCGTCGACGCGTAGTAAGCGTAGTAGCAGACCGCTTCCATCGACGTATCGGCGAACGCAACCGCCTCTTGCGACGCGTACGGCGTGCGCAGCAGGTGCAGGCAGTCCTGGAAGCCCATGATGCCCATGCCGACCGGACGGTGCTTCAGGTTCGAGTTACGCGCCTTGGCGACTGCGTAGTAATTGATGTCGATCACGTTGTCGAGCATGCGCATCGCGACGCTGACGGTGCGCTTCAGCTTGTCGTGGTCGAGCGCCAGAGTGCCGTCGGCCTGTTCCTTCAGGTGAGCGACGAGGTTCACGGAGCCCAGGTTGCAGACTGCGATTTCGGCGTCGCTGGTGTTCAGCGTGATTTCCGTGCACAGGTTCGACGAGTGGACGACACCGACGTGCTGTTGCGGCGAACGCACATTGCACGGATCCTTGAACGTGATCCACGGGTGGCCGGTTTCGAACAGCATGCCCAGCATCTTGCGCCACAGTTGCGCCGCCGGGATCTTCTTGAACAGCTTGATCTCGCCGCGCGCAACCTTGTCTTCGTAAGCCGTGTAAGCCGCTTCGAATTCGGCGCCGAACTTGTCGTGCAGGTCCGGGCAGGTGGACGGCGAGAACAGCGTCCAGTCGCCGCCTTCATGCACGCGCTTCATGAACAGGTCGGGAATCCAGTTCGCCGTGTTCATGTCGTGGGTGCGGCGACGATCGTCGCCGGTGTTCTTACGCAGCTCGAGGAATTCTTCGATGTCCAGGTGCCACGTTTCCAGGTACGCGCAGACCGCGCCCTTGCGCTTGCCGCCCTGGTTCACAGCGACAGCCGTGTCGTTGACGACCTTCAGGAACGGCACGACACCTTGCGACTTGCCATTGGTGCCCTTGATGTGCGAACCCAGAGCACGCACGCGCGTCCAGTCGTTGCCCAGACCGCCGGCGAATTTCGACAGCAGCGCGTTTTCCTTCAGCGCTTCGTAGATGCCGTCGAGGTCGTCGTCGACCGTCGTCAGGTAGCACGACGACAGTTGCGAGCGGCGGGTACCCGAGTTGAACAAAGTGGGCGTGGACGACATGAAGTCGAAGCTCGACAGCACCTTGTAAAACTCGATCGCGCGCGCTTCGCGGTCGATCTCGTTCAGCGACAGACCCATCGCCACACGCATAAAGAATGCCTGCGGCATTTCGATGCGCACGCCGTCGTGATGCAGGAAGTAGCGGTCGTACAGCGTTTGCAGACCGAGGTAGCCGAACTGCAGGTCGCGGTTGTTGTCGAGTGCGGCGCCGAGGCGCTTCAGGTCGAACTGCAGCAGCTTGTCGTCGAGCAGCTCGGCTTGCACGCCGCGCTTGATGAATTGCGGGAAGTACTCGGCGTAGCGTTCGCCCATTTCCGTTTGCGTGACTTCCTCTTCGAGGATCTCGCGGCGGATCGTGTGCAGCAGGATGCGTGCGGTGACCTGGCTATAAGCCGGGTCCTTTTCGATCATCGTGCGGGCAGCCAGAATTGCCGAGTCGTAGACCTGGCTCATCGGCACGCCGTCGTACAGATTCTTGACCGTTTCCGCGATGATCGGATCGGCGCTCACGGCGTCGCCCAGGTTCGAGCAGGCCAGTTCGATGATGCCGCGCAGCGCAGCCATGTCGAGCGGACGCGTCACGCCGTTGTCGGTGACGTTCAGACCCGGCGTGCTGGCGACGATCTGGTCGTCATGACCGCGCGCCTGGGTGCGCTTCTCGCGATACAACACGTACGCACGCGCGACGTTGTGTTCGCCGCCGCGCATCAGCGCGAGTTCGACCTGATCCTGGATGTCTTCGATATGGAACGTGCCGCCATTCGGACGGCTGCGCACGAGCGCACGCACCACATTCTGCGTGAGTTGCTCGACCAGTTCGCGCACGCGAGCCGACGCCGCGCCTTGACCACCGTTGACGGCCAGAAATGCCTTCGTCACGGCGATGGCGATTTTCGACGGCTCGAACGACACCACGCTGCCGTTACGACGGATCACCTTGTAGTCGGCGTAGGTCACTTGCGGCGCGAGCGCCTGAGCGCCTTGTGTCTGGCCGAAGGCCTGGCCAGCCGGTGAACCCTCGTACCGGGTCGTCGCGTTGTCGGTGGTTTGCATGTGCAAAGCTCCTGGTCTTGGAAATGTTGCGGAGATAACCGCGGATTAAAACGAACGCTGCGCCGCCGCGTGCGCAAGCGATGGGGTGCAGGAAAAAGGCCGGCTGAGCCGGGTGGCGGGATGCGACAGCGATGAAGCCTGATTCGAATTGATAACGGTCTTCACCATGTGTGTCGCGATCACTTGCTATGCCCTTTTCCTGAATGCTTCTGGACGCTGCCGGTTCTCTCGACCGGCCACGCCGCAGGAATATTTTTCGCTGCCCGGAATGCTTGCGGCGCCATGCTCGGGAAGCGGGGCGCCGCAGACTTATGCACTCAGTTATGCACAGAGTTATACACACCGGACACAAGATATAGTGCGAAACTGAATTTCTGGCACCAAGTATAGTGTAGTTTCAAGACAGGTCAAATCGTTTTATTTGCTTTCAAAGGCTTGACTTTTGCATAGCGCGACGCGAAGCCGACTCCCCGGAGAACAAGGCAGCGCCTTGTTCTCCTCGCATCACGCGAGGTTGCGCGAAGGGTCGTTACAGCGTTTTGGAAAACTTGAGATAGGGGAAGTACTGATCCGCTAACGCGGTGTCGCGCTGCAGACGCTGCCACTCGAAATGCGGCCCAGGATCGGTCTTGCGGCCGGGGGCAATGTCCGAGTGACCGGCAAGCCCTTCGACCGGATAGCGGGCCTTGAGCGCCGTCACAAGTGTACCGAGCGTGCGATATTGCGCCGCTTCGAAAGCAGTCGTATCACTGCCCTCCAGCTCGATGCCGATCGAGAAATCGTTGCAGCGCTCGCGGCCGAAAAAATTCGACGGCCCGGCGTGCCATGCCCGCTCGTTGCAGGACACGAATTGCTCGAGCGCGCCGTCGCGATGAATCACGAAATGCGCCGACACCCGCACGCCGCGCAGATGCGTGTCGTAGTAGGGGTGAGCGTCGCAGTCGAGGGTGTTCAGGAACAGTTCGGCGATCGCCGTGCCGCCAAACTCATTGGGCGGCAGGCTGATGTTGTGGACAACGATCAGCGTCGGCACGGCCCCTTCGGGCCGCGCTTCGAAATTCGGCGATGGCAGTTTGCGTGCGGCGGCAACCCAACCGTCGGCATCGACGGTGAACGCGACGCTCATCGAGCGTCGCGGCCCGAGGGACGCGCGCCATGACGCTGCGCGTGCGCGGCGCTGCAGAAAGGCTGCCCCGCCACCACCACGGAGTCGCTCTTCGGCGCGTGCACGCCGCACTCGGCGCAACGGATCATCGGCTCGGCGAGCTGGGGCTGCGCTCGCGGCGCATTGGGTCCACGCGCGCCGCCATTCGGACCGCTCTGGCCTCTTGCACCGCCGGCACCCGCGGCGCCATTCGCACCGGCGCCGGTGCGTTGCGACGCTTGCGCGTCATGGCGACGCAGCGCCTTGACCAGCCACTGGCCAACGATGAACAACAGGATCAGCAGAAAAATTTGTCGCATAGCAGGACACTCAAACTACAGCACGGTGCAACAGCACCTCGAATACGAAACGGCTGCCGACGTACGCCAGCAACAGCGCGACGAACGACGCCAGCACCCAGCGCAATGCCGCACGGCCGCGCCAGCCGGAAACCTTGCGCGCAGTCAGCAGCGCGCCGAACATCACCCAGGAAAGAATCGCGAAGACGGTCTTGTGATCGAGCCGCAAGGCGCGGTCGACCAGTTGCTCGCTGAACAGGATGCCCGATACCAGCGTCAGCGTGAGCAGCACGAAGCCGGCGCCGATCAGACGGAACAGCAGCTTTTCAAGTGTCAGCAGCGGCGGCAAGGTGTCGAGCCAGCTCGACAGCCAGCCGTTGCCCGCCGCAGCCGCATTGCGTTGCGACATGCCGCCGCGCATGGCATGCAGACGCCGCTCGACCAGCAGCATCAGAACCGCGTGCAGCGCCGCGATCGCGAACAAGCCGTACGCGATATTGGCGATCAGAAAATGCAGCTTGAACATCGGCGCGGCTGAATACGGCAGCACGCGCACGCCATTGAACGCCAGCGGCAATAAAGAAGCGACGCAGGCAAGCGGCAACACCAGCAGGCGCAAGCCGTCGAGTGGAAAGAAAAAGCTCTCGATCCAGTAGATGCCGGCGCCGAGCCAGAACATCGCCGACAGCGCGAACGCGAAACCGAACACCATCGCGTTTTGGGGAAAGATGGTGGTGTGCAGCAGCACGCCGTGGGCCAGCAGCGCGACAAACAGCAGCGCGCGGCCCGAGGTGCTCATGCCCGAAGCGGCCGATGAGGCCGGGATGCCCGCGGAGACGTGCACCGGCGGCACGCTCTCGAGCATGGGGCGCAAGGCGGCGTGCCGGTGCGAGCGCCAGCCGGCCACGGCTAGACCGCCGTAGAGGAGCGCAGTGAGGGCATACAGTACAATATCCATATTCGAAGTTTACACTAGGCCCCTGCTCCGCGACGTCTCCCTCATCGCGCCCCGCTCCGGCCGCACTGTTCATCGCTCCCCATGCTCGACAATCTGACTCAACGGATGGCGCGCGTCGTCAAGACGCTGCGCGGCGAAGCCCGGCTCACCGAGGCGAACACCCAGGAAATGCTGCGCGAAGTGCGCCTCGCGCTTCTCGAGGCGGACGTGGCGCTGCCCGTCGTGCGCGAGTTCATCGCCAAGGTGAAGGAAAAAGCGCTCGGCGAGGAGGTGATCAGCAGCCTGTCCCCGGGTCAGGCGCTGGTCGGCGTGGTGCAGCGCGAGCTGACCGCGATCATCGGCGGCGACTATGAAGGCAAGGCTGTCGAGCTGAACCTCGCCGTCACGCCGCCGGCCGTCATCCTGATGGCGGGTCTGCAAGGCGCCGGCAAAACGACCACGGTCGGCAAGCTCGCCAAGCTCCTGCGCGAGAAGTACAAGAAGAAAGTCCTCACGGTTTCGTGCGACGTCTACCGCCCGGCTGCTATTGCGCAGTTGAAGACGGTGACCGAGCAGGTCGGCGCGGACTTCTTCCCGTCGGAACCGGATCAGAAGCCAGTGGATATCGCGATCGCCGCGGTGGATTGGGCCAAGCGCCACTACCACGACGTGCTGCTGGTCGACACGGCCGGCCGTCTGGGTATCGACGAAGCGATGATGGCCGAAATCACCGCGCTGCACAGCACGCTGAAACCGGCGGAAACGCTGTTCGTCGTCGACGCGATGCTCGGCCAGGACGCGGTCAACACCGCGAAGGCCTTTAGCGACGCATTGCCGCTCACCGGCGTCGTCCTCACCAAGCTCGACGGCGATTCACGCGGTGGCGCGGCGCTCTCCGTGCGCCACGTGACGGGCAAGCCGATCAAGTTCGTCGGCGTCGCCGAAAAGCTCGATGGCCTCGAAATTTTCTACCCGGATCGCATGGCGAACCGGATTCTCGGCATGGGCGACATTCTCGCCCTCGTCGAAGAAGCACAACGCGGTGTGGACGTTCAGGCCGCGCAGAAGCTCGCCGACAAGGTCAAGAAAGGCGGCGACTTCGACCTCAACGATTTCCGCGCGCAGCTTACGCAGATGAAGAGCATGGGCGGCCTGTCGTCGCTGATGGACAAGCTGCCCGCGCAGTTCCAGCAGGCCGCTGCCGGCGCCAATATGAGCATGGCCGAATCGCAGATGCGCCGCATGGAAGGCATCATCAATTCGATGACACCGCTGGAGCGCGCCAAGCCCGATCTGATCAAGGCCACCCGCAAGCGCCGCATTGCCGCTGGCGCGGGCGTGCAGGTGCAGGAAGTCAACCGCATGCTGAATCAGTACGACCAGATGCGCACGATGATGAAAAAGCTGAAGGGCGGCAATCTGCAAAAGATGATGCGCGGCATGAAGGGCATGATGCCCGGCATGCGCTAAGCTTTAGCAAGACGGCGGCGCGCGTGCTTCCGTGCGTAAACAACGGCACGCGCGGCTGACTCCGGATTTGTGCGGGTTTATTCTGTACCGCACGCCGTCGTTCTCACCCACACTATGTATACAGTTACCGCCCGTCAGACGTCATGAACCGCGAAGAAGCTCTCCATATTTTTAGCCACTCCGAAGAAATCGTTTCGGCCGACGACGTCAACGCGTCGATCAGCGGCATGGCTGCCGCCATCCGCAACGAGATGAGCGAGGACTTCCCGCTCGTGCTGTCGGTGATGGGCGGCGCGGCGGTGTTCACCGGCATGTTGCTGCCGCACCTCGATTTCCCGCTCGAGTTCGACTACATCCACCTGACCCGCTATCGCAACACCAC
This sequence comes from Paraburkholderia sp. WS6, assembly GCF_030464835.1. Classification (NCBI taxonomy): domain Bacteria; kingdom Pseudomonadati; phylum Pseudomonadota; class Betaproteobacteria; order Burkholderiales; family Burkholderiaceae; genus Paraburkholderia; species Paraburkholderia sp. WS6. The sequence continues at coordinate 140,314 of NZ_JALQCK010000013.1, forward strand.
CAAGGGTGGCAATGAGATGCAGTGGCGCGTGGCGCCGGCTGAGTCGGTGAAGGATCGCGTCGTGCTGGTGCTCGACGACATCCTCGACGAAGGCGAGACGATGGCCGCGATCCGCGATCGCATCCTCGCGATGGGCGCGAAGCGCTTCCTGAGCGCGGTGCTGTGCGAGAAGATCATTCCGAAGGCCAAGCCGCTGCGCCCGGATTACTGTGGTTTCGAAGTGCCGGACCGTTACGTGTTCGGTTGCGGGATGGATGCGAAAGGCTACTGGCGCAACCTGCCGACTATTCGGGCGTTGACCGAAGGGGCTTAACTTAAAGCCACGTTGGTTTGGCGGCGCCATTTACGGCGCGCACCGGCGTAAAAAAAGCGGCCCACTGGCCGCTTTTTGTTTATCAGGCAGGTGATAGCACTGCTGCGCTACCGCGCTGAACCCCATACCCGATCTCACTCAAAGTTGATGCACAAAAGAGCGGATACCGCCGAGCATCATTTCGACTGAGATCGCCACCAGCACCAATCCCATTAGCCGCTCAAAGGCCATCATCGCGCGCTCGCCGAGCCACGCCTGAATGCGCTCCGCCAGCATCAGCACGATCGCGCAGACGATCATTGTGACGGTCAGCGCACCGATCCACTCGAACATCTTGCCGGGCGCCTGCGACGTCAACAACATCACCGTCGCCAGCGCCGACGGGCCTGCTAATGCCGGAATGGCGAGCGGCACGATGAGCGGCTCGCCGCCGCGCGTGTCACCGCCGAACGGACCGTCAGGATGCGGAAACACCATCCTGAGCGCAATCAGAAACAGCACAATCCCGCCACCGATGCGCAAAGACTGGTCGGTCAGACTCATCATGCGCAGGAAGCGGTCGCCGACCACCATGAAGACCAGCAGGATCGCGAAGGCGATCGCCACCTCACGGAGGATGACGATCGTGCGCCGCTTCGGCGAAACACTGCGCAGGCAACTGATAAAGAGCGGAATATTGCCTAACGGATCAGTGATCAGAATCAGCAGGACGGTCGCAGATACGAAGGTGTACTCCACCGTCCGCTCCGCTTATTGCGCCAATGCTGCGCGAACCTTGCCGATCACCGTTTGGGCGGCGTCTTCGACCGGCAGCAGCGTCGCTTCAGCGTCGCGGCGGCCTTGATACTCGAGCTTGCCGTCCTTGAGACCACGATCGCCGATCACCAAGCGATGCGGCACGCCAATCAGTTCCCAGTCGGCGAACATCACGCCCGGACGTTCGCCGCGATCGTCGAGGATCACGTCGACACCGGCTTCGACCAGCTCCGCGTACAGCTTGTCGGCCTGCTCACGCACCGCTTCGCTGCGGTCGTAACCCATCGGGCACAGCACGACCTCGAACGGTGCGATCGACTCCGGCCAGATGATGCCCTTGTCGTCGAAATTCTGTTCGATCGCCGCGCCCAGAATACGCGTGATGCCGATGCCGTAGCAGCCCATTTCCATCGGCTGCGGTTTGCCGTTCTCGTCGAGACAGGTCGCGTTCATCGCTTCCGAGTATTTCTTGCCGAGCTGGAACACGTGGCCGACTTCGATGCCACGGCAGATGTCGATCACACCCTTGCCGTCCGGCGACGGATCGCCCTTCTTCACATTACGGATATCGGCGACGACCGGCTCCGGCAGATCGCGGCCCCAGTTCACGCCAGTGGTGTGGTAATCCACCTCGTTCGTGCCCACCACGAAGTCGCTCATGTTGGCGACCGTGCGATCCGCGATGACCTTGATCGGCTTCTTCGTGTTGATCGGGCCGAGGTAACCCGGCGGCGTGCCGAAGGTCTCGATGATCTCGGTTTCGGTCGCCATGCGGAAGTCCGCCAGACCCGGCAGCTTGCTTGCCTTGATCTCGTTCAGCTCGTGATCGCCACGCAGCATCAGCAACCAGATGGTCGGTTCGGCGCCTTCGTTTTCCGTGGCGAGGATGATCGACTTGATCGTGCGCTCGAGCGGGATGTTCAGCAGCTCGGCCACGGCCTCGCACTTTGCTTTGCCCGGCGTCGCGGTCTTCTTCATCTCTTCGGTCGGCGCTGCGCGTTCCGCGTACAGCGGCAACGCTTCGGCCGCTTCAACGTTCGCGGCGAACTCCGAGGTCGGGCAATACGCGATCGCGTCTTCACCGGTGTCGGCAATCACGTGAAATTCATGCGAACCGCTGCCGCCGATCGAACCGTTGTCCGCTGCCACTGCGCGGAAATCCAGACCGAGGCGCGTGAAGATACGCACGTACGCGTCATACATCTTGCGATACGACTCGCGCAGGCCTTCCGCGTCTTTGTCGAACGAGTACGCGTCTTTCATGATGAACTCGCGGCCACGCATCACGCCGAAACGCGGACGGATCTCGTCGCGAAACTTCGTCTGGACCTGATAGAAGTTCACGGGCAACTGGCGGTAGCTCTTGATCTGGCCGCGCGCGATATCCGTGACCACTTCTTCGTGGGTCGGTCCGAGCACGAAATCGGATTGCTTGCGATCCTTGAAGCGCAGCAGCTCGGGGCCGTATTTTTCCCAACGGCCCGATTCCTGCCACAGTTCAGCCGGCTGCACCGAAGGCATCAACAGTTCGATCGCGCCTGCCCGGTTCATTTCTTCGCGCACGATGGCTTCCACCTTGCGGATCGAACGCAGGCCGATGGGCAGGTAGTTATAGATGCCACCGGCAACGCGGCGGATCATGCCGGCGCGCACCATGAGCTTGTGGCTGACGATCTCGGCGTCGGCGGGCGCTTCTTTCAGTGTGCCGATAAAGAAACGGGAAGCTTTCATTCAGATTTTCCAAAAGCGGCGGCTCCGGAGGGACCGCCCGAAAGGTGAAAACGGTGGGGAAACCGACACAGACCCGGCCTCGCGCCGGCACGGACTTGCCACATACCCGGCCAAAGTCTGTCCAGGAATCCGGCTCAGACCCGGCAAATGGTCCGCGTATACCAGGCAAAACCCCGGCAAAACCGGCCCGATCGCGGCGCCGAAGCCGCCGCGCAAAGCCTTTGCAGCAAGGGATAAGGCACGGAAAGACTGACAGGCTACCGCAAACGCGGGCCTTTTGCGGCGAATCGTTCCAATCTGGTGCGAATCGGTGCGTCGGGTCCGTTATCTGTTTATAATCAAAGCAATTTTAAAGGATTCGAAGGTGGTTGTATGCTGGATCGTGAAGGCTTTCGCCCGAACGTCGGCATCATCCTCTTGAACGCGCACAACGAGGTGTTTTGGGGCAAACGGCTCCGTGAACATTCCTGGCAGTTTCCGCAAGGGGGCATCAAGTACGGAGAGACCCCCGTGCAAGCGATGTATCGGGAGTTACACGAAGAAACCGGGCTGCTTCCTGAGCACGTCAAGGTGATCGGTCGCACGCGCGACTGGTTGCGTTACGAGGTGCCTGACAAGTTCATCAAGCGCGAAGTACGCGGTCATTACCGCGGCCAGAAACAAATCTGGTTCTTGCTCCGGATGGTTGGACGCGATTGCGACATTTGCTTGCGCGCCACCGACCACCCTGAGTTCGATGCGTGGCGCTGGAACGAGTACTGGGTGCCGCTCGACTGTGTGATCGAGTTCAAGCGGGATGTGTATCAGTTGGCGCTGACGGAGCTATCCCGTTTCATGCGCCGGGCTGCGCCGCGTGCGGAAAAACCTGGCGGGCACCATGGGCCGCGTTATCCCCGGATAGCGTCGTCGATGGAAAGTCCGCCGGATTCGACGATGATGACGGTCACCACCTCGGTGACCACAGTCAGCATCGAAACGTCGATTCACACGACGTTCGCGTCTGATTGCGGTCCGGGCTCCGGGTCGGTTGCCGAAGTTGGCTCCGCGTCGGAACACGAAGACGAATCGGAGCGCGAAACCGCCGGCTCGCTGTTCCGCCCTGGCGTGCGCAATTAACAATTCTGTGCGGCTGTCCACGCCGCTTCTGCTGGTGCGGCTCAATGAGCCGCACCAGTGTTTCGAGGAAACCATATTGAAAGCACTTGCTCTCGTCGTGGCGTGCGTCGCCACCGGCGCCCTGCTGGCTGGATGTTCGAGCGCCGGCAAACCTACCAATAAAGACGACAGCGAGTTTGCCTACCTGTTGGACCGGCCGAGCACCTGGGTTGAAAACAAGGTGGACGCCTTGCCGCCGCTGCCGCAAGACTCGAATCTTCTGCCCTTCGAGGTTTCGGGCAATACGCCGCTGCATTTCGCGATCGATAGAAATTCGCTTACCGTCGGCACCGACGGCGTAGTGCGCTACACCGTCGTCGTAACGAGCCCGAGCGGCGCGCGCAACGTGAACTACGAAGGGATTCGCTGCGATACGTACGAATGGCGCCAGTACGCGGGGCTGAACGCCGATCACGACGGCTGGGATCAAACCGTCGCCAACGACTTCAGGCGCATTGAGAATGGCGCGCTGAACGCCTATCAGGCTGCGCTGTATCAGGATTACCTGTGTGCGAACAAGATGCCCACGGGCAACGCCAAGCAAATTGTCGAGAACATCCGCTACAAGCGCACGCAGACCTCGTTGATTCATTAAGGCCGTTTTCGCGAGCGTCCTTCTTCGAATGTGGAAGCCGCCGCGAATGTGAAAAAGCCGTTCCAGCTCACGCCGGAACGGCTTTTTTTCCGTCGTGCGAACCGTGCTCGGGAGTCAGACCAGCACAAGGTTGTCGCGGTGAATCACCTCAGGCTCCAGCATATAGCCGAGCACCGATTCAATGTCGCCGCTCGGACGCCGCTGGATCAGCTTGGTTTCCGCGCTGCTGTAGTTCGTCAGGCCGCGCGCTACTTCACGCCCTGCCGCGCTCAGGCAAGCGATCACTTCGCCGCGCGCAAACGCGCCCTGCACACCGACGATGCCGATCGGCAGCAAACTCTTGCCGCCTTCGGTCAGCTTTTCGACTGCGCCGTCGTCGATCACCACGTGGCCGCGCACCTGCAGATGATCGGCCATCCATTGCTTGCGCGCCGCCATGCGTGCAGTGCGCGCGATCAACTGTGTGCCGATCGCCTCACCCGAGGCAAGCCGTGACAACACGTCTGCTTCACGCCCGCTCGCGATTACCGTATTGGCGCCGCTGTGCGCCGCGCGTTTGGCCGCGAGAATCTTGGTCAGCATGCCGCCTCGGCCCAGGCTCGAACCCGCGCCGCCGGCCATTGCTTCGAGCTCCGGCGCACCGGCATCCGCCTGCTGAACGAGCGTCGCGTTCGGATCCTTGCGCGGGTCTGCGGTGAAAAGCCCCTGCTGATCGGTGAGGATAATGAGCGCATCGCCTTCGATCAGATTGGCGACCAAGGCGCCTAGCGTGTCGTTGTCGCCGAACTTGATTTCGTCGGTAACGACCGTGTCGTTCTCGTTGATGATCGGCACGACGCCCAGACGCAGCAGGGTCAGCAACGTGGAACGCGCGTTCAGATAGCGTTCGCGGTCGGCCAGATCGGCGTGGGTCAGCAGAATCTGCGCGGTCTGGATCGAATGCGCAGCGAAGCGGCTTTCGTAGACTTGCGCGAGACCCATTTGACCGACAGCCGCGGCCGCCTGCAATTCGTCGATTTCGCGTGGCCGCTTGGTCCAGCCGAGCCGCTGCATTCCTTCGGCAATAGCGCCTGAACTGACCAGCACCACTTCCTTGCCCTGTGCGCGCAGTGCGGCAATCTGCGCGGCCCAGCGGCCGATTGCAGCATGATCGAGGCCGCGCCCGTCATTCGTAACGAGGCTCGAGCCGACTTTCACTACCAATCGCCGTGAATCTGCGATGACGGAACGCATTGTGCGCGGTCTCCCAAGATGACGCGTGATGCATGCCGGCGGCCCGTGCAGGCGCCGGCGCTCAGGCTTGTTATTACTGCGGGTCGACGCTGGAGTCGTCCGACGCAGCGGCCGGTGCTTCCGGCTTTGCGCGGAAACGCACGTCAGCAGCGAGATCTTCGGCTTCCGCCGCCCGCTGCGCGTCCGAATGCGCGGCGATGTGGTCATACACCGCGTAGCAAAGACTCTCGCAACCCTGGCCGGTCAGTGCCGAGATTTCGAACACTGGGCCCTCCCAACCGTAGCCTTCAAGGAAGGCCGACACTCGCGCTTCGCGCTCGTCTTCGGGGACCATGTCGAGCTTGTTTAGCACCAGCCAGCGGGGCTTCTCATAGAGCAGCTCGTCGTACTTGCGCAGCTCGTTGACGATCGCCTTGGCTTCCGCGACGGGATCGACGGCTTCGTCGAACGGTGCGAGGTCGACGATATGCAACAGCAAGCCCGTGCGCTGCAAGTGGCGCAGAAACTGGTGACCGAGGCCGGCGCCTTCCGCCGCGCCTTCGATCAGGCCAGGAATGTCGGCGATCACGAAGCTGCGGCTCGGCCCGACACGCACCACGCCGAGATTCGGCGCGAGCGTTGTGAACGGGTAATCGGCGATCTTCGGCCGCGCGTTCGACACCGACGAGATGAAGGTGGACTTGCCGGCGTTCGGCATGCCGAGCAGACCGACGTCGGCCAGCACCTTCAATTCGAGGCGCACCATGCGGCGCTCGCCGGGCTTGCCGTCGGTTTTCTGACGCGGCGCGCGGTTCGTACTGGATTTGAAATGCAGGTTACCGAGACCGCCCGCACCGCCCTGCGCGATTTGCACGCTCTGGTTGTGCTCGGTCAAATCGGCGATCAGCTCGCCGGTTTCCATATCGGTGATAGTCGTGCCGACCGGCATGCGCAGCGTGATGTCGTCGCCGCCCTTGCCGTAGCAGTCCGCGCCGCGGCCGTTTTCGCCGTTGCGCGCCAAATGTTTTTTCGCGTAGCGGTAGTCGATCAGCGTGTTGATGTTGCGGTCTGCAACCGCGATCACGCTGCCGCCCCGGCCGCCGTCGCCGCCATCCGGGCCGCCGAACGGAACGAATTTCTCGCGGCGCATCGACGCGCTGCCATCCCCTCCGTCGCCGGCGATGACTTCAATCCTCGCTTCGTCAATGAACTTCATGCGTAACTCCGTCCCGTGGTGTGCTGCTAGATGGTGCTGCTGGGTTGATGCTTTCAGATGCTGCTATTTTGCCGCGCCCGCCGTGCGGTGGGCAATCAGCCGATCGGCTAACCACGCCGATATGGCCATGCAATCCGCCAATTCTTCGGACAAAAAGCGCTGCAATAAAAAAAGCCCCGCAAACTTCGCGGGGCCTTTTTCCGGTCCTGAAGCCCGTGCCTGATTAAACTCAGACTGCTGCCGGGACGACGTTGACCATGTGCTTCTTCGCTGCGCCCTTCGTCGAGAAATTGACGTGGCCGTCCGTCAGCGCGAACAAGGTGTGATCCTTGCCGATACCGACGTTTTCGCCCGGGTGCATACGCGTGCCACGTTGGCGAACGATAATGCCGCCAGCGTTGATGGCCTGACCGCCGTAAACCTTGACGCCGAGACGCTTCGATTCAGAGTCGCGGCCGTTGCGGGATGATCCGCCTGCCTTTTTGTGTGCCATTTGATTTGCTCCTTAACCGTTGCGCTTACGCGTTGATCGCGTCGATGCGCAGTTCGGTATAGTTCTGGCGGTGGCCGCCATGCTTCTGGTAGTGCTTCCGGCGACGCATCTTGAAGATGGTCACTTTTGCGTGACGACCTTGCGACACGACGGTAGCCTTGACGGAAGCCCCACTGACCAGTGGCGTACCGAACTTAATCGATTCGCCTTCGCCCACTGCGAGAACCTGGTCGAGCGTGATTTCAGCGTCAATGTCTGCCGGTATCTGTTCTACTTTAAGTTTTTCGCCGACGGCAACTTTATACTGCTTGCCACCGGTTTTTATGACCGCGTACATTGAGAACCTCACTCTGTGTTCATTTTTCCCACGCACCGCGCGCGGAAACCCGTGATTATACATAGAGTTAGCTGCTCGGTCAAAACTCATTGAGAGTCGCCGCGCGCACCGCCCGGCGCCTTGCCGTCCAGCCCCGGCACACGGCCTGGCCGTTGCCTCCGTCGCGCCGTGCCGCAGCCTGCGACCCGGAACTGTCGCGATTCGCCTTATAATTCGCGGCACTACCCAATTCAGCCATCATGTCGTCGACTGCCACCTCCTCCTCCAACGCCGCCAGCCTGCTCGCTCCGATCGCCGAAGACATGCAGCAGGTCAATCGCGTCATACGGCACCGTCTGGCGTCCGACGTGATGCTGATCAATCAGATCTCCGAGTACATCATCAGCGCCGGGGGCAAACGGCTGCGGCCAGCGCTACTGCTGCTGGTGGCGGGCGCACTGGGCGAAACCACCGGGCATCGACACGAACTCGCCGCGGTGGTGGAATTCATTCACACGGCCACGCTGCTGCACGACGACGTGGTCGACGAATCCGACCTGCGGCGCGGCCGCCAGACGGCCAATGCGCTGTTCGGCAACGCTGCGAGCGTGCTGGTCGGCGATTTTCTCTACTCTCGCTCGTTCCAGATGATGGTCGGCGTGGGCAAGATGCGCGTGATGGAAATCCTGTCAGAGGCGACCAACATCATCTCCGAGGGCGAAGTGCTGCAGTTGCTGAACATGCACGACGCCGACGTGGACGAAGCGCGTTACATGCAGGTGATCCGCTACAAAACCGCCAAATTGTTCGAGGCGGCCGCCCAACTCGGTGCGGTGCTGGCAGGGTCGGACGCGAAGACGGAAGCCGCCGCCGCGGAATTCGGCCGCCGCATCGGCACCGCGTTTCAGATCATGGACGACTGGCTCGACTACACGGGCACGGCTGAATCGATGGGCAAGAACGCCGGCGACGATCTGCGCGAAGGCAAACCCACGCTCCCGCTGATTTATCTGATCGAACGCGGCACGCCCGAACAGTCGGCGCTCGCGCGGGAAGCCATCGAGCAAGGCGGCACGGATCGTTTCGACACCATTTTTGAAGCGATCACGCGTTCCGGTGCACTGGATCACACGCTTGAGTGCGCGAAGCAGGAAGCGCTGGCCGCAGCTGCAGCAATTTCTTCATTTCCGGATTCCATTTTCAAAGATAGCCTGCTAGAATTATGTTCTTACTCGACGGCAAGACAGTCTTGAACGAGACTGAAACACCGTAAGAGTCCAGTACCAAATCGGGGTGTAGCTTAGCCTGGTAGAGCGCTACGTTCGGGACGTAGAGGCCGGAGGTTCGAATCCTCTCACCCCGACCAGATTTGCCTTGTTAGTTCAAGGCTCGAAAAACCGCCCAGCTTGCTTGGCGGTTTTTTTGTTTTGGGTCGCGATTTTTTGTGCCCCGCCGACGCCTTGCCACAACATACGATTTGTCCCAGTCTTCATAGACCATCCGCGGAGGCGGCTCGCCCAGCCCCCTCTGCTATATTCTCTCCATCCCGTCCCCTATCCTTCACTACGCGTGGAACAACTTCCCTTATGGGCGCAGATCGGCGCCGTCTTTCTGCTGCTTATCTGCTCCAGCTTCTTTTCGATTTCCGAAACGGCGATGATGGCGATCAACCGCCATCGCCTGAAACACCTTGCCAACCAGAATGCGCTCGGCGCAAAGACCACTCAGGGCCTGCTCGCGCACACCGACCAACTGTTGAGCGTGGTCCTGATCGGCAACAATCTGTTCAACACGATCATCCCGGTGCTCACCACCTCGATCGCGCTGCATACCTTCGGCCATAACAATGTGGTGCTGTCGATCGCGACCGGCATCGTTGCGTTCCTGATCATCGTGTTCGCGGAAATCACGCCGAAGATCGTCGGCGCGACGTTCCCCGAGAAGATCGCCCTGCCGGCCAGCCTGCTGATCGCGCCGATGATGCGCGTCGGCAAGCCGCTCGTCTGGTTCGTCAATCTGTTCGCGAACACGATCCTGCGCGTGCTGCATATCAATACCAAAGGCGCGCAAGATCAGCGGCTCTCCACCGAAGAGCTGCGCACTATCGTGCTCGAATCGGGCAGCTTCATGCCGACCAAGCACCGCAGCATTCTGTTGAACCTGTTCGACCTCGAAAACATTTCTGTCGACGACGTGATGATCCCGCGCCGCCGCATCGAAGCGCTCGACTTTGACGCACCGTTCGAACAGATCCTGCATCAGTTGGAAACCTGTTATCACAACAAGCTGATCGTCTATCAAGGCGACATCGACCGGGTGCTCGGCGTGCTCCACGTGCGCAAGACACTGGCTGCGCTGCACAACCAGGAACTGGAGCGCGAGACGCTGCGCGAACTGCTGGCCGAGCCGTATTTCGTGCCGAGCGGCACCCCGGTATTCCAGCAACTACAGTACTTCCAGGAAAGCCGTCACCGCACGGCGCTGGTCGTGAACGAATACGGCGAGTTGCAAGGGCTGGTCACGCCGGAAGACATCATCGAAGAGCTGATCGGCGAATTCACTACGTCGATTCCGCGTAGCGCCAATTCGCGCGGCGGCTGGAACGAGAACGGCGAATGTATCGTGGCGGGCAGCATGCCGCTGCGCGAGCTGAACCGCTGGCTGCATCTCACGCTGCCGACCGACGGACCGAAAACGCTCAACGGCCTGATCCTCGAGATTCTCGAAGAGATTCCGGACGGCGACGTCTGCGTGCAGATCCGCGAGGTGAAACTCGAAGTGATGCGCAGCGACGACCAGGCGATCCGCACCGTCAAGCTGTTCAAACCGCCCACTCGCACGGGCGCGAAAGCCGTCAAGGCGGCGCGCGGTTAAGGCCTACACGCTGCGCAGCGTCGCACATCGGCTCGAAACGCGCCATTAGCCGATTGGCTGAATGGTGGTGCCTGCGGCGTTACCGGATGATGGAGTCGTCGTGTTCTACAGGCGGCTCATCACCGGTCTCTCATGCAAGATTCTTTTCAACGCGCGGCGTCGTTGCGGCCTGTCGCCGTCGATAGCGAAAGTCCAGCGAAACCCAGACATAACGCCTTTGCCGCCGACACCAGTGCCAGCTCCAACCTCAACTCGAGTCTCCCCGATTCCGACAACGCGCCTGCCGTACGCCTATTGACCGACACCTTGCAGGAGGCAACCCGCCGCAATGCGTCGGACCTGCACATCGAACCGGCGGAGCATGGCTGGCGCGTGCGCTTGCGCATCGACGGCGTACTGCATGAAATCCCTCAGCCCCCTGCGCATCTGCGCGATGCGTTCATCACGCGCGTGAAGGTGCTGGCGCGCATGGATATCGCCGAGCGGCGCGTACCGCAGGACGGACGGCTGCGTATTGCCACGTCGCCCGGTCGCGTCGAAGACTATCGCGTCAACTCGCTGCCTACGCTGTTCGGCGAAAAGCTGGTGTTACGCAGGCTCGACGCACTGCCCACCGATCTATCGCTCGACTCGCTCGGCCTCGATCTACGGCAACGTGAAGCCGTCGATGCCGCGATTCGCGCGCCGCACGGCCTCGTACTCGTCACCGGGCCCACCGGTAGCGGCAAGACGCTTTCGCTGTACTGCTTCCTGCACATGCTCAACGACGAGGCGCGCAATCTGTGCTCGGTAGAGGATCCGGCGGAGATTCAACTGGCGGGTATCAATCAGGTGAGCGTGCGCGAAAAGGCTGGCCTGACGTTCGCGGTGGCGCTGCGTGCGTTTCTCCGTCAGGACCCCGATGTGATCATGGTCGGCGAAATCCGTGACGACGAAACCGCCGATGTTGCCGTGAAGGCAGCGCAAACCGGTCACCTGGTGCTGTCCACCTTGCATACGAACGACGCACCTGCTGCTGTCGCGCGCCTGATCGACATCGGCGTCGAGCCTTACAACCTGGCCGCCGCGCTAAGGATGGTGACGGCACAGCGGCTGGTGCGGCGACTCTGCGTGGCATGCCGCGCACCGGCGCCGCAATCGGCAGCGGCGCTGCGAGCAGCGGGCTTCGCCGACGATCGTCTCGACGGCTGGCAACCATTCGCCGCCACCGGATGCGAAGCCTGCCACGGCATCGGCTACCGCGGCCGCGTCGGAGTTCACCAGGTAATGCCGGTCTCCGATGCGATGCGCGAGTTGATCGTGGCACGCGCAGGCACCCATGAGCTGGCCCGGCTCGCGCAAACCGAACAGGTCGCCACCTTGCGCGACGCAGCCCTGGCGCGTGTACGCGACGGCACGACGAGCCTGACCGAAGCGCTGGCCGCCACCGAGGTCACATGAACACAGCGACGACTCACCCACCGCCAGCGGCCGAGATGCGCTTCAGATGGCGCGGCGTCGATGCCGACGGCGTACAGAAAACCGGTGCGCTCATTGCGCCGGACGTCAGCACCGCACGAGCCATACTCAAACGCGAAAAGCTGTTCATCGTCGAACTCGCGGCACGCGGGCACGCGCCACGCCCTCAAATCCGCACCACCGACGTCACGGTGTTCACCCGGCAGCTCGCCAGTCTGCTGCGCGCAGGCTTGCCACTCGCGCCTTCGCTGGAACTGCTGGCGCAAGCGGATGGTTCGCGCGGCCAAGGTATGCAGCGGATCGTCGGCGCGCTGGCACGCGACATCACCGGTGGCCTGCGCTTCTCCGCAGCATTGCAACGGCACCCTGCTCAGTTCAACGCGCTGTACTGTCAACTTGTCGAAGTCGGCGAAGCAGCCGGCGCGCTGCCCGCCGTCCTCGCCCGGATCGCGGACGACCGCGAACGCGCCGCCGCGCAGCGTGCCAAGGTGCGCGCGGCGCTCACCTATCCGGTCGCAATCCTGTTGCTTGCGATCGCAATAACCGCCGCGTTGCTGGTTTGGGTCGTGCCGACTTTCAAGCAAATCTTCGACGGCTTCGGCGCGAAACTACCCGCGCCCACGCAGTTCGTGCTGGCCTTGTCAGCGGGTGCCGCGCGCTGGAGCATTCCTCTGGTCGTCACGGTTTTCGCCGCGGGCTCGGCTATGACGTTTCTGCTGCGACGTTCCGAAGCTGCGCGCATTCGGTTCGCCCGCTTATCGCTGACAATGCCGGTCGCCGGTTCGTTGCTGCGCACGTTGTGCGCGGCGCGCTGGAGCCGCGCACTCGGTACCTTGCTGTCGGCCGGCACACCGCTCGCGGATGCGTTCGATTCACTGACTCACGCCACCGGCAACGCTTTCTTCGATCGCGCCACGGTGGAGATCGCCGCCCGGCTGCGGCGCGGCGAACGGCTCGCCGCCGCGATGCGCGCGGCGCACTGCTTTCCACCGGAGGTAGTGCAGCCGGTTGCGGTTGCCGAGGAGTCCGGGACGCTCGACACGATGCTGATCGATGTGGCGTCGCTCGCCGATCGTCAGGTAGACGAAAAGATCGGCACGCTCTCGAGCCTGTGCGAACCGCTTGTCATCATCGTGCTGGGCACGCTGGTCGGCGGCCTGGTGATCGCGATGTATCTTCCCATTATTCAACTCGGCAACGTGGTGTAGCATCGCAGCCGAATCCCACCCTTTATATGCAGGCTACCCTTCCACCCGTGTCAGATACTTCTTCCAGCCTGTTTTCGGGCCTGCTGTCCGGCCACGTCACAACCAGTCTCGGCCTGGCGTTCGGCAGCTTGCCCAACGGCCTGCAGATCGCATTCGCGATCGTGTTCGGTCTGGTGATCGGCAGTTTCCTGAACGTGGTCGTGCATCGGGTGCCGATCATGCTGGAGCGTGCGTGGCGCGAGGAAGTCAGCGAGGCCACCGAACAAGCGCTCGAAGACGACGGCTTGCCCGCCCGCTACAACCTGTGGGTGCCGCGCAGCGCGTGCCCTCATTGCGGCCATGTGCTCAGCGCGTGGGAGAACCTGCCGGTGCTGAGCTATCTGCTGTTGCGCGGGCGCTGCTCCGCATGCAAGACACGCGTAAGCCTGCGCTACCCGCTGCTCGAAATCGCCAGCGCCGCCTTCGCGGCCGGGGCGCTCGCGCTGTATGGGCCAACCGGCATGGCACTCGCCGCCTTCGGACTGTGCGCCGCGTTGCTCGCAATGAGCGCGATCGACATCGACACCCACCTGCTGCCGGACTCGATGACGCTGCCGCTCCTGTGGGCCGGCTTGATCGTGAACTTCAACGGCATGTTCGCGAACCTCCACGATGCCGTGCTTGGTGCGATCTTCGGCTATCTGGTGCTGTGGGTCGTGCATTGGCTGTTCCGTCTGGTGCGCGGCGTCGAAGGGATGGGATATGGCGATTTCAAACTGCTGGCGGCGCTCGGCGCGTGGCTCGGCTGGGCGGCGCTACCGCAGATCGTGCTGATCGCGGCGGTCGCTGGCGCGGTGGTCGGCCTCGCGGCGACGTGGCGCGGCCGCATGCGCTTTGAAGAACCCCTACCGTTCGGGCCGTTTCTTGCAGCGGGCGGTGCTGTTACGCTATTTCTCGGCACACCGCTTTATCTGGCGTTGGGAGGCTGAAGCATGTTTGCTGTGGGATTGACCGGCGGCATCGGCAGCGGCAAATCGACCGTGGCTGACCTGTTCGCCGCGCACGGCGTGCCGCTGGTCGACACGGACCTGATTGCGCACCGCATCACGGCGCCGCACGGCATTGCGATGCCGCAGATTGCCGCGGAGTTCGGCGATTCGTTCGTGGCGGCAGATGGTTCGCTCGACCGCGCCCGCATGCGCACGCTGGTATTCAGCGACGACGGCGCGCGCAAACGCCTCGAACGCATCACGCATCCATTGATTCGTGCGGAGACCGAACGCGAGCAACGCGAGGCGCAAGGGCCGTACGTGATCGTAGTAGTGCCGTTGCTGGTGGAGTCAGGTAGCTGGAAGACTCGCGTGAATCGTGTGCTGACGGTCGATTGCAGCGTCGAGACACAAATCTCTCGCGTGATGAGCCGCAACGGCTTTAGCCGTGAACAGGTGCTGGCGATCATCGCCCGCCAGGCGACGCGCGAAGCACGCCTCGCCGCAGCCGACGACATCATCGACAACGACAACGACAACGCGCCGCTCGACGCACTCAAGACGCAGGTCGATGCGCAGCATCGCGTCTATCTGTCCCTAGCGAGCGCGTGAGAATACGCTGAACATGGCTTGTAGCGTGCGTGGTTTGCTCAGCCATGCAGCGGCACGCATGCAAAGCACGCGCCAAACCGCCTGAAACACGTGAAAAAAGTTGCGAAAGCGCGCTGAAAAAGTGCGTGATTGCTAGGGTAGTCTCACGGCATTAGAATGTTCTGCATTCCCGTCACCGACCACGCCCGAGGCGAGCCCGCTTGATCCTTTACGAGTATCCCTTCAACGAGCGAATCCGGACGCTATTGCGCCTCGAAGATCTGTTCGAGCGCTTCACGTTCTTTCTGACTCAGGAAGACGCCAGGGAACATCACGTCGCACTGACAACGTTGTTCGAAATCTCAGAGGTTGCAGGTCGCGCGGATCTGAAGTCCGATCTGATGAAGGAGCTCGAGCGCCAACGGCAAACTCTGGCGCCGTTCCGGGGCAATCCGGGGATCGAGCAGAACGCGCTGGAGGCCGTGCTAGGGGAAATCGAGCAGACCTTGTCAGGGCTTTCACAGATGCAGGGCAAGACCGGCCAGCATCTGGCCGACAACGAGTGGCTTGCCAGCATCCGTAGCCGCGCGATCATCCCGGGCGGCACTTGCAAGTTCGATTTGCCTTCATACTACGCGTGGCAGCAGATCCATCCCGATCAGCGTCGGCAGGATATCGCCAAATGGGTCACGCCGCTGCTGCCGTTGCGCGATGCGGCAACAATCGTGTTGCGCCTCGCGCGCGAATCGGGTCAGGCGTCCAAGGTCATGGCGATGCAGGGCAGCTATCAGCAGATGCTGTCGGGCCGTTCATACCAGTTGATGCAGGTACGGGTGGCACCTGAATTGCGGGTGATTCCGGAGGCTAGCGCTAACAAGTACATGCTCTGGGTGCGATTCACGGTGCAGGACGGCGATTTGCGTCCGCGCGCGGTGGATGTCGACGTGCCGTTCCAGCTCACGCTTTGCAGCCTGTAACGCTTGCCCTGTAGAACTGAATCGCGGGGCCGCGCCTTTAAAGCGGCGAAAAATGCCCCTATATTCGTAACTTGTTCCGTTTCCGATTGACTGCCTGACCGTATGCCTACCGTCGTCAAATGCCCCACTTGCGGCAAGGATGTCCGCTGGACTCCAGAAAGCCGCTTCCGCCCGTTCTGCTCTGACCGCTGCAAGCAGACCGACCTCGGCGCCTGGGCCGCTGAGAAGTACAAGATAGGCGGCACGGAGGAAGAAACGCCGTCTGATGAATCGCCTGGCGGGGACTACACCCCGCATTGAGCACTGCAGGTTGCAGACGCACACCGCATGCGCGGCGTGTCGCAGTTGCGCAGGACGGCGCTGCGCACGCAGCGCCGTTTAAAACCGCCGATAATTTCCCTAGTTTTTCTCAGCCGCGAGCCATTCCAGCACGGGGATCGTCGCCGGCAACAGTGGCGAGACATCCGCCGGCAGCGCCTGCCACACAAATGCCTGGCCTTCGCGGCCGTGCGGTTCGCCGGACCACTGCGTGACCTTGCAGAAGAACAGCCGCACGTAGGCGTGCGGGTAATCGTGTTCGAGCGTGTGCCAAAGATGGCTCGTCTTGACGTCGATACCCAGTTCCTCGTGCAGCTCGCGGGTTAGCGCGGCCTCGACCGACTCGCCCGCCTCCAGCTTGCCACCCGGAAACTCCCAGTACCCCTCGTACGGCTTGCCTGCCGGGCGCTGCGCCAGCAGATAGCGTCCATCCGGCTGAATCAGCACGCCGACGGCGACTTCAGTCACCGGGCGGCCAGCCACGTTCTTCTGCGCATCGTTCATGCCGGGGTCTTCCGTCCTGACCAGTCGCGAGCGAATTGCCACGCGACGCGCCCGGAGCGCGAGCCGCGCTCCAGCGCCCACACCAGCGCATCGCCGCGCGCCGCTTCGACTTCCGCGTCGTCGCAGCCGAAATGGCGCAGCCAGTGACCGATGATCGACAGGTAGTCGTCCTGCTTGAACGGATAGAAGCTGACCCACAGGCCGAAGCGCTCGGACAGCGAGATCTTTTCTTCGACCAGTTCGCCCGGATGAATCTCGCCGTCGGCCATGTGCTTGTACGTCTCGTTGTCGCTCATGTACTCGGGCAGCAGATGGCGGCGGTTGGACGTTGCGTAGATCAGCACGTTGTCTGACTGCGCAGAGATCGAGCCGTCGAGCGCGACCTTCAGCGCCTTGTAGCCCGACTCGCCGTCTTCGAACGACAGGTCGTCGCAGAACACCACGAAGCGCTCCGGCCGCTGCGCGATCAGATCGACGATGTCGCCGAGATCGTGCAGATCGTCTTTATCCACTTCGATCAGGCGCAGGCCGTCTTTCGCATAGGCGTTCAGGCAAGCCTTGATCAGCGACGACTTGCCCGTGCCGCGCGCACCCGTCAGCAGCACGTTGTTGGCCGGCTGCTTACGCACGAACTGAAGCGTGTTCTGCTCGATCAACCCTTTCTGGCGATCGATGTTTTGCAGGTCGCCGAGCGTGATCGACGAAATGGCGGGCACCGGCTGCAGATAGCCGCGCCCCTGACGCTTGCGCCAGCGAAAGGCGACCGCTGCCGACCAGTCGATCTCCGGTTCGGCAGGAGGAAGCATCGCTTCGAGGCGGACGAGTACGGCTTCGGCCCGGGTCAGAAACTTTTCGAGTTTGTCCATGGCTGTAAGGTAAGCGGCCAAAACGCCGCGCAATAAACCTGGTTACGAACGATAGTCGGCGTTGATGCTCACGTAATCGTGCGACAAATCGCAAGTCCAGATCGTGGCTTGCGCATTACCGCGGCCGAGTACGACACGAATGCCGATCTCGCTCTTTTTCATGACGCGCTGACCATCTTCCTCACGGTAGGCCGGATTGCGGCCGCCGGCGGTGGCGACCAGCACGTCGTCCAGATACAGATCGATCTTGCCGACGTCGAGATCGTCCACGCCGGCATAGCCGATGGCCGCGAGAATGCGGCCGAGATTCGGATCCGATGCATAGAAGGCCGTCTTCACGAGCGGCGAGTGGCCGATCGCGTACGCGATCTGGCGGCATTCGCCGACGCTCGAGCCGCCTTCGACATGCACGGTCATGAATTTGGTCGCGCCTTCGCCGTCGCGCACGATCAGTTGGGCGAGGGTCTGGGCGACTTCGGTCACCGCGTCGCGCAGCGCTTCATAAGCGGGCGAATCGGTGGACGTGATCGCCGGCAGGCTCGATTTGCCCGACGCGATCAGGATGAAAGAATCGTTGGTCGACGTATCGCCGTCGATCGTGATGCAGTTGAACGAGCGGTCCGCCACGTGCTTGACCAGCGCGTCGAGCACCGGCTGGGCGACGGCGGCGTCGAACGCGAGGAAGCCGAGCATGGTCGCCATATTCGGCTTGATCATGCCGGCGCCCTTGCTGATACCGGTAAGCGTGACCGTGTGGCCGTCGATCGCGACCTGACGCGAGGTGGCTTTCGGCAAGGTATCCGTGGTCATGATCGCCTGGGCGGCGTCGTACCAGTTGGCTTCCTTGCGGTTCGCCAGCGCGGCAGGCAGACCGGCCTTCAGACGATCGACCGGCAGCGGTTCCAGAATCACGCCCGTCGAAAACGGCAACACCTGTTCCGGCGCAATGTCAACGAGGCGCGCGAGCTCAACGCAGGTTTCGCGCGCGGCCACGAGGCCCGGCTCACCCGTGCCCGCGTTCGCGTTGCCCGTGTTGATCACCAGCGCGCGAATCGGCTTGCCGCCCGCGCGCACGCGCTCCAGATTCTCACGGCACACCGTGACGGGTGCGGCGCAAAAACGGTTCTGCGTGAACACGCCGCCAACAGTCGCGCCTTCGCCAACGGAAATGACCAGCACGTCCTTGCGGTTCGGCTTGCGGATATTCGCCTCCGCCCAGCCCAGCGTGACGCCGGCGACAGGGTGAAGTTGAGCGGGATCGATCGAGGGGAAATTGACAGCCATGGTCGCGACCTGTCGAAGAAAATGCCGGCGTGGCGCCGGCATCGAGGGATCGGTAACTGATGGCTCGAGCCTGTAGCCGAACCACCGCGAAATCATCAACAAAACAACGTGTAAAACGAAGCGGCGCGCTTAAAGCGCGCCGCTTTCGGCATTATGCGATCTTGCCGTGACACTGCTTGTACTTCTTGCCGCTGCCGCACGGGCACGGGTCGTTACGGCCGACCTTCGGCACGTTGTCCACGCTCACGTCCGACCCAATGGCGTGCGAGGCGCCGTGGCTCATCGCGTCGCCGATCATGGCGGCGGTAGCCGCTTCCGCAGCGGCAGGCGCTGCTGCTGCAGCTTCGGCGAATTCGGCGTGACGGAACTCGACGTTTTCGAGGTGGCTGCCTTGCTCTTCGTATTGCTCGGCGGCCTGTTCCAACTGTTCCGGCGACTGGATCTGTACATTCATCACCACCCGGGTGACTTCCAGCTTCACGGCGTCGAGCATCGCGGCGAACAGTTCGAACGCCTCGCGCTTGTATTCCTGTTTCGGATTCTTCTGCGCATACCCGCGCAGATGGATACCCTGGCGCAGGTGGTCGAGCGCGGCCAGATGTTCGCGCCAGCTACGGTCCAGCGTTTGCAGCATGATCGAGCGTTCGAACGCGCTGAACGATTCGCGGCCGACCTGTTCGACCTTCGATTCGTACGCTTCGTCCGCGGCCGCTTCGACAGCTTCGAGAATCTCGTCGGCGCTGATCGAGTTCGACTCGTTGATCATTTCCTGGATCGCGAGGTCGAGCTGCCATTCGTTGCGCAGCACTTCCTCCAGCTCGGGCACGTCCCACTGCTCTTCGATGCTGCCGGCCGGCACGAACTGGTGAACGATATCGGCGATCACGCCGCCGCGCATCGCGCCGATCGTTTCGGTGATGTCGTTCGCTTCGAGCAATTCATTGCGCTGCTGATAAATCACCTTGCGCTGGTCGTTCGACACATCGTCGTATTCGAGCAATTGCTTGCGAACGTCGAAGTTGCGCGCTTCAACCTTGCGCTGCGCCGATTCGATCGAACGCGACACGATGCCCGCCTCGATCGCTTCGCCTTCCGGCATCTTCAGGCGGTCCATGATCGCGCGCACGCGATCGCCCGCGAAAATGCGCAGCAGCGGATCTTCCAGCGACAGATAGAAACGCGACGAACCCGGGTCGCCCTGACGGCCGGCACGGCCGCGCAACTGGTTGTCGATCCGGCGCGACTCGTGACGTTCGGTGCCGATGATGTGCAGACCGCCCGCGGCCTTCACCTGATCGTGCAGCGCCTGCCATTCGTCGTGCAGCTTCTGGATACGGCGTTGCTTCTCGTCTTCAGAAAGCGCTTCGTCCTTTTCGATGAAGGACGCCTGTTTTTCGGCATTGCCGCCGAGCACGATGTCGGTACCGCGACCGGCCATGTTCGTGGCGATCGTGACACGCTTCGGACGGCCCGCTTCGGCGACGATCTCGGCTTCACGCGCGTGCTGCTTGGCGTTCAGCACTTCGTGCGGCAACCCGGCCTGCTTCAGCAGATGCGACAGCAGTTCCGAGTTTTCGATCGAGGTCGTGCCGACCAGCACCGGCTGACCACGCTCGTGGCAATCGCGGATGTCGCGGATCACCGCGTCATAGCGTTCCTTCGCGGTCTTGTAGATCTGATCCTGCTTGTCGATCCGCTTCGGCGGACGGTTGGTCGGGATCACGACCGTTTCGAGACCGTAGATCTCGTTGAATTCGTACGCTTCGGTATCGGCCGTGCCGGTCATGCCGGACAGCTTCGCGTACATGCGGAAGTAGTTCTGGAACGTGATCGACGCGAGCGTCTGGTTCTCGCTCTGGATCTTGACGTGCTCCTTCGCCTCGACAGCCTGGTGCAAGCCATCCGACCAGCGGCGGCCCGACATCAAACGGCCGGTGAATTCGTCGACGATCACGACTTCGCCGTTCTGCACGACGTAGTGCTGATCCTTGAAGAACAGCGTGTGCGCGCGCAGTGCGGCGTACACGTGGTGCATCAGCGTGATGTTCTGCGGCGCGTACAGGCTTTCGCCTTCGCCAATCAGGCCCCATTCGGCGAGCAGACGCTCAGCCTTTTCGTGGCCCGATTCCGTCAGGAAGACCTGGCGGCCTTTTTCGTCCAGCGTGTAGTCGCCCGGCTTTTCGACGCCGGTACCGTCCGCTTTCTCTTCGCCGATCTGGCGTTCGAGCAACGGCGGCAGCGCATTCATGCGCACGTAGAGTTCGGTGTGATCTTCGGCCTGGCCGGAGATGATCAGCGGCGTGCGGGCTTCGTCGATCAGGATCGAGTCGACCTCGTCGACCACCGCGAAATTCAGGGCTCGCTGCACGCGCGCATCGGTCTCGTAGACCATGTTGTCGCGCAGGTAGTCGAAGCCGAATTCGTTGTTGGTGCCGTAGGTAATGTCAGCGGCGTACGCTTCCTGCTTCGCGCCGTGATCCATCTGCGACAGATTGATGCCGACCGACAGACCGAGGAAGTTGTACAGACGCGCCATCCATTCGGCGTCGCGCTGGGCCAGGTAATCGTTGACGGTGACGACGTGCACGCCACGGCCGGACAGCGCATTCAGGTACACCGGGAGCGTAGCGACGAGCGTCTTGCCTTCGCCGGTGCGCATTTCGCCGATCTTGCCGTAGTGCAGGACCATGCCGCCGATCAACTGCACGTCGAAGTGGCGCATTTTCAGCGTCCGCTTGCTGGCCTCGCGGCACACCGCGAAGGCCTCCGGCAGGAGCTTGTCGAGCGACTCGCCGCTCGCGACGCGCTGGCGGAATTCACCCGTTTTGGCGCGCAGTTGATCATCCGTCAATTGCTCGATCTGCGGCTCGAGCGCATTGATCGCCGTGACGGTCTTTTGATATTGCTTGACTAGCCGCTGGTTGCGGCTGCCAAAAATCTTCTGTAGAAAACCGGTGGTCATCGGATCGGTGTCTGCGTCGCGGCTTCGGCTGGTTCGCGGCGTGCAGTTCATGCACGTGCGCTCCGGGGTCGGAAGGGCCTCGGCGGCTTAGTCCAAGAGTGAATTGTCGGGTAGCCCGACCTTCTTACGAAGATCGGGCCCCCCGAGAACCGTACGTGCGAGTTTCCCCGCATACGGCTCAAATCTACAAACAAAGTTCTGTCTACGACAGAACCGGCTTAGTTACTGCAAGTTTACCAACGTGTACCTGCTGGTGACAGTGCGGGTGAAGCAGAACCCGGTTGGACAACTTGTCTGACCCGCCGTGCATCCGATATTCCAGATGATGGTCGTGCCAGCCTGTTTCGTCCGTCAGGGCACAGCCGCAGAGCGCACACAACCCGCTCTGCGACATGTACAGCTTTGCCCACTGTTTCCGGTAACGCATCGAGTCCCACAGACGCGTCTGCCGCAGTTGCTCGCCATATTGCTCCCACTTCGGATCAAAGGGATTAAATTCTCCTTGGATCTTCTTGTGTCTCCTGATCGCCGTACCGCTGAGTTGGTACAACTCTGTCAGGCCCCAACTGCCATCGTCCCGAACCGTCCGGACCGCGAACACCCATTGTCGAGCGTCGATTGAGTGGAAGTACTTCTGTCGCACCCAACTGCTGCTCTTTCGCGGATGCCGCCGCTTGGACCACCACCAGAGCCTCCGGAACACCAGATGCTCCATGCGGGTGTACGCCTTTTTGGCCGTAACCGGATGGTGATACTGCGCCCACCCGCGCAACATTGGGTTTAACAGTCGGATCATGTCCTCCTGCTTCACCGTCTTGTTGCTGCTAATCGTTTCCGCCACCTTGCTGTAGAACGCTTGCGCATTCTTTTTGCTCGGTTTGATGAGCATCTTTCCCGTGTACTTCCGGAAATTCCACCCAAGGAAATCGAAGCCGTCATCAATGTGAGTGATCCGCGTTTTCTCCTCCGATAACTGCAGCCCTCGAACCGCAAGGAATGCCTCCACCCAAGGTCGGACCTCTTGCTCCAGTATCTCTCTCGAGTCACCGGTTATCACGAAGTCGTCCGCGTACCGCACCACATTCACCTTCAGCCTTCTAGCTTTCATGATCCCCAGTTTTGCACCGAGATGCACCACCAGTTCTCGTTCCAGCCCGTTCAGCGTTACGTTCGCCAACGTCGGGGAGATGATGCCTCCCTGCGGCGTACCGGCCTCAGTCGCCCGTAGCTGGCCTTGATAAATCAGGCCAGCCTTCAACCATTTCCGGAGGATTCCTCTGTCCATCGGGACATTGTTTTCCAGCCAGTCATGACTGATGTGGTCGAAGCACCCCTTGATATCCGCTTCTAGGACCCACTTGGCCGAGGCCTCTTGGGACATACAGACGCGGATTTGGGACATCGCGTCGGCTGTCGAACGATTCAGCCTGAACCCGTAAGAGTTCAGGTCGCTCGTCGATTCCGACACTGGCTCCAAGGCCAGCAGATACAGAGCTTGCATCGCCCTGTCCCGCATGGTCGGAATGCCCAGTGGACGTTCCTTCCCATTTGCCTTGGGGATGAAGACTCTCCGTAATGGCAGAGGCTTGTATCCGCGCCGCTTCAACCTGCCGATGGCTTCCCACCGGCTTTCAGGCGAATCCCATAGCTCGCGATCGACTCCAGCCGTTCGCGCACCCTGGTTTTGCGTAACACGTCGTACCGCATACAGCTTTGCAGACAACGTGCGGGTCAGCATCCGTTGCAGGGCTTTCACCCTGCGCCAGTCACCTTCCCGCGTCGCCTTCGCAATTCGAATCTGCATCCCTCTCACGTTCCGTTCAACCCGACGCCAATCTACGGCGTACCAGCTGTCTGGCGCGTGGGAAAGCGCAGATCCGGTCTTTCGACCAGATACTTTCATGCTGCTCTCCTGCTCGAAGAAATGAATCCCGAACGGAGAACAGATCGCCCCTTGCGGGAGCGATCTGCTCCCGCAAGGGGGTAAAAATATTCAGCAATGACTAAACGTATGCATATACGGCTAGACAAGGCCGACGTTCACTCTATCCAGCTAAAGGGCTAGTCAGGCGTCTCGCGACGGTAGACCAGACGGAAGTCTGCCCGCTTTCGCGTGGGGTGATGTCTCAACCCCTATCCGGGCCATTACAGCCCGACGTTCGCTTTTTCCGTCCTCCCATACCTGCACAATCAACAGCGTCCCTTACGGTTCGCCTGCCAGCCTCAATGCGCTGGCAACCATACAGGCTTACCACGTTCCCGGCATGTCACACGACTGACTTAGGTTCTGCCTATTCCCCGGCGGCGTTGACAACGACGTAGCCCGAGATTCGAGCGGGCTATCCAACCGCACACCTTTTGGTTAGTGCCTGACAGCAGCTTAGGCACTGCAATGCTAACGAGGTTTATCAGCAGTTCACTTCCGTTAACCCTATCAGCCAGCCTAGCGCCTCAACCCCGTTGCTGCTGGGAGTGTCCAAACCGTATCCTCGCGGAACCGATTTGCCCGAAACATCCGGGGGCTACATTGTCAGAAGAGCTTCATACCCCACCGTTGCCAGTGACGCGTGTCTTCCTAGGCTACTGCTGGTCGTACAGCAGGTTCACTACCCTCGCCGTAAAACTGACGAGGTCGAACAATGACACACCGAGCTTTCGCTCGTATCAGTTCGCGAATCCGTTGCCGATGACGGCGCAGGAAATTGCATACATCACCCCGCCCAGTCGGCGGAGATGAAGCCGCTGACTGGGCGGGACCTGACGGTAATCAGGTCAATACAATGCGATCAATCGGCCGAGATGGCCCGAATCACGCTTCACAAAAATATGGGGCGCAACCCCGAGGGGCCACACACTCAGCTACTAGAAAGTGCCCCGAAGGGCCTAAAGCACATCTACTACAGTCGATGCTCGTAACGTGAGCTAACGGACACGAGCGTGCGTGTCGCACCGAATCGCGCATTTTAGCACGCGCCCCCGCCCGCGCCTGTGTCAGCCGTGCGACGCCGGCAAGGCACAGAAAGCCCGCCGCAGCGACGTCCGACGGTACGCATTGAGGCGGGTCCGCGTGCATCCCGCGCGGTACAATCGCGGCGTGAACGCACATAGGGTGCGAACGCGCCGTCACTATCGAACATGAGCCGTATTCCGTCCTTTTCAAGGCCGCCGCCCAAGCAGTTCAAAGCGCGCCGCCCGCAGCCCGTCGCCGAAGTGCTGAATCGCACCGACGCATTCGTGGCCCTGCGCGCGGGCGTCGAGCAAATTGCGGCGCTGGAAAAGGATTTGCGCGAACTGCTGCCGGACTATCTGGCCACGAGCGTGGAGCCCAGCTTTATCAAGGAAGGCGTGCTGGCCCTATTTGCCGCGCACAATGCGCTGGCCGCCCGCCTGCGTCAGATCGAGCCGAGGTTGCTGTCGGATCTGCAGCAGCGTGGCTGGCCGGTCAACGCGCTGAGAATTCGCGTGCGGCCGCAGCCTTTGAAGGAGCCGCCGCCGGTCAAACAGGCGCGCATGACGCCGGTCGGCGCGGACGCGCTGCACGCGCTCTCCCAATCGCTCGCGCCCTCGCCGCTGCAGGAAGCTTTGGCGAAAATGGCAGCGCGGCATCGGAGAAATCGCTGAACAAAAAAATAAGCGGCCCAGAAGGGCCGCTTATTTTTCATCCATTCGTTTCGGACATTTCAGCCGAAGGCGCTACACAAATTACGCAAATGCCGTCTGCGTTTCGTACGCGAAGCCGCGCGGCGCCTTCTGCGTGTCGTCGAACGTGACGATTTCGTACGCGTCTTCATGCGCCAGCAACTCGCGCAGCAGCGCGTTGTTCAGGCCGTGGCCCGACTTGTATGCCGTGTACGAAGCCAGCAACGGATGGCCGACCACGTACAGATCGCCAATCGCGTCGAGCATCTTGTGCTTCACGAATTCGTCGTCGTAACGCAGGCCGTCGTTGTTCAGAATGCGGTATTCGTCCAGCACGATGGCGTTATCCATGCTGCCACCGCGCGCCAAACCGAGTTCGCGCATCATTTCCACTTCATGCGCAAAGCCGAACGTACGCGCACGGGCGATTTCCCGCACATACGACGTATTGGCAAAATCCACTTCCAGCGCCTGGCCGGTTTTATCCACAGCCGGGTGACGGAAATCGATGGTGAATTTGAGCTTGAAACCGAAATACGGATCGAGACGCGCGAATTTATCGCCGTCGCGAATTTCAACCGGCTTGGTGACCTTGATGAATTTCTTCGGCGCGTTCTGCTCTTCAATACCGGCCGACTGAATCAGAAACACGAACGAACCCGCGCTGCCGTCCATGATCGGAATTTCTTCAGCCGTGACGTCGATATAAAGATTGTCAATGCCGAGGCCTGCGCATGCGGACATCAAATGCTCGATGGTCGACACGCGCGCGCCGTCTTTCTGCAGTACGGAAGCCAGACGCGTATCGCCAATCGCCATTGCCGACGCAGGGATATCCACCGGCGTGGGTAAATCCACCCGCGAAAACACAATGCCGGTGTTCGCCGCCGCCGGGCGGAGCGTCAGTTCGACCTTGCGGCCGGAGTGCAGGCCGATGCCGACTGTCTTGACGATTGATTTGATAGTGCGCTGCTTCAACATGGTGATCTTCTATTCGATTGAAAATCCCAATCGGGACTTTTTATTCCATAGCGCGAAGTATACTCCAATACCCTAAGGAGCGTCGTTACACGGAACGTATCAATCTGTTTCGCTGCATTACCCAAAGCGCGCCCGTCAGGGAAAGCGTGACGGGCCGATGTCCGGAACGGAGGCGTTTCCGGTCATCGGCCCGAGTAACGGCCCGTCACAAAAGCGTCTTATGCGCCGTTGCCCTGATACAACGCGGTAACCGCGCAGGCTCGAGGCAAAGGCATCGAACGCAATCGTGCCTAGCTCAACGTAGCGAGGATACTCCCTACATCGCTGACTTCGAATTTGCCGGCAGCCTCGACGTTCAACGTCTTGACCACGCCGTCGTCGACAACCATCGCGTAGCGCTGGGAACGGATTCCCATGCCGCGCGCCGACAAATCCTGCTCAAGACCGAGCGCCCGCGTGAAAGCCGCACTGCCATCCGCCATCATGCGCACCTTGCCCGAGGCGTGCTGATCGCGTCCCCACGCGCCCATTACGAACGCGTCGTTGACGGACACGCACCAGATCTCGTCGATGCCAAGCGCGCGCAACTGCTCGGCGTGCTCGACGTAACCCGGCACATGTTTGGCTGAACAGGTCGGCGTGAACGCACCGGGCAACCCGAAGATCACCACGCGCTTACCCGCCGTCTGCTCGCGCACGTCGAAGCTGTTAGGCCCCAGCGTGCAACCCGCCCGCGTGTCTTCGACGAACTCGAAGAGCGTCGCGTCGGGCAGCTTTTCACCTGCTTGAATCATGCTCAGTCCCTTGCATCGATGCGAAGTACGTTCGCACGTCGTCGTGTCGCAGTGAATTTCAGCATCTGCCTAACTGCAGGCTCCGCCATCCGGCGACAGTTGCCCCATCCGCTTCGCGAATCCGAAGAGGGCACTTGTCCTTGCCGCGAATCAGACGATACGCGGCTTGTTCGCCGTTCACCCGCCACGCTCGTGCATTCGTCCGCCAGTGCTACGCTGCTGTACAACCCGCAGCACCGCAACGAAAGCCTGCTCGTGCGCTCAGTCCGCCTGCTTGCGCAGGAATGCCGGAATGTCGTACGTGTCGACGCCCTTTTCCTGCAGCGCCTGCACGTGCGAAGCCGCCGTATCGCGCGACGTGCGCCACACAGCCGGCGTATCCAGCGCGCCGTAATCCGCCGTGCTTGCGTGCGACTGCGACGGTGCGTAAGCAGCGTGCGCGCTGATCGGCTGATTGTCCGTGCCGGTGCGCAGCAGCGTCATCGGGGCCGATTGCTGCTTCTTCGCCGCACGGCCCAGACCCGTTGCCACGACCGTCACGCGCAGCGCGTCGCCCATTGCATCGTCGTACACGGCGCCGAAAATCACGGTTGCGTCTTCAGCAGCATAGCTCTTGATGGTGTTCATCACTTCGCGCGTTTCCGACAGACGCAGCGAACGGCTCGACGTGATGTTGACCAGCACGCCACGCGCGCCCGACAGATCCACACCTTCCAGCAGCGGGCTGGCCACAGCCTGCTCGGCAGCCAGACGCGCGCGATCGACGCCGGCAACCGTCGCCGTGCCCATCATCGCCTTGCCTTGCTCGCCCATCACCGTCTTCACGTCTTCGAAGTCGACGTTCACCAGACCGTCGACGTTGATGATTTCCGCGATGCCGGCAACTGCGTTGTTGAGAACGTCGTCTGCGCACTGGAAGCACTTGTCCATCTCGGCGTCATCGCCCATCACCTCGAACAGCTTGTCGTTCAGAACGACGATCAGCGAGTCGACGTGATCCTCCAGTTGCTGCGAACCAGCTTCTGCCACGCGCATGCGCTTGCCGCCTTCGAATTCGAACGGCTTGCTGACCACGCCAACAGTCAAGATACCCATTTCCTTGGCGATCTGCGCGACCACCGGTGCTGCGCCCGTGCCCGTGCCGCCGCCCATACCGGCGGTGATGAACACCATGTGCGCGCCACGCAGTGCGTCGGCGATGCGCTCACGTGCTTCTTCTGCTGCGGCGCGGCCCATTTCCGGCTTGGCGCCAGCGCCCAGACCCGTGTTGCCGAGCTGGATCACCGCGGAAGCGCGCGAACGCGACAGAGCCTGCGCGTCCGTGTTCATCACGATGAAGTCGACGCCTTGCACGCCTTTGTTGATCATGTGCTGAACGGCATTGCCGCCAGCGCCACCTACTCCGATCACCTTGATGATGGTGCCGTTCGTTTCGGTTTCCAGCATCTGGAATTCCATGTTGCCTCCGTCAAGATAAAAAATTGCAGCCACTTCGGCCGTTATTCGGCAGGAGATCGGGCAACCCCCTGTCGCGCGCCAGCCGCCGGCACCAGCGCGTATTTACGTAAAACCGTTCGAAAAGCGAATTCGTTAGAAGTTGCCGAGGAACCAGTCTTTCATTCGCGTGAAGACCTGACCCATCGACCCCGACTGCACAGCGACCTTGCGGCCGCGCATCCGTTGCGAGCGTCCTTCGAAGAGCAGACCCATCGCCGTCGAATAACGCGGATTACGCACGACATCAGCGAGACCGCCCGCGTATTCCGGCACGCCAATGCGCACCGGCTTCAGGAAAATGTCCTCGCCGAGTTCGACCATGCCGAGCATCATCGACGCGCCGCCGGTCAGCACCACGCCGGAGCTCAACAGTTCCTCGTAACCCGACTCGCGCACCACCTGCTGCACGAGCGAAAACAGTTCTTCGACCCGCGGCTCGACCACCGCCGCCAATGCCTGACGCGACAGCGTGCGCGGACCGCGCTCGCCGAGACCCGGCACTTCGATCATTTCGTCCGGATCGGCCAAGGCTTGCTTTGCAATGCCGTAGTCGACCTTGATGTCTTCCGCGTCCGGCGTCGGCGTGCGCAGTGCCATCGCGATGTCGCTGGTGATCTGGTCGCCGGCGATCGGAATCACCGCCGTGTGACGAATCGCGCCTTCGCTGAAAATCGCAATATCAGTCGTGCCACCGCCGATATCGACCAGCACCACGCCGAGTTCTTTTTCGTCTTCCGTCAGTACCGCCAGCGACGAAGCCAGCGGCTGCAAGATCAGATCGTTCACTTCGAGCCCGCAACGGCGCACGCACTTGACGATGTTCTGCGCCGCGCTCACCGCGCCGGTGACGATATGCACCTTCACTTCCAGGCGGATGCCGCTCATGCCGATCGGCTCGCGCACATCTTCCTGACCGTCGATGATGAATTCCTGCGTCAGGATATGCAGCACCTGCTGATCGGTCGGGATGTTGATCGCCTTCGCCGTCTCGATCACGCGCGCGACGTCTGTCTGCGTGACTTCCTTTTCCTTGATCGCCACCATGCCGCTCGAATTGAAGCTGCGGATATGGCTGCCGGCGATCCCGGTAAATACGTTCGTGATCTTGCAATCGGCCATCAGCTCGGCTTCCTCGAGCGCGCGCTGAATGGACTGCACGGTGGCTTCGATGTTCACCACCACGCCCTTCTTGAGCCCCTTCGATTCGCTCTGGCCGAGGCCGATCACCTCGTAGTGGCCCTCGCCCTTCAACTCGGCGACGATAGCCACTACCTTCGACGTCCCAATGTCGAGGGCGACCAGCAGATCTTTATAGTCTTTACTCATAGCGTGCTCATTGCGTGTGATGTCCGTTTACTTCTTGCCCTTGTCGGGTTCGCTGATGAAGCGCATGCCAGCGGCACGAATCGCGAAACCGTTCGGATAGCGCAAGTCCGCATACTCGATATCCTTTCCCCAACGTTGCGTCACCGCGTTCCACGCCGCGGTCAGGCGCCTGCTCCGATCGAGCAATGTGTCCTGATTGCGTTCGCGTCCAAGTTCCACCTGCATGCCGTTCGACAGCTTCACCGTCCACGCGTAACGCGGCGACAGCGTGACTTCTTCGGGCGTCGCGCCCAACGGCGCAAACCACTTCTTGAAGTCGCTATAACGCGCGACGACTTCCTTGGCCGTACCGTCCGGTCCGTCGAACGCGGGCAGCTCTTCTTCGAGCTCGCCCTGGTTCGCGGTGAACAGTTCGCCGTCCACGCTTACCAGTTGATCGCTGCCCCACGTTCCTAGCGGTTTGTACTCTTCAAGCGTGACAGCCAGTGCGTTCGGCCAAACCCTCCGCACACTCGCGTGACGCACCCATGGCATCTGCTCGAACGCCTGGCGCGCGACGTCGAGATCCACGGTAAAAAAGTTGCCTTTCAAGCGCCCTACTACACCGGCGCGCACCGTCGGCGAATTGATGTGCTCGATGTCGCCGTCGATCTGGATTTCGCGTAACGCGAAATTCGGACGCTGGATGAGCCAGTAACCGCCTGCCGCCAGCAGCACGAGCACCAGCAACGCATGCAATGCGTTGGCGGCGAGATTGAGCTGGCGAACGTTGTTCCACATGGAGTTGCTTTCGGGTTGCCCCGGTTAGTCCTTTGTTAGTCTTTAAGCGTCAGCGCCAGCACGCCGACCACCAGTTCCTGATAGCTGATGCCCACCGCACGCGCCGCTTTCGGCGGCAGCGAGTGATCGGTCATCCCAGGCGCCGTGTTCACTTCGAGGAAGTACGGGTTGCCATCTGCGTCGAGCATGAAATCGGCACGACCCCAATCGGTGCAGCCAAGTACGTCGAACGCGCGGCGCGCCAGCACTTTCAGGCGCGACTCTTCGTCAGCCGCCAGACCGCACGGAATCAGATACTGCGTGTCGTTCGCGATGTACTTCGCGTGGTAGTCGTAAAACTCGCCGGCCGGCACGATGCGGATCACCGGCAGATCCAGATCGCCGGCGATACAGGCCGTAAATTCGCCGCCGCCCTCGATGCTCTTTTCCACCACGACGATCTTGTCGTACTTGACCGCTTCAAGCAGCGCTGCCGGCAATGCGTCGGCGCTTTTCACCTTGATCACCGCGACGCTTGAGCCTTCGCTGGCCGGCTTCACGAACAGCGGCAAGCCAAGCTTCGCGACGATGTCTTTTGCGCGTGCTTCGTAGTCGTCGCCGCGCAGCACGGCCTCGAATGGCGGCGTCGGAATGCCGAGTTGCTGCCACACGAGCTTGGTGCGGAACTTGTCCAGACCGAGCGCCGAGCCGAGCACACCGCTACCGGTGTAACGGATGCCGTAAAAATCCAGCGCACCCTGAATCTGGCCGTTTTCGCCATAACCGCCGTGCAACGCGTTGAACGCGCGCACGAAGCCTTCGTCCTTCAATGCGGCGAGCGGACGCTCGGCCGGATCGAACGGATGGGCGTCGATACCGGCGTCGCGCAGACCTTGCAGCACGAGGCGGCCGGAATTGAGCGACACCTCGCGCTCGGCGGAATCCCCACCGAGCAGCACTGCTACTTTGCCGAACTGTTTAGGGTCGATGCTGCTCATTTCACTCACACCTTCGTTTCTTGCGCCAGGCGACCCGGCACACCGCCGATCGAACCCGCGCCCATCGTGATCACCACATCGCCGTCGCGCACCACTGCTGAGAGCGCGTCCGGCACTTCATCAACCGTATCGACAAACACCGGTTCGACCTTGCCCGCCACGCGCAACGCGCGCGCGAGAGCGCGGCCATCCGCGGCGACGATCGGCGCTTCGCCGGCCGAATAAACTTCGGTCAGCACGAGCGCGTCGACGGTCGACAGCACCTTCACAAAATCTTCGAAGCAATCGCGCGTACGCGTGAAGCGGTGCGGCTGGAAGGCCAGCACCAGACGCCGCCCCGGAAACGCGCCACGCGCCGCCGCAACCGTTGCCGCCATTTCGACCGGGTGATGGCCGTAATCGTCGACCAGCGTGTATGCGCCGGCCGGATTGCCTTCCGATACGACCGGCACTTCGCCGTAGCGCTGGAAGCGTCGGCCCACGCCGTTGAAATCCGCCAGCGCTCGCTGGATATCGGCATCTTTCACTTCAAGTTCAGTCGCAATTGCAATTGCGGCCAAAGCGTTCTGCACGTTGTGCTCGCCCGGCAGGTTCAAGACGATGTCGATCGGCGCCGCGTCTTCGCGCATTGCCGTGAAATGCATCTTGCCGCCGTGCGCTTCGACGTTGACCGCGCGCACCTGCGCGTCCGGCGCAAAGCCGTAACGGATGATCGGCTTCGACACGAACGGCAGGATCTCCTTCACGTTCGGATCGTCGACGCACAGCACCGCGATGCCATAGAACGGCAGGCGGTGCGTGAATTCGATGAACGCCTGCTTGAGCCGCGCGAAGTCGTGGCCGTAGGTGTCCATGTGATCGGCGTCGATGTTCGTGATGACTTCGATCACCGGGAACAGATTCAGGAACGACGCATCCGACTCGTCCGCTTCGGCGACGATGAAATCACCCGTACCCAGACGCGCATTCGCGCCCGCGCTGATCAGGCGACCGCCAATCACGAACGTCGGATCGAGCCCGCCCGCCGCCAGCACGCTCGCCACTAGCGAGGTGGTCGTGGTCTTGCCGTGCGTGCCGGCAATCGCGATGCCCTGTTTCAGGCGCATCAGTTCCGCGAGCATCACGGCGCGCGGCACGATCGGAATGTGGCGATGACGCGCGGCCAGCACTTCCGGGTTGTCGCTGCGCACTGCTGTGGAAACAACCACAGCGTTCGCGCCTTCGATGTTCTCCGCCGCATGGCCGATCGCGATGCGTGCGCCGAGTGCGGCGAGGCGATCGGTGATCGCGTTGCTCGACAAATCCGAGCCGCTCACCTGATAGCCGAGGTTGACCAGCACCTCCGCGATGCCGCTCATGCCGACACCGCCGATGCCGACAAAGTGAATGTGTTTGACGATGTGTTTCATTGCTTTCCTTCTGGGCTCGCGCCCGAAATCGAACCCGCCACAGTCGCGCAAATCTTTGCGACCTGTTCCGTGGCGTCGGGTTTCGCGAGCGAGCGCGAACGCTCTGCCATCTCTGCGAGGGTTTCTCGCGTCTGGCTGCGCAACCA
Organism: Paraburkholderia sp. WS6; assembly: GCF_030464835.1. Classification (NCBI taxonomy): domain Bacteria; kingdom Pseudomonadati; phylum Pseudomonadota; class Betaproteobacteria; order Burkholderiales; family Burkholderiaceae; genus Paraburkholderia; species Paraburkholderia sp. WS6. Next base: position 173,660 of record NZ_JALQCK010000013.1, read on the forward strand.
GTCGGCGAGCATTTCCGCCGACAGATCGCGTTGCTGCACGACCAGCGCCGCGCCGTTGTCGGCGAGGAACGCTGCATTAGTGGTTTGGTGATCGTCTACTGCAAACGGGAACGGCACGAAGAATGCCGCCACGCCTACTGCTGAAATCTCCGACACGGTCATCGCACCCGAACGGCAGATCACCAGATCCGCATTCGAGTACGCGCTTGTCATGTCGTCGATGAAAGGCACGAGTTCCACATCGGCACCGGCCTGCAGGCCCGCTGCCGCATAGTTCTCGCGCAGTGCTTCAATATGCTTCGCGCCCGCCTGATGCACGATGCGCGGACGTTCATTCGGCGCCAGCAGCGCAACCGCGCGCGGCACCACTTCATTCAACGCCGCCGCGCCCAGACTGCCGCCCACCACCAGTACATTCAACGGACCGCTGCGCTCTGCGTAGCGTGCTTTGGGTGCAATCGCGCCCGCAAGTTCCGCACGAATCGGGTTTCCGGTCCATTCGCCATGCGGTAGCGCATTCGGAAATGCAACCAGCACGCGTTTCGCAACTTTCGCGAGCACCTTGTTGGCGAGACCCGCAATCGAATTCTGTTCATGCAGCACCAGCGGACGACCGCTCAATGCGGTCATCAAACCCGCAGGGAACGTGATGTAACCGCCCATGCCGAGCACGACGTCCGGCTTCACGCGACGCAGCACGCTCAAACTCTGCGAGCAGGCGCGCAGCAGATTGAGCGGCAGCATCAGCTTGGTCTTCAGGCCCTTGCCGCGCAGTCCGCCGAAGCGCACGTATTCCATCGGGATGCCGTGCTTCGGCACCAGCGTGGCTTCCATGCCCGCCGGATTGCCGAGCCATACGACCTTCCAGCCCCACGCCTGCATCAGGTGCGCGACCGCGAGCCCCGGGAACACGTGTCCCCCGGTGCCACCGGCCATCACCATCAGCGTGCGTTGCGGGAGAGCCGTCATACCTTCCCTCCGCGCATCAACACCCGGTTCTCGTAATCGACACGCATCAACACCGCCACCGCCACGCAGTTCAGCACGATGCCCGAGCCGCCGTAGCTAACGAGCGGCAACGTGAGACCTTTAGTCGGCAATAGACCGAGGTTCACGCCCATGTTGATAAAGGTCTGCGCGCCGAACCAGATGCCGACGCCCTTCGCGACCAGCCCGGCAAACGTGCGGTCGAGTGCGAGCGCCTGACGGCCGATCTCGAACGAACGGCGCACGATCCAGTAAAACATCAGGATCACGACCAGCACGCCGACAAAACCCAGTTCCTCGCCGATCACCGCGAGGATGAAGTCGGTATGCGCTTCCGGCAAATAGTTGAGCTTCTCGACACTGCCGCCCAGGCCCACGCCAAACCATTCGCCGCGCCCGAAAGCGATCAGCGAATGCGTTAATTGATAAGCCTTGCCTTGCGCGTATCGGTCGTCCCACGGATCGAGGTAAGCGAAGATCCGCTCACGACGCCACGGTGATGCCCATACCAGCAAGCTGAACGTACCGACTGCAGTCGCCACGAGGCCGCCGAACAGCTTGCCGTTCACGCCGCCGAGGAACAGCACGCCCATCGCGATCGCAGCGATCACCATGAACGCGCCCATGTCCGGTTCGAGCAGCAGCAACGCGCCGACGAGACCCACTGCCACCGCCATCGGCAGAAAGCCCTTGGCGAAGCTGTGCATGTATTCCTGCTTGCGCACCGTGTAGTTCGCCGCGTAAATCGTCACGGCCAGCTTCATGATTTCCGACGGCTGCATGTTCGTAATGCCGAGCGGAATCCAACGACGCGCGCCGTTCACGCCCTTACCGATGTGCGGGATCAGCACGATCACCAGCGCGGCCAGCGAAATCAGGAACAGCTTTGGCGCGTACTTATCCCACGTCGAGATCGGAATGCGAAACGACACGACGCCGATCACCGAGCCCATCACCACGAAAATGATCTGACGCACGAGGAAGGCGTAGTCGCGGTACGACGCGTACTTCGGCGAATCGGGCATCGCTATCGACGCCGAATACACCATCACGACGCCGAGCCCGAGCAACGCGACGACCACCCACAGCAGCGAGTGATCGTAGTCGAGCATCCGCGAGCGCAGCGGACGCACGCCGTTCACGGCGCTCGCGAGACCGCTGCCGCCGGTGCGGCTTGAGGTGCGGCCCGTGCTACCCATATCGCCGTTGCCGGCACGGGAGCCGGCCAGGCGCGAACCGAAGCGTTCCGACCAGCTCATATCATCGTCCCCCGTTCAGCCGCGATGTCTTCCACCGTGCTGCGGAACACCGCCGCGCGATGGGCGTAACCCTTGAACATGTCAAAGCTCGCGCACGCCGGCGACAGCAACACGGCGTCCCCGGGTTGCGCCAATGCGGTGGCGGCCCGCGTCGCGTCTTCGAGCGTCACGTGGTCGGTCATCGCGATGCCGGTGTCTTCCAGCGCGGCGCGAATCTGAGGTGCGTCGCGGCCGATCAGCATCACGGCGCGGCACCAGCGCATCACCGGCTCGGCGAGCGGCTCGAAATCCTGGCCCTTGCCGTCGCCACCGGCGATCAGGACCGCGCGCTGGGCGAGGCCGTCGAGCGCAGCAACCGTCGCGCCGACATTGGTGCCCTTGCTGTCGTCGACGTAATCGACGCCTTCGATCGATGCGATCAATTCAACCCGATGCGGCTCGCCACGATATTCGCGCAGACCGTGCAGGAGCGGTGCGCCAGGCAGACCGATCGCGCGCGCCAATGCGTACGCAGCCAATGCGTTGGCGGCGTTGTGCAGGCCGCGGATACGCAATGCATCCGCAGGCATCAGGCGTTTGAGCGCGATGTTCTTCGGTGCCGCCACTTCGTTCTTGCGACGGCGCGTCGGCGCGGGTTCGTCGCTGACGTCGCGATCGTGCGCTTCGACCAGCCAGATCATGCCGTTGTCGCGCAGCAGGCCATAGTCGCCGTCGTTCTTCGGCTCGGTCACGCCGAACGTGACCATTGCGACGTCGCCGTCCGAAGGCGTGAGCGCCATCACTCGGGCGTCATCGCGATTCAATACGCGCACGGTTTGTGTACCGAAGATGCGGCCCTTCGCAGCGGCGTATGCATCCAGGCCACCGTGCCAGTCCAGGTGATCCTGCGTGATGTTCAAAACGACCGCTGCATCCGGCGTAAACGTATGGGCGGTTTCCAGCTGGAAGCTCGACAGTTCCAGCACCCACACGTCAGGCAACGCGGTGTTGTCGATCGCTTCGCTGAGCTTGTCCAGTGCCGCCGGGCTGATGTTGCCCGCCACCGCGACCTTCTTGCCGGCGCGTTCGCACAAGAGGCCAGTGAGGCTCGTCGTCGTGGTCTTGCCGTTGGTGCCGGTGATCGCGATCACCTTTGGCGCATAGCCGCTTTCGCCAAGCGTCTTCAATGCTTGCGCGAAGAATTCGAGTTCGCCCCACACGGGGATGTCTCGCTCACGCGCCGCAGTGATGAGCGGCAGCAAGTCAGCGGCGAGCGGCGACAACCCCGGGCTGATCGCCACGAGTTCGACACCTTCGAGCAACGAGAGCGAGAACGGGCCGCCGACGAATTCGGCATCGACACTGTGCGCTTCCAGCGCGGACAGGTTCGGCGGCACCTCGCGCGTATCGGCCACACGCAGCCGACAGCCGTGCCGCGCGCACCAGCGCGCCATCGCGAGACCGGATTCACCGAGTCCCAGCACGAGCACCATCGGCTTTTGCCGATCCCGAAACTTCTCGCCAAACATCGCCTGCTTCCCCTAAATACGACTTAACGCAACTTGAGCGTGGACAAACCGAACAGACACAGCATCAGGGTGATGATCCAGAAGCGCACCACCACCTGCGTTTCCTTCCAACCCGACAATTCAAAATGGTGATGCAGCGGCGCCATCTTGAAGAGACGCCGCCCTTCGCCGAAGCGGCGCTTGGTGAACTTGAACCACGTCACCTGCAACATCACGGAAAGCGTCTCCGCGACGAAAATGCCGCCCATGATGAAGAGCACGATTTCCTGACGCACGATCACGGCGACCGTGCCAAGCGCGCCGCCGAGCGCGAGCGCCCCGACGTCGCCCATGAACATCTGCGCCGGGTGCGTGTTGAACCAAAGGAACGCGAGCCCTGCCCCGCCCATCGCCGAACAGAAGATCAGCAATTCACCGGCACCGGGGATATGCGGAAACAGCAGGTACTTCGAATAGACCGAACTACCCATCACATAAGCGAACACACCGAGCGATGCACCGACCAGCACGACCGGCATGATCACGAGGCCGTCGAGACCATCGGTGAGATTGACCGCGTTACTCGCGCCGACGATCACCAGATACGTCAGCACGATGAAGCCCCACACGCCGAGCGGATAGCTGATCGATTTGACGAACGGCAGCATCAGGTCGGCGCGCGCCGGCAAGCCCATCGACAAACCGCTGCGCACCCACGCCATAAACAGGTCGAACACGCGCACGTTGCTCGCTTCGGACACGCTGAACGCGAGATACACCGCCGCGAACAGGCCGATCACCGACTGCCAGAAATACTTTTCACGCGACGACATCCCACGCGGGTCCTTGTAGACCACCTTGCGGTAATCGTCGACCCAGCCGATCACGCCGAAACCGAACGTGACGAGAATCACGATCCAGATGAAACGGTTCGTCAGATCGGCCCACAGCAACGTTGCCACGGCGATGCCGAGCAGAATCAACACGCCGCCCATCGTCGGCGTACCGGATTTGACGAGGTGCGTTTGCGGACCGTCTTTACGAACGGCCTGACCGACCTTCATCGCGGTCAGCTTGCGGATCACCGCCGGGCCACAGACGAGCCCGATCAGCAGTGCGGTGATGGTGGCCATCACCGCACGGAAAGTCAGATAACTGAACACGCGCAAGAAGCTTGCGTCATTCTGCAGCCATTGCGCCAGCGCCAGTAGCATGCTTCGGTCCTTCTATTTCAATGTGCAGCAGGCGTATTGCCCGCTGCGTTGGGTTGTGGACTCGTTACGGCGTCCACCACGCGTTCCATTTGCATGAAGCGCGAGCCTTTCACGAGAAGCGTTGCAGCGGCGCCAAAACCCGCCTGCTGCAATTGCGCGACCAGCGTGCCGACATCGGCCACGTGATGCGCTCCCGTGCCATACGCGGCGCAGGCGTCGCGCGAGGCGTCGCCCATGGCGTACAGCACGTCGATACCGCGTTCTTTGGCGTAGGCACCGATTTCACGGTGAAACGCCGGGCCGTTGTCGCCGACTTCGCCCATGTCGCCCATCACCAGCACGCGCGGTGATTCGCGCGACGCGAGCACGTCGATCGCCGCACGCATCGAGTCGGGATTCGCGTTGTAGGTGTCGTCGATCACCGTTGCGCCGGCGAGTGTGCCGAGCGCGGCGCGCTTCACCTGCAAACGGCCTTTCACGGCGCCGAACGATTCGAGGCCGCGCTTGATCGCGTCGAGCGACACGCCTGCAGCGAGCGCGGCGGAAGTCGCGGCCAACGCGTTGTGCGCGTTGTGGTTGCCGAGCACTTGCAGCGTGACGTCGACGTGGCCTTCCGGTGTGTCGATGCTCAGAACGTTGCCGGTGAACGTGCCGGTTACGGCGGCTTCGGTCACGCGCTCGGCGGTGTTCAAGGCGAAGTCGATGATGCGGTTGCCGGTTGCGGCGACGCGCCAGATGCTTGCGTAGGCATCATCGGCCGGGAACACGGCGACGCCTTCCGGCGTGAGCGCGTGAATCACGCTGGCGTGTTCGAGCGCAACGGCTTCGACTGTCGCCATGAATTCCTGATGCTCGCGCTGTGCGTTGTTCACCACCGATACCGTCGGCTCGGCGATCTTCGCGAGCAGCGAGGTCTCGCCCGGATGGTTCATGCCGAGTTCGACCACCGCCAGTTGATGCGCGGCGTGCAGACGGAACAGCGTGAGCGGCAAGCCGATATCGTTGTTGAAGTTGCCAGCAGTCGCGAGGCGTGCGTCCGCGCCGACCGCAGCGGCGAAGATCGATGCGATCATTTCCTTGACCGTCGTCTTGCCGTTGCTGCCCGTCACGGCGACGAGCGGCATGCTGAATTTGCGCCGCCAGCCGCGTGCAAGTGCACCGAGGGCGACACGCGTATCGGCTACGCGCAAAGCGGGCACATGCCAGTCTTGAGGCGTGCGCGTCACCAGCGCTGCCGTGACGTTGCGCGACGCGACTTCCGGCAGGAAATCGTGCGCATCGAAACGATCACCCTTGATCGCGACGAACAGATCGCCCGGACCGGCGCTACGGCTATCGGTCGAAACGCGTTCGAACGTGACGCTATCGTCACCCAGCACGGTTGCGCCGGGGATCAGCGCGGCTGCTTCACGCAGCGAGAACATTGCGGTACGCCGCCCGGTCATTCGCCACCTCCGCGTGCGTGCGTCGCCCGTGCGGCGAGCGCAAGGCGAGCATGGTCCTGATCGGAAAACGCGCGTTTCTTACCCATGATTTCCTGTGTTGCTTCGTGCCCCTTGCCGGCCAGCACGATGACATCTTCGCGCGCGGCGCAGCGGATCGATTGCAGGATCGCACTTGCGCGGTCTTCGATGCGACGGGCCTTCGACGCGTCTTTCATGCCTGCGGCAATCTGCTCGATGATCGACTGCGGATCTTCGCTGCGCGGGTTGTCGCTGGTTACGACGACGCCGTCAGCGAGCTTCTCGGCGATCGCGCCCATCAGCGGACGCTTGGTCGCGTCGCGGTCGCCACCACAGCCGAACATGCAGATCAGTTCGCCACCGCGGGCGGCCGCCATCGGGCGCAGTGCTTCCAGGGTCTTTTCCAGCGCGTCCGGCGTGTGTGCGTAATCGATCACGACGAGCGGCTCGTCGTTCTGCAAGCGGCCGCCGAGACGCTGCATGCGGCCATTTACCGGCTCGAGCTTCGCCAGTTCGGCAAGCGCGGCGTCAAAGGGCACATCAGCGGCAAGCAATGCGCCGAGTACGCCGAGCAGATTACTGACGTTGAAAGCGCCGAGCGTTTGCACTTCGACGTCGGCATTGCCCCAGTCGGATGTGGTCAGGTGAAACGCGGTGCCGATCGCGGTGGCGCGCACGTTCGAGGCGAGCAGCAACGCGTCGGCTTGCGGCGCGTCTTTGAGCGCTTCGTCGAGACCGAAGGCGATCGTGCGAGCATGGCCCTTCGTGCTCGCGAGCAGCCGACGACCTGCAGCGTCGTCACGGTTGATCACCGCGGCGCGCAGTTCCGGCCATGCGAAAAGACGCGCCTTCGCCGTTTCGTACGCTTCGAACGTGCCGTGATAGTCGAGGTGGTCCTGCGTGAGATTCGTGAACACGGCGATGTCGAACGCCGTGCCGTTCACACGGCCTTGATGCAGCGCGTGCGACGACACTTCCATCGCCACCGCCTGAGCGCCGGCGTCGCGCAATTGCGCAAGACTGCGTTGCAGTTGCGGCGCATCGGGCGTCGTGAAACCGGTGTGTACGAGTTGACCCGGCAGACCGGTGCCGAGCGTGCCGATGATCGCGCAACGCTTGCCGAGCGCGGTCAAGGCCGCCGAGATCCATTGGCTGCAGGAGGTCTTGCCGTTCGTGCCGGTGATACCGACCGTCAGCATGCCGTCGCTCGGATCGTTATACCAGGCGCTCGCAATCGAACCGGCGAGTTCGTTCAACGCCGGCACGGCCAGCGTAGTGGACGGATCGATCGCACCGCTGAAGCCTTCCGGCTGAACCAGCACGGCTGCGGCGCCACGCTCGATCGCGCCGTCGATGAACGGACGGTTGTCCGCGCCGTCGACCGCATAGGCGAAAAACGCGTCGCCCGCCGCAAGCGAACGCGTGTCGGCGTGCAGATGCGCGCCTGGCTGCACGCGAGCGTGCAGCCAGTTGAGTGCGTCGGCAATTTGCCGGTGCGCTGGGTGCTTCTTACGCAGCGCGCTCATCGCACAACTCCGGGATGGCTTTTCGCGTTGGCTGAAATCGTCATTTTCTTCGCGCCGGCGCTGGTGGAAAGTTTCTTGACCGTTGCGGGCGAGGGCGGTGCGCCTGGCGCTGCAGGCGCCGAGTCGTCCGACACGACCATCTGTTTGACCGGCATATCCGGCGGCACATTCAGCGAACGCAGCGTGTCGCCGACGATCGCCGAGAACACCGGACCGGACACCTGACCGCCGAAGTGGCTGCCCGCCGTCGGTTCGTCGACCGACACGGCGACGACGATGCGCGGATTCGGCATCGGCGCCATGCCGACGAACGAAGCGCGGTACTTGGAGTGGTCGTAGCCGTGAGCGCCGTGCTTGTACGCGGTACCGCTCTTACCGCCGACGCGATAGCCCGGCACGGCCGCATCCGGCGACGTGCCGCCAGGCGCCGTGACAGTTTCGAGCATCGCGCGCACTTCGCGAGCGGTGGTGGGCGCGAAAATTTGCGGCCCCGTGGCCGGCTGATCGCCAGGCGTGCGGAAAATCGACACCGGCATGATCTCGCCGTCATGCGCGATCGCGGTGTACGCACGGCCCAACTGGAACAGCGACACTGACAAGCCGTAGCCGTACGACATGGTCGCCTGTTCGATGCGGCGCCAGCTCTTCCACGGACGCAGACGGCCCGCCGCCGCGCCCGGGAAGCCGACCTTCGGCGCCTGGCCGAGACCGATGCTGGTGTACATGTTCCACATCTCTTCGGGCTTGAGCTGCATCGCGATCTTCGTCGCGCCGATGTTGCTCGACTTCTGGATCACGCCGCCTACTGTCAGCACGCCGAACGCGCTGTCGTCGGTAATTGGCGCACCGTCGAGCACAAAGCGGCCCGGCCCCGTATCTACCAGTGTAGTCGGCGTCACGCGGTGCAGATCGAGCGCGAGCGACACCGTGAACGGCTTCATGATCGAACCCGGCTCGAAGGTATCCGTGAGAATGCGGTTGCGCAGTTGGTCGCCCGTGAGGTGCGAACGGTCGTTCGGGTTGTACGTCGGGTAGTTAACCAGTGCGAGCACTTCGCCGGTCCGCACGTCGATCACCATCGCCGCGCCGGCCTTCGCCTTGAATTTCTCGACGGCCGCTTTCAGGTTCGTATACGCGATGTACTGGATCTTGCTGTCGATCGAGAGATCGACGTCCTGGCCGTTGTGCGGCACGACCTGTTCGTCCACGTCCTCGATGATGTGGCCCATGCGGTCTTTAATGACGCGGCGGCTGCCCGACATGCCGGCCAGCAACTTCTGATCGCCGAGTTCGACGCCTTCCTGGCCCTCGTCTTCCACATTGGTGAAGCCGATCAGGTGAGCCGTGATCTCGCCTTCCGGATAAAAGCGCTTGTACTCGTCGCGTGCGTAAATGCCGGGGATGTCCAGCTCGGTGACTTTCTCGGCGACGTCGACCGGCACCTGCCGCTTCACGTAGACGAAGTTCTTGTCCTCGGACAGCTTGGCGCGCAACTCCTTGTTCGTCATGCCGAGCAGCTTGCCGAGCTGATTCAGCTTGTCGGCCCCGAGGTCGTCCGGCACCGAATCGGGAATTGCCCAGATCGCGCGCACCGGCAGACTCGTGGCGAGCACGAGGCCGTTGCGGTCGAGAATCTTGCCGCGCGTGGCCGGCAGTTCGAGCCGGCGCTGATAGCGGATTTCACCCTGCTTCTGATAGAAGGCGTTGCCCGGCCCCTGAATCCAGAAGGCGCGCGCGGTCAGCGCGACAAACGCCATGAACAGCATGAACACGACGAGTTTCGAGCGCCACATGGGCAGGCGCACCGACAGGATCGGGTTCGCCGAAAAGGCGACGCTTTTGCGAGTCGACGATTTTTTCATCGCACGCCTCCGCGACGGCTCGCGACCGGCGCCGACGCCGGGCCGGAAGTCGGGATCGGTGCGTCCTCAGCCTTGGCGGCACCCGGGTCGAGCGTCAGGTACTGGGTGCGCCCGGTCGTGACCGACTGCATCTTCAGGGAATCAGTGGCGATCTGCTCGATACGCGACGTCTTCGACAACGCGCTCTGCTGATATTGAAGCTGTGAATAATCCTGCTGCAACTGACGCTCCTGCGATTGCGCGCGTTGCAACTGGATAAAGATCTGACGCTGCTGATTGGTAGCGTTGACGACCGACAAAGCGCAGCCCATCACGATCATCAGCAGGAAGATATTGAGGCGGCTCATGGTGCGATCCGCTCCGCCACACGCATCACGGCAGAACGGGCGCGCGGGTTCGCGGCGACTTCAGCGTCGCTGGCGAACACGCGGCCAATGATTTTGAGCGGAGGGCTCGGCAGATCGACCGCACGAATCGGCAGACGGCGATCCACCGCAGGCGTACTGGCGTGCGCCTGCATGAATCGTTTGACGATCCGGTCCTCGAGCGAATGAAAGCTGATGACCACCAGCCGCCCCCCTTGCTCCAACAGCGACAACGCTGCTTCTAAAACGACTTGCAGCTCCGCAAGCTCTTGATTGATGTGAATCCGTATAGCTTGAAAGGTGCGGGTTGCCGGATCCTTGCCCTTCTCACGGGTTTTGACGACGTTAGCCACGATTTGGGCAAGCTCGCCCGTGCTGACGAGAGGCCCAAGACGGTCGGACTCTGCCCGGCGAGCAACAAGCGCCTTTGCAATCTGAAAAGCAAACCGTTCTTCCCCATAATCTCGTATCACCTCCGTCAGTTCCTGCACCGTGGCCCGCGCCAGCCAGTCAGCCGCAGACTCGCCGCGCGTCGGGTCCATCCGCATGTCGAGCGGGCCGTCGGCGCGGAAACTGAAACCCCGCTCCGGGTCGTCGACTTGCGGCGACGACACGCCCAGATCCAGCAAAACACCCGACACCCGCCCTACCCCCCGCTCCGCAATCGCGTCACGCAGTGAAGCAAAACTCTCGTGCACGATGCCAAAGCGCGGATCCGCAATCTGCTGGGCCGTGGCGATGGCGAGCGGGTCTTTGTCGAACGCGATCAGGCGTCCGGCTTCACCCAGCTTCTCCAGCACCAGGCGGCTATGACCGCCGCGCCCAAACGTACCGTCCACATAAACGCCGTCCGCGCGCGTGACCAGCGCTTCGACCGCCTCTTCCAGCAGCACCGTGCGATGCTGCAATTCGTTTCCCATCGCAGGTGCCATATATGTAGTCCGCGATCAGAACGTGAAATTCTTTAACGCTTCGGGCATGCCCTCAGCGATCGCTGCCTGTTCCTTTGCTGCGTAAATTTGTGCGTCCCACAATTCAAAGTGACGACCCATGCCGAGCAGGTTCACTTCCTTTTCCAGCGAGCCGGCCGCGCGCAATTCCGGCGACACGAGCACGCGGCCCGCGCCGTCCATATCGACGTCCATGGCATTGCCGAGAAAAATGCGCTTCCACCAGGCCGCGTTCATAGGCAACTTGTCGACCTTGTCGCGAAAGATCTCCCATTCCGGGCGCGGAAAGAGCAACAGGCAGCCGTCCGGGTGCTTGGTGATCGTCACCCGGCCCTCTGCCTGTGTTTGCAGCGCATCCCGATAGCGAGAGGGAATCGACATCCGCCCTTTCGCATCGAGCGTCAGCGCCGACGCCCCTTGGAACACTTCGCTCTCCCGTGCCGGCGTTTTTTTCGCCGGCTGTCCGATTCGTGAAAATCTACCCGAAACCGCCTGTGAGATCACACAAAAAAACACTTTCTCACACTGTCTCCCACTTTAGAGTAACGCTAAACAGGGGTCAAGGGAGATGCGCGCTTTTCGAGCGAATTTTGTTTGTTAGAACAAGGACTTAGCGCGACTCCTTCACGTCAGACATAAAACGGAAAACCGTTATAAATGAATGAGCTAGTGAATCTTGTGAAGGTGATACGTGAAAAGTGCGAGGGAAAGGCGCGGAATGTAAGAGATCGTGAAGCGGGATCGGGAGGTGTTTGCTAGCGTTCCGGGTATTTCAAGCGGACGGCGCGCGAGGCGCCGCCCCACTCTCAGGCGGTGCGTGAGCAGCGGTCTCGGACTTATATGTAGTAGGCGGTGCGTGTCATGACTTTCGATACCGCTCGCATCAGCGCTCGCGCAGGGAACGGTAGCTCGACGCCACCCGCGTCCATGGCGGATTTGCCGTGCTCCGCTTCATCTACGCGCATCTGCTCGACGATCGCGCGCGACTCGCGGTCGGCCTCGGGCAACTGATCCAGATGACTATCCAGATGCTGCTCGACCTGGCGCTCGGTTTCGGCCATGAAGCCGAGACTCACCCGATCACCCAGGCGGCCTGCCGCGAGGCCGATTGCCAGCGCACCTGTATACCAGAGCGGGTTCAACAGACTTGGACGTGAATCGAGCGCCTCGAGGCGTTTGGCGGTCCACGCCAGATGATCCTCTTCTTCCGTGGCAGCGTGATTAAACACAGCTCGCAAAGACGGCGACCTGGTAGCAAGTTTTTGAGCCTGATAAAGCGCTTGGGCGCACACCTCACCGACGTGGTTCACACGCATCAAACCGGCCGCATGCGCGCGTTCCGCCGGGGAGAGCTCGGCAGGCTCCGCCGCCGATTCTTGCGGAATCGGCAATGGACGACTCATCCGCGACACGCCGGTCATTGAGCGTAAACCCCTATCAAACTCGCTAATCAACTCGTCCAGAAACATTCAGCACTCCCTGATTCGACAACCGCCCCGCCGCGTTGACAGGTCCCCGCGACAAGGCTTTGCGGGGTAAACCCGGCTTCGCGAAGGCCTTGAATTCAAACGATTCCGACGGCCAATTTCAGATTTTAGACCATGTTGCGTAAACGAAACAGGACCGGTCCTGGCCGTCTCCTTTTTCTTTGTGCCATGTAGGCCTTTTGTTACATTACGTGCAACTTCTCGCGAAGTTGGACAAGCAAGGCCTCAACGCTAGACAAATATTCGCCTTGTACAAAAGATTCGTAATCCTTGGAGATCATTCGATGAAAAAGTCGCTTCTCGCTCTCGCAGCACTGGGCGCATTCGCAGGCGTCGCTCATGCTCAGAGCAGCGTGACCCTGTACGGTATTATTGATGAAGGCTTCAACATCAACACCAACGCTAACGGCAAGCACCTGTACAACCTGTCCAGCGGCGTTCTGCAAGGCTCGCGCTTCGGCCTGCGCGGCACGGAAGATCTGGGCGGTGGTTTGAAGGCAATCTTCGTGTTGGAAAACGGCTTTGACGTGAACACCGGCAAGCTGGGTCAAGGCGGCCTGATGTTTGGTCGTCAAGCTTACGTCGGCCTGTCGACGAGCCAGTTCGGCACGGTTACGCTGGGTCGTCAGTACGACTCCGTGGTTGACTATGTCGGTCCGCTGGAAGCCGGTGACCAATGGGGTGGCTCCATCGCAGCTCACCCGAGCGACCTCGACAACTTCAACAACTCGTTCCGCACCAACAACACGGTCAAGTACACGAGCGCAAACTACGGCGGCCTGACGTTCGGCGGCACGTACAGCTTCGGCGGTCAAGCCGGCAATTTCTCGCAGAACCAGATCTGGTCGTTGGGCGCTGGCTACAACAACGGCCCTCTCGTTCTCGGCGTTGGTTACTTGAACGCACGCACCCCGGCAAATTCGGGCGGCCTGTTCAACACGCCTGCCACGCCGTCTGCGGCAGCCGCAGCTGTGACGTCGGGCGTGTACACCGGCTTCGCGTCGGCTAACACGTACCAAGTCATTGGTGCAGGCGGTGCATACACGTTCGGCGCAGCAACGATCGGCGCAACGTACTCGAATATCCGCTTCGGGAACTTGGGCGCTACGTACCATTCGCCGTTCGCGGGCCAATCGGCTACGTTCAACAATGCGGAACTCAACTTCAAGTATCAGTTGACCCCGGCGTTACTGGTCGGCGCAGCATATGACTACACCCGCGGTGCGGAAATCCAAGGTCAATCGCGCGCTCAGTACCACCAAGGTGCAGTTGGCGTGGATTACTTCCTGTCCAAGCGTACCGACGTGTACGTGACGGGTGTGTACCAGCACGCTTTGGGCGAGACGCTGAACACTGCAGGTGGCCTGACTCCTGCAACTGCATCCATCGCCAGCATCACCCCGTCGGCGAACCAGAACCAGTTCACGGCTCGCATCGGTATCCGCCACAAGTTCTAATAAGTCGTAATAAAGCAGTTTGCCTCAAAGGCGCCTTCGGGCGCCTTTTTTTATGGCCGCGCACCCGCGCAGATCGGACTTGGTTGGCGTGGAGGCAACATGCCAAAAAGAAAGGCCCGGCAGACTTCCGTCTGTCGGGCCTTTCTCTTTCTTTCGTGCAATGCTTTACTTCGCGCCCGCTTTGGTCGGGCCGATGGGCCTGATGCGCTTACGCCCGGCCGTCGCGCAACTCGCGACGCAGAATCTTGCCGACATTGCTCTTGGGCAGTTCAGTCCGGAATTCGACGATCTTCGGCCGCTTGTAGCCGGTCAATTGCTGTTTGCAATACGCGAAGATGTCCGCATCGGTGAGCGCCTGGTCCTTCTTCACGACAAACAGCTTCACCGCTTCGCCTGAATGCTGATCCGGCACACCGACCGCGGCGACTTCGAACACGCCCGGCAGCTTGGCAACCACGTCCTCAATCTCGTTCGGATAGACGTTGAAGCCGGAGACCAGAATCATGTCCTTCTTCCGATCGACGATCTTGACGAAGCCATTTTCGTTCATCAAGCCGACATCGCCCGATTTGAAGAAGCCATCCGGCGTCATGACCTTGGCCGTTTCGTCCGGACGGTTCCAGTAACCCGCCATCACCTGCGGCCCGCGGATGCAGATTTCTCCCGGCTGGCCGAGCGGCACCTCGTTGCCTTCGTCGTCGCGAATCGAGATTTCCGTCGACGGCAGCGGCAAACCGATCGTACCGCTATATTCCGTGACGGTGACCGGATTGCAGGTGACGCACGGCGAGGTCTCCGACAGACCGTAGCCCTCGATGATCGGCGTGTGCGTATGCTCGAACCAGCGCTTGGCGACCGCTTCCTGCACCGCCATACCGCCGCCATTTGCCGCGATCAGCTTCGAAAAATCGAGTTTGTGGAAGTCCGGGCTGTTCAACATCGCGTTGTACAGCGTGTTGACGGCGGGAATCGTCGTGATCGGATAGCCTTCGAGCGCCTTGATCATGCCGGGGATATCGCGCGGATTCGGAATCAGCACGCCGAGGCCGCCAGTACGGATCGTCAACAGCCCGCAGACCGTCAGCGCAAAGACGTGATAAAGCGGCAACGCAACAACCGTGACGAACTGATCGATGTCCTTGCGATTAGCGCGAACCGGATCGAGCCAGATTTCCGACTGCAGCACGTTGGCGATCAGATTCCGATGCAAAAGCGTCGCGCCCTTGGCCACGCCGGTTGTGCCGCCCGTGTACTGGAGAAACGCGACGTCGTCCGGACCTTGCTGGATCGGCTTGAAATTCTGACGGCTACCCTCGGCGATCGCGTTGTTGAATTTGACGTGACCCGGCAGACTCCACGCCGGCACCATCTTCTTCACGCGCCGCACGACGAAGTTCACCAGCGTGCCCTTTATGCCCATCAGATCGCCCATTGCTGCGACGACGACGTGCTTGACCGACGTATTACGCACGATCGCCTGCAGCGTGACAGCGAAGTTCTCGAGCAGGATGATCGCTTCCGCGCCGCTGTCCTTGAGCTGATGCTCGAGCTCCCGCGGGGTGTAGAGCGGGTTCACATTCACTACAACGTAGCCCGCGCGCAAGATCGCCGCAATCGCGACAGGATATTGCAGCACGTTCGGCATCATGATCGCAATGCGCGCGCCGCGGGCGAGGCCCTTCGACTGAAACCACGCGGCCAGCTTGCGCGAGAGCGTGTCGAGCTCGCCGTAGCTGATCTCCTTGCCCATGCAGACGAACGCCGGTTTGGCGCGGTGATCACGGAACGCTTCTTCGAGCAGTTCGGCGACGGACGAATAGCGAGTCGGGTCAATCTCTGCGGGAACGCCGGGTGGATAAGATTTCAGCCAGATTTTGTCCATGCAGCGTCTCCTCCTTTATTTTCGAATGGTCGTGCTAAAAACGCATCGTAGCATGGGCATCCCTGTGTTATTCGTGAAAAGCGGCCAGGTTAGACTGCAACCTCGAACCCGTTAAGAGCCGTTGCAGCGGGATTTTTGAACGTGTTTTCAGGCGCGTTCGACTTCGACGAGGCAGTCGTAGAACGTGGCTGATCCACCCAGATCGGTGAGCGCCTGGCTGGTGACCTGATTGGCGTTGCAGCCGTCAGGCGCGAGCTTCTTCCACCAGATTGACAGGCCGACCACGAGCCCTTTACGCGTCTTGTCGGTGACACGGGCGCGCGCCTGCATCGCGCCACGATCGTTGAATATGCGCACCTGGTCACCGTCGGCGATGTTTCGCTGCTGCGCGTCGGACGGATGGATGTCCAGGTGCGGCTCGCCTTCTGTCGAGCGCAGGCTTTCGATGTTGACGAAGGTGCTGTTCAGGAAGTTACGGGCAGGCGGCGAGATCATCGCAAGCGGGTAACGAGCGGCGAGCTCAGGCGCACCGTCTTCGGATTCGTAAGGCGGCAGGTAGTCGGGCAACGGATCGAGCCCTTGCTGCGCGAGGCGCTCGCTGAAGAACTCGCATTTACCGGACGGCGTGCGAAAGCCGCCCTCTGCGAATGGCGCGTCAGGCAGATTCAGCGCTGCCCAGCCGGTCTTCTTTATCGAGTCCCAGGTCACGCCTTCCAGCGTTTTGTCGTTCCAGCGGAAAGCAGACTGCGCGATAGCGTCGTCACTCTCGTAAAGCGCCGGTTCCTGCAGGCCCATGTGGCGCGCCAGGCCGCGAAAGATTTCCGTGTTCGGGCGTGCATCGCCGACCGGCGCGATCGCCGGCAAGTTGGCCATCACGTGGGTGTGTCCGTACGACTTGTGCACGTCGAGATGCTCCAACTGCGTCGTGGCAGGCAAAAGCAGATCGGCGTAGTCCGCGGTGTCGGTCTGAAAGTGCTCGAGGACGATCGTGAACAGGTCTTCGCGTGCAAAACCTGCGGCGACCCGTTCCGAGTCCGGCGCGACCGCAACAGGATTCGAGTTATAGACGATGATCGCCTCAACTTTCGGGCCGAACGTGGCATCGCCCGGATGCAGCAACGCGTCGCCAATTGCGTTCATATTGATGACGCGCGAAGTCCTGGCGGGCCAGCCCGGCATCAGGTCCGGGCGCTGCAACGCGTGCGAGTCCACTGGCGCCCATCCGCCCGAAGACAGCAACACACCACCCGCCCGCTCGCGCCATGCACCTGTCAGCGAAGGTAAGCAGGCGATTGCGCGCACAGCGTTACCGCCGCCACGCACCCGCTGCAGGCCATAGTTCATCCGGATCGCGGCCTTTTTCGTGCTGCCGTAAAGGCGCGCAAGATCGACGATCACCTGCTCGTCGACACCGCAGATTTGAGCAGCACGTGATGGCGGATAACTGAGCGCGCGGACCTTCAGTTCAGCAAAGCCCAAGGTATGAGCCGCGATGTAGGCATGATCGAGAAGATTCTCCGTGATCAACACGTTCATCATGCCGAGCGCCAAAGCGCCGTCGGTTCCCGGTTTCAGTGCAATGTGCTGGTGGCATTTTTCCGCCGTCAGCGACCGGTACGGATCGATCGCGATCAGCCTTGCGCCGCGACGCTTGGCTTCCTGGGCGCGTGTCCAGAAGTGCAGGTTTGACGCAATGGGATTCGAGCCCCAGATCAGGATGACTTCGCTTTCGCCGAAAAACTCGGTGAGCATGCCAATGCCGGCGCCGTAGGTGTATTTCAGCCCCGCCGCACCGGCGGCGGCACAAATCGTGCGGTCTAACTGCGATGCGCCGAGTTTGTGAAAGAACCGTTGCGCAATGCTGTCGCCTTGAACCAGGCCCATCGTACCGGCGTAGCTGTAGGGCATGATGGCTTCGGGCACACGGTTTGCGATCTCCGACAGGCGTGCTGCGGCCAACTCGAACGCCTCATCCCAACTAATCGGCTCAAAACGGCCTTCGCCTTTGCGGCCGACGCGCTTCATCGGGGTCGTCAACCGATGCGGATGGTGCACCCGCTCGGCATAGCGGCTGACCTTGGTACATAGCGCGCCTTGAGTCGGCGGGTGATCGGGATCGCCAACGACCTTGATCGCCCGTCCGCCTTCGACGGTCACGCGCATCGCGCAGGTATCAGGGCAATCGTGCGGGCACACCGCGCGGGCGAATTCAGTCGGAGCATTCATCGGCGATCCGTCCAGGGGAGTGTTAAGCGGCGGGGCAATCCCGAATTTTATTACTTCCGTGGCCCGTTGACCTGCATGGTGCCGCCAAAAACGCCTTCGGCGTAGAATCGGTTATCAACGTGCCCGGGCAATACGGCCCCGAGCGATTCCACGCAAAGCAAAGCACAAGCGCACCATCATGAAACTGATCCCTGAAATTCAGGCCGCTCACGGCGAAATTCAAACCCTTCGACGAACGATTCATGCCCACCCCGAGTTGCGTTACGAAGAAACAGCAACAGCGGATCTGGTTGCCAGGACACTGGAGTCTTGGGGCATCGAAACTCATCGCGGATTGGGCAAAACGGGCGTAGTCGGCGTACTGAAGCGCGGCAACGGATCGCGCTCGATCGGACTGCGCGCAGACATGGACGCGTTGCCGATTCAGGAGCTAAACAGCTTCGACCATCGCTCGCAGAACGACGGCAAAATGCACGCGTGCGGCCATGACGGACATACTGCGATGCTGCTTGGCGCGGCGCGGCATCTGGCCAAGCACGGAGAATTTGACGGCACGATCGTATTCATCTTTCAACCGGCAGAAGAAGGCGGTGCCGGCGCACAGGCAATGATCGACGATGGCCTGTTTACGAAGTTTCCGGTCGATGCAGTCTTCGGCATTCACAACTGGCCGGGCATGCCGTCAGGCCACTTCGGCGTGACCGAAGGCCCGATCATGGCGTCCAGCAACGAATTTCGCATTGAAATCAAAGGCGTGGGTTCACACGCGGCACTGCCGCACAACGGACGCGACCCCGTGTTCACCGCGGTTCAGATTGCGAGCGGGCTGCAAAGCATCATCACGCGAAACAAGAAACCGCTCGATACCGCCGTGTTGTCGATCACCCAGATTCACGCCGGCGACGCCCTCAATGTCGTCCCGGACAATGCGTGGATCGCAGGGACCGTGCGCACGTTTACCACCGAAACGCTCGATCTGATCGAAACACGCATGCGCAAGATCGCCCAGAGCACGGCCGAGGCTTACGATTGTTCGGTCGATATCCACTTCCATCGAAACTACCCGCCGACCATCAACAGTAGCGAAGAGACCCGCTTCGCGGCGGCGGTCATGAAGGAAATTGTCGGCGCGGAAAATGTCGATGACGCGGTCGAACCGACGATGGGCGCCGAGGATTTTTCATTCATGCTGCTGGCGAAGCCGGGCTGTTACGCATTTCTCGGTAACGGCGACGGTGGGCACCGGGACTCAGGACATGGTGCCGGGCCTTGCATGCTGCATAACGCGAGCTATGACTTCAACGACGAGCTATTGCCAATCGGCTCGACGTATTGGGTTCGGCTGGCGCAGCGATTTCTGGCACAGGAGAAATAAAGCGGCTGATTAGGTCTGGGTGACCGCTTATGCTTCGGCCGTCGCTGCAGTTGCACTTATGTCAACACGCGGCGCTACTAACGTTGGACGTGCTTATCTAGTTGACGGGGTACGCGAACGCGCTGCGGATCGGGAAGGAGTGACACCGGAAGAACAGGAGCCGCACCGGACAGGGTCTCACGGCGGCGATGTTTTCTGCGCCTGTTTTTTGTGCCGCGTAAACGCAGAAACCCCACCTTTGTGGGGTGGGGTTTCTGGTCTTGCAGGGGAGCCTGACGATTACCTACTTTCACACGGGAATCCGCACTATCATCGG